>CAZSWI010000072.1:9075-14546 GCA_964610635.1 uncultured Acidobacterium sp.
GCGATGGTCGGACCGCCGTACACAGTGTTTTTGCTTCGTCCCGACGGGTCTGTTTCGGATTTCTCCGACAAGCGCATCTGCGGTTCAACGGTGACTTTGCAGTTCTATCGACGGGGCGGGGCGGGCCAATAAGGTCCGGCGGGGCGCTGTACCCTGAACTGGATGATCGTAATCCAGCGGAGATAATCACGTGTCTCGTCCATTACTCAGTGTTGAACAGGTCATGCCCTTGCTTCGAGAGACGGTGCTGCGGATCGGCGAGTTGACGGCCAGTTTGGCGCCGGTCGAGTTAGAGGCTTCCCCTGGTCCTGGGGAGTGGTCGGTCAATGATGTGCTGGCCCATTTGCGCGCATGTGCCGATGTCTGGGGCGCCGGAATTGCAACGATTCTTGCAGAGGACACGCCGACGATCCAGGCGGTGAATCCTCGGACCTGGATGAAGAGCACGAACTATCCGGAACTGAAGTTTCGGCCGTCGTTCAAGGCATTCGCCAGGCAGCGGACCGATCTGCTGGCGATTCTGGAGGCGCTGCCGCGCAGGAGCTGGTCGCGGAAGGCGATTATTACAGGCGCGGGAAGCGTGCTGGAGTGGACGGTGCTGATTTATGCGACGCGATTGGCGGTGCATGAACGGTCGCATTTGAAGCAGATTCGGCGGATTGCGGGGGTGGTGGGTTCGGTCCGGCTTTAGAATCGGGTGATTCCGTGGAAGCGACATCGCCGTTGGCAGACTACGCGGATTGCCACGAAAATGGGCGAAATTCGGCAAGGCGGGCGAAATCGCGCTGGTTGGCGGTGACGATCGTCATGCCGGTCCGCGCAGCGCTCGTAGCGAGAAGCGCGTCGTTCGTGAGTCGCGCCCTGCCGATACTTTCATAGCCGTACTTTTGAGCGAGCCGCGCGAGAATCCTGCCTGTTTGGGTCCAGTCGCTGAGATTGGGGACAAGGATTCGCTTTGCCGCGTCGAAGTCACGTTCGAGCTTTTCGATGATCGAATGGTCTTTGCGCAGGGCCCCTGCGTAAAGCTCCTCGAGCGCGATGGAGCTGAGCCAGACCGGCGAGTCCCTGGTCCATCGACGAAAGAGCAGCGAAGGATCACCTCCGCGCCGGAAGGCGCTGACGTAGACGGAAGAGTCGAAGAGGATCGGGGGCATCTGTGTGGATCAGCTTGCGTTGTCAAGCTTGCCGTAGACATCGCGGATCACAATGCCGCTTTTCACGAAGCGCTCATGGGCTTCGGTGGCGAGCTTGCTTCGCTCGTGCTCTGCCAGGGCAAGATCGAGGGCTCGGTCAATCGCCTCCGTTTCCGTGGAGGCACGGAGGGCCTTGCGTACCCGGGTAATCTTCACAGGATCGAGCCGGAAATGCTTATGGGCGACGCGTGGTTTTGCGTTTGGCAAGGGGCTTCTCCATCCACAAGCTTAGCACGGATGTGTACAAATCGAGATATTGTGAACATGAGACGCTGCGTGCCCACTCAAGCCGAAAATCGGCTTGAATGGGCCATCCAATTATTGTGGGACGCTGGCGGGTTCGCGGAGCCATCCGTAGAGGGGGAACTGTTCGGCTAGTTCGAGGACCTGCCCGCGGATCTTTGCCAGCGCTTTTGGATCGGTGCGGTGCCCGAGGGCTTCGGCGATCCAGTTGCCGACGGTGCGCATCTCGGATTCTTTCATCCCGCGGGTCGTTAGCGCCGGTGTGCCGATGCGGATACCGGAGGGCTTGAGGGGCGGATTGGTATCGAAGGGAATGGCATTTTTGTTGACGGTGATGCCTGCTTCGCCGAGAGCCGCTTCGGCCTCGCTGCCGAGCATGCCTTTGGCAAAGACATCGACGAGCATGAGGTGCGTGTCAGTGCCGCCGGAGACGACACGATAGCCGGCGTTGGCCAGGGTTTCGGCGAGAGCTTTGGCGTTGGCTACGATTTGGGCGGCGTAGGTTTTGAAATCGGGCTGGAGCGCTTCGCGGAAGGCGACGGCTTTGGCGGCGATGATGTGCATGAGGGGTCCGCCCTGCTGGCCGGGGAAGACAGCTTTGTCGATTTCCCTGGCGAATTCTTCGCGGCTGAGGATCAAGCCGGCGCGCGGGCCACGGAGCGTTTTGTGGGTGGTGGTGGTGACGATCTGCGCGTGCGGGACGGGTGAGGGATGGACGCCTCCGGCGACGAGTCCGGCGAAGTGCGCCATGTCGACGAGGAGGATGGCGCCGGCCGCGTCGGCGATCTGGCGCATGCGGGCGAAATCAAAGAAACGAGGGTAGGCGCTACCGCCTCCGATGATCATTTTGGGCTTTTCGCGAAGAGCGATCTGCTCGAGCAGGTCGTAGTCGATGGTCTCGGTGTCTTTGCGGACACCGTAGGAGACGACGCGGTAGAGCTTGCCGGAGAAGTTGAGCTTGTGGCCGTGAGTCAGATGGCCACCCATCGCGAGGTCGAGGCCGAGGATGGTATCGCCGGGCTGGAGAACGGACATATAGGCCGCGGCGTTGGCCTGGGAGCCGGAATGCGGCTGAACGTTGGCGTGCTCGGCGCCAAAGATTTGTTTGGCGCGGTCGCGGGCGAGGTTTTCGACGACGTCGGCGTACTCGCATCCGCCGTAATAGCGGCGTCCCGGATAGCCTTCAGCATATTTGTTGGTGAAGACAGAGCCCGCGGCTTCGAGGACGGCGCGGGAGACGAAGTTTTCCGAGGCAATCATCTCGAGGCCTTCGTGCTGGCGGCGGACTTCGGCGTCGATGGCGGCGGAGACTTCGGGGTCGGCGACGAGGAGGGGTTGGGAGATGCGGTCGGGCATGAATACAGGGTACAGGGTACAGGGTGCAGGGTACAGGGTGCAGGGTACAGGGCAACGATTAGCGGGCTCAGAATCCATACGCCAGGTTCCTGCGGCTAACCCTTTGCTCAGGATTGCAAATCGTTCTCACTCGTGGGGAGGGAGGGGTTCTGGCCACTGGAGAACTTCGAATTTGCCGGTGGGTTCGCGAGTGAGGACCGGGGCATAGAGGCCGAGGAGCTGGCGACGCCACCAGTTGCCGGTGGTGCTCTTCTCGTCGAGAGAAGTGAACCAGTATTGCCAGAGCACAGCTTTGACGTAGCGGGGCGGAGCGTTGGGAAAGGGATTGCTGCGGAAGAGGGACAGGACGTCCTGGTCGCCTTCGAGGAGACGCTCTTCGGTCAGGGGGACAATTTCGGCTTGTCGAAAGTCGGTGAGTGAGGCGAACCAGAGGTTCCAGTCAAAGCGCGGCTGGTAGGGGGCGTAGATGCCGGGCGCTTCGTTGAGGGCCTGGGGTTTGTGGCGGAAGAGGTAGGGCGTCCAGTTTTGGCCATCGTCGGAACCCTGAAATTCGATTTCGTAGCGGCCCCGGGTCATGATGGCGAAAAGGCCGTACTGGTTGGCAATGCGAAGGGGCCCGAGGGCGGTGAGGGGCGCGGTGGGGAGCGGCAGGTCGGGCCAGGGCATGCGGATCATTTCGACGGTGGTGTTGTAGGCGATCCAGGTGAGGAGGACGGCGGCGACAGCGATGCGTATGGCGCGGAAGTGAGCGGTGACACGGCCCAGGATACGGGAGGCCGCCGACGACGAGGGTTCGGGAGTTGAAGGGTAGGGGCTGGGTGCGAACAACTCTTCGGAGGTGGCGAGAAAAGAGAGGCGCTCCTCGGTTGGTCCGGAAGCTTCGGGAATGACGACGTGCTCGACGGGATTGCGAAAGCGCTCGGGAATCCAGGAGAGGAGGCTGCGGTCGTCAAGGAGAAGGAAGCCGAGGGCGAGGACGAGGTAGTTGAGGAAGGCGTAGTTCGCGGTGAGGATAACGCCGATTTCCCAGGGAGTGACGATGCAGAAGCAGATGAGGCGCACGCGGCGGGGGAGGAAGAGCATCCAGACGATGGCCAACTCCATGACCAGTGTGCCGCCGGCGGTGGCGACGTGGAACCAGTGGGGCAGATGTTCAACATACCAGCCGATGAAGGTGGGCAGCGGGCCATTTTGGTAGTACTCGTCCATCGCGGTGAAGTGACGCCATTGGGGATCGCCGGAGAGGAGCTTGACGATGCCGGATTCGAAGTAGATGCGGAACCACTCCCACTGAAGGAGAAAAAGGGCGGCGCGGGAGGGCGGGGACTGGATGCCCCAGCCGGGCCAGAATCCGCGAGGCGCGAAGAAGAGGGCGAGGAAGCCTGCCTCAAGCAGCATGCCGTCGGATTGGTAGCCGGAGAAATCGCCGGCTGTCGAGACAAAAGACAGGAAGCAGATGAGGCAGATGAGAAAGCAGATGCGAGGCCAGAGGTTCAGGAAGGCGAGGATGGAGGCGATGAGGCCGGTCCAGACCACGGCCATCATCGCATGCGAGCTGGCGGAGTGCCAGAAGAGGGATGGAGCGTACCAGTAGCGCGCAGGGCCGCTGACCTGGCGCGCGATGGCGTCAAGGAAATTTTGTGCGGGGAGAATGCCGTTGGGACCGATGAGTCCCTTGATCTGAAAGACGAGGGCGAGAAAAGCGGAAAAGTAGATGGCGGCGAGGGCGCGGAGAAAGATCCAGCGGGGCGCAAAGCGGTTGCGCGGGCCGGAGCTGCCTTCGAAGAGCCAGCGGATGTAGTTGCGGGGCGTGTGGTCCATCGTGCAGTCGCGGGCCTGGTTGCAGGGGTTCTTGAGCGATGATACGGCGTCCGCAGCAGAACCGCGCTAAGAGGTTTTGGGATGGACAAAGACGGTTATGAGCGAAAGCAGAACGATGAGCGCGATGAGGCACTGGGAGATGACGCAGTAGAGGCACCAGACGCCGAGCACATGGGCTTCGATGTTACTGAGGTAAAGGGCAAAGCCGAGGGCCCCGAGCGAGAGGATGAGGGTGACGGCTCGCTGGCGGAGAAAGGCGAAGAGGGCGATGAGCGCGTAGCCGAGGATGCCGGCCAAGGCAACGGGAAAGCCGGTCCTGGGGGCTGTGCCGTAGTCGGCATCGGGATGCATCGAGGCGCGGAGATGCCAGAGGATGCCGTTCACGGTGGCGTAGGAGCTGCGGTTGACGGTGCCGCAATCCCAGTGGGCATTGATGTCGCAGGGCTCGACGCCGGTGGAGTAGTGGACGTGGAGGGCGAGGGCGGAGACGAGGACGCCGGCGAGGGCGAGGATGAGGATCAGGAAACGCATGCGTTTTTAGGGTACAGGGTACAGGGTGCAGGGGACAGGCCGCAGAGCACAGGCCACAGGGCACAGGCCGCAGAAAGATGCGGGACCGAGGCGCATAAAAGCCTCCTCCTGCACCCTATTAACTACATAGTTAATATGTCTGCCTTCGTCGAACCGCCGACCCAATCCAGTCAACATTTTGCTGGGGGCTAAGCCCCCCTTTTGGGGGCTTGCTCCGTAGCAGCTTTCTCCGCGTTCAGGCCCTCATCGCCTGGGTTTCTTCAGACGGCGCACGCCGAAGACATCGAGCCGCTCATCTCGACTGAGAACAGGCAGGCTGTTCTGAAT
>CAZSWI010000073.1:0-14495 GCA_964610635.1 uncultured Acidobacterium sp.
TTCTGCTCTACGGAGACGTGGGCACCACGCACTATAACTCGCTGCAGGTCAAGGCCGAGACCAAGAGTCCGAAAAACGGCCTTTACGCCTTGCTTGCGTACACTTACTCCCACACTTACGACAACGGTCTCTCCGACGGCCTCGGGTCGGAGTTAAGCGCCCCGTACTTCCCGCTGCCTAACTGGCAAAATCTCGACTGGTCCCTCTCACAGATCAATCTCAATCAAAGCTTCACCGGCAGCATCCTCTATAGCCTCCCGTTCGGCAAGGGTAAGCAGTTTGGGAATAGCTGGAATCCTGCGACCAATACGCTTCTCGGCAACTGGCAGGTTACGCTGATTGAAAGGATCTCTTCCGGGTTCCCCGTTCCACTCATCGACAGCAACAACCAGTCCGGTGTCGCCTTCAATACCGGCGGCGACAGCTACAATTACAACCGGCCGAACCGTGTATCCGGGTGCAACGCCTATTCTGCCAATCACGGCCAGCACCAGTTCATCAACTCTGCTTGCTTCCCGGCGCCGAAGGCCGGCGAGCTAGGCGATGCCCCGCGGGTTCCCGTCACCGGCCCCGATTTTGTTAACTCCGACTTCTCCGCGATCAAGGATTTCGCTCTGCCGTGGCACGAAGCAGGACTCAACTTCCGCGCAGAGTTCTTCAACCTTTTCAACCATCCCGAATACGGCTCGCCGATCAACGACATCAACGCGCCGGGGTTCGGCGCGGTGAATTCCACCGTCAACAATCCGCGCCTTGTGCAGTTGGCTTTGAAGCTGTCTTTCTGAGGCGTCGCGCGCGGCTTCCTGGAAAGGGGGCTGCGCGAAGTCATTTATCCCGCGCGTCGATTGGGGCGAGGCGAAGTCTTCTGGCTGTCGTTGCTCTCCTGGCTGGTTCCGGTTGCGTCGTGTTCCGCACTGGAACCTTCGAGCATTCGTCCGATCTCAGTTTGAGCGAGCGTTCTGGCGATTTGGGCTGACCAGGTATCGGCTATCTCGACGACATTTTCCGGGAGAGGCGCGGGTTGATCGGCGGGGATCACGCGGGGCTCCGCGATCTCGACGGGACCTTCCGGCTCGGTAACGGAGGGAGTGGGCTGGAGAGGCGGAGTGTCAAAAGGGGTTCTGCGTGGGGTTGGAGGATCGAAGGTGAAAGAGGCGCGCTTGTTGGGAGTGGGGCCGGCGGAGTCGTAGCTGGGTATGTCATCGACGCCGGGAGATGGTTCGTTGGTGGGCGCGGGAGTTGGCGTGACGGGCGGGGGATCGGGAGTAATGATTCTGTAGCTGGAGTAAGCAACTGGTTCACTGCCGCTATCTTCGTAGTCGACGGGACGGTAGTGCCGGGCGAAGGCGAAGTAAAACAGACCGCAGAGAAGGCCGGCTGCCGAGGCGGGCCACCAGGGCGTGCGTTCGGTCGAGGATGGCCACCAGGACGGCGGCCACCAGGACGCGAGCGACCTGGATTTGCCTGAGCCTATGGTTGCCAGGTGCGCGATTGTAAACGGATTCTGCGAGCCTGCTGCTGAGGATTGTGTATCGACCACAGGCGCTGACTGTTGTTGCGGAGAAGCTGCCGGCTGTGCGGCAAGGTTTGGGGCTGGTCTTGGCTCAACTGCGGATGCGGGACCAGAGGCAGCTTCTTCGCGTTGGATCGCCTGGCGATCTCTTTCGACAACGCTGAGAGTTTGAGAGAGCTGCTCGCGCTCGCGACGGAGTTCGGCGGCGTTGGTACCGGCGGCATTGAAGCCGGTCTTGCCGGAGCGATGTTTCGAGGCGCTGGACGCGGGCAGGATGGCGGAGAGTTGCTGCTGGATTTCGGCGAGGCGGTTCTGAATGCCAGGATTTTCGTTGGCGTACTTTGAGCGGAGATTGTTGAGCTGCGCCTGCGCTGTTACGACAGCGGACTTCAGAAGCTTGCGTTCCCTGGCCTGGGTATAGGAGGGGAGTTCGTGGGCGTAGGAGCGGCGCCAGCCTTTTGGTCTCTTTTCCGGGGAGCTAAGTCTGTCAAGATCGCGATCTGTGGACGCTAACTGTGATTCGAGGTCGCCAAGGGAGGCGGAGAGGGAATTGGCGGACTGGCCGATATGCGATGTGGCGGGCGGAGGACCAGGCGCAGAGTGTAACAGCGCCGATTGGGACGGGGCGATTTGCGGGGGAGCAGTGGGGGCAGAGGCGGGGGGTGGCGGAGTTAAGGGCGATCCGGAGGCCAGTGTATGGGCGACGGCGTTGGCGGTTGCGGCGGACTTTGCCGAATCGGAGTCGCGAAACTGCACACGCAACACATGAGCCGAGGGTTGGGTGAGGTCGAGGCGCGCGCGGAACTCGCCGATGCGGGTGGCGATCGAAGAGGAGGAGAGGTGTGCGGGTTTGGCGAGCCCGGCGACGACCTGATCGGTTAGGAGCGACTGGGCGATGGCGAGGGCGGGGCTGGGGGCGTCGGCCAGGCCTGGATCGATGCGGCGCGCGGCGGTGGCATCGAAGGATAGCTCGGCGGATGAGGTGGTATGGGCGATACGGCTGAGCCATGCGTGGGCGCCCAGGGCGACGGCCACGGCGATGACGACAGCTATAAGCTTGTGTCCCAGAGGGACAGCAAGACGGCGCGGGGGAGAATTCGTTTCGAACATCAATGGCCCTCGATTGTCGAAGATCAAGGCAGACTTACCGAAAACAATGTAAGGCCCAAGCGGACTTCATGGTCGCATCGTGGTTTGGTCTAGCTGGGTCCAATGCAGTCTGGCGGATGGGCTCTGTCTGGCTGATGGCCTGATGGTACGTGAGGGAGACGGATCGCTAAGTACCGGTATTCCGTTCCTGCAACCAATATTGTAGCTTTCAGGAACGGCGGTTGGCCAGGGCGGGGCGGATCACAGATGACGGCCGGCCTGGGTATGGCTGGTTTAATCCTGGCTGGCCTCCCGCGCTCGGGCGGCGAGGACCGCATTTGCCGAAGAGGTCTCGGAGGCGACTTTCTGCCATTGCTGCTCGTTGATGACCTCGATGGTTTTCAGGTTTTTGGCGGCGAGCTCGGAGTTGATGCCGGGCAGTTGCTTTGCGGCGAGCTGGTCGAACTCCTCGACCACGTCGTCGAGCTGGCGATGCATAACTTCTGCACGCGCGGATTGTTCATCGGTCGGACGGCCTTCGTAAGAAGATACGTCGCCGTAGAGGTCGCCCATGTACTCCCGGAGACGCTCCTCGCCAGTGATGGCTCCGCCTTCTTTGGTGGCAACGATTTTGGTGCGGATGGCGTCAGCGGATTGCGCGAGGCTGGTTAGTTGGCCGTGGAGGGGGTCCTTATCATCGACTTTGGCGGCGTCGGCGAGGGCTGTGTCGCGAACGGCAACGATGGCGTCGACGGCCCAGCTCATATGGTTGAGCATAGAGCCGATTTTTTGAGTCAGGGCGAGCTGCTCCTTACGGTCGGCGAGGGTGTAAGTAGCGCGGGGATCGAGGACGAGGTTGAGTTTTGTGGTGTAGACCTGATCCCCCTTGGTCATTTTGACGGTGTAAGTGCCGGGCAGAACCCGCGGGCCCTGCGCTGCCTGGAACAAGGCGCTGGCGGCAGGGGGTACTTTGGGAGCCTTCATGCGCATGGACCAGGTGGCGCGGTTGACGCCGCGATGCTTGCTGCTGACTACGGTATCGACAAAATTACCCTGAGCATCGAATATCTCAATTTTCAGATCTCCGAAGATATGGCGGGTGCGCTGGTAGTAGGTAATGGAGGCATCCTCGGGGCGGCCTGGACCATGGAAGGCGTTATCGCCGTCGGCCCAGCCTGCATAAGCGGGTATGTACTGAATGACTGGCCTGGTGGGGAAGAAGGTGGCTTCAGAGGCCATGAGCGAGGGGGAGAGGGAGCGCCAGGGTGAGATATCGTCGATGATCCAGATACCTCTGCCGTGGGTGGCGAGGACGAGGTCGGAGGTGCGGGGATGAACCACGATATCGCGGACGGCAACGTTGGGGAAACCGCTGCCGATGTATTGGGCCCAGCGGGCGCCGCCATCGATCGAGACCCAGAGGCCGAACTCGGTGCCCAGGAAGAGGAGATCGGGATTGACGGTGTCTTCCTTAATGACGTGGGAATAGCCGCGTACATGACTGGAGGCGGTATCGATCTCGCGCCAGGTCTGGCCGAAGTCGGTGGTCTTGAAAAGATGGGGAGTGGGGTCGCCATTCATATGGGTGTCGAAAGTTACCCAGGCGGTGGATTCGGAGTAGCGGCTGGCTTCGATCCACGAGACGATGGGCTCGCCGCTCATGCCGCTAACCTTCGAGGTGAGGTTGGTCCAGTGCGCGCCACCGTCGCGGGTGAGTTGCACGTTGCCGTCGTCGGTACCGACCCAGATAACTTTACTGTTCCTGGGGGACTCGCTGATGGTGTAGACGGTGTTATTCATCTCAGCGGAAGAGTTATCGATGGTGACGCCGCCCGATTCCTCTTGTTTTTGTTTTTCGGGATTATTGGTGGTGAGGTCCGGAGAAATGCGGTCCCAGGTTTGTCCCTGGTTGCGGGTTCGGTAGAGATACTGGCAACCGATGTAGAGCGTGTTTTTATCGTTGGGACTTACCTGAACGGGGGTGTTCCAGTTATAGCGAAGCTTTTTATCTTCATAGTGAGCGTAGGGAGCAATGCCTCGGGTTTCGTGAGTGTATCGGTTGACGCGGGCCAGAGATCCGCCCTGCGATTCGGCATAGAGATAGGCGGGGTCGGTGCGGTCAACCCACATCCAGAAGCCATCGCCGCCGAGCATGTTTTCCCATTGCTGGTTGTTGACGCCGCCGGGATAGGAAGAATCGCCGACCCATGCGCTGTTGTCCTGGAGACCGCCATAGACGTGGTAGGGATCGTCGTCGTCGACACTGACGTGATAGAACTGCGAGATTGGCAGGTTCATCATGTGCTCCCAGCCGGTGCCGCCATCCTGGCTGCGCCAGAGGCCGCCGTCATCGCCGGTGAAGATGAGGTTGGGATTGTCGGGGGAAATATAAACGTCATGGTGATCGCCATGGGCGCTGCCCGCGGTATTTTGAAAACTCTTGCCGCCATCGGTACTTAGAAGAAGGACGAGGTCGACTTTGAAGACTTTGTTCTCGTTTTTTGGATCGACGATGATATTGGAGAAATAGAAGGGGCGCCAGACCATGTACTGGCTGGCATCCTCTCGTGTCCAGGTCTGGCCAGCGTCGTTGGAGCGGTAGAGAGCGCTGGAGGCGCACTCTACCATGGCATAGACGACTTTCGGGTTAGACGGGGCGACGGTAATGGCAATGCGGCCCCACGGTTTTTTGGGCAGGCCTGTTGCGGCGGAGTCGTCTATCTCGGTCCAGTGCTCGCCTTTGTCGGTGGATTTGAAGATACCGCTGCCGGGACCGCCGGAGCGAAAGGTCCAGGCGTGACGCCGGAAATCCCACATAGTGGCGTAGACGATGTTCGGCTCGGATGCGTTCATCGACATCATGCCGCATCCTGTTGAGCCATTGGCTCCGGCCAGGACTTTGCGCCAGTTCTGGCCGCCGTCGGTGGTCTTATAAACGCCGCGATCGGGACTGTCGTCGTAGGCGTGGCCTGTCGCGCAGACATATACGGTGTTGCCATCGGTAGGATCGACAAGGATTTTCGCGATGCGCTCGGAATTGGGCAGACCGACGTTGGTCCAGTTATCGCCGCCGTCGGTTGACTTATAAACGCCGTCGCCCATGGAGGCGCTGTTGCGCTCCCAGGACTCGCCGGTGCCCGCCCAGACATTTTTCGAGTTAGAAGGGTCGATGGCGAGGGCGCCAATGGACTGGACCTTCGGACGGTCGAAGATGGGACGGAAGTTGGACCCGCCATCTACGGATTTCCAGATGCCGCCGCTGGCCGATCCGGCATAGAGAGTGGTGCGGCCATCTTCCCTGACCCCGGCGAGGGCAGCAATGCGGCCGCTCATGGCAGCGGAACCGATATTACGGGCGGGCAGTCCGGAGATGGTTCCGGAATCGAACTTGATGGCAGGGGCGGAGGCGGTCTGGGCGGACGAAGCAAGCGGAACGGCAAGAAGGATCGGAAGCCAATAGCGGAGCGAGTGGGTTGTTGCGATGTACGTGCTCATAAGTGCTGAGTCCTCTACGATGCATTTCTTTGTTGCCGGCAGCGGCAGTTGTAAGTGGCGTGTCGATGGACACCTTTGGCTTAGTGCTGCGCCGGTGGTGTGGCGCCCCCAGCCGAGGGACTGGGAGGCATCTTAAATTCGGAATCGGGGATGGGTACGTTGGCGTCGATTTTAGAAATTGTGTATTTTTGCGTCATGCCGGGGTTACGCGGAGAGCCGCTCTCGATGGCGAAGGGGAAGTAGACCCCGTTGACTTTCTTGTAGGAGCCGAGATTCGTAAAGGTTTCGCGGACGCTGCCCCGAACAAGCATCAGACGGACGGTGCGAATTTCGATGTAAGTGTCGGGGTCGAGGTAATAGTTGATGACGTCGCCATTTTTGAGGGTGACTTTGAGGAGGAGTGCATCGTCGCCATCGACGGTGTCGTGGCCGATGTACTCCACTTTTGAACCTTTCTCTTTGTAGTCCACGAGGGGTCCGTAAAAGTCGGAGGACTCGACCATATCGCGGGTGTCGTCTTCGCCCATGCGTTCGGGGTCGCGACGACCCTGGAATGGATTGATCTGCCATCCTATGGAGCCGTCGTAAGCCTGGATCTGGGTCATGCCCTGGATGGTGGCGGACTGGCGGACGAGGAAATCCGGTTTCTGGTCGGAATCGGCTTCGATCTGGAATCCCTGAACCTCAAGCTTGCCGGTGGTGCGAAGGCTGGTGATGGCCTTGATCTGCGCGAGGCCACCTTTGGCTTCGATGTTCTTCGCGATCAACTCGTCGGCTGTCTGCGCCGATGCTGCTGTGGCAGGACCGGCGATAGCGATCGCTACCGCGAACGGCGCTGCGAACGCCAGGGGGCGGAATTTCCGTGCGTTGACTGCGAGAAAGGAGGTCATTTCGGTTTTCTCCAGAGAGACTGCAAACTCGATACGGATACCTGGGTTCAGCTCGAACCCTGCCGGGACATTTATGGTACGGACCCGGACTGTCGATTGTTCATTCCCTTTTGCGGGGACAATGGTTGAGGTCAAGCGGGCCCGGCGCTGCCGAAGCGACCGAAGAACGCGGTTGGCGGAATGGATCATTCGTACAAGCAGGTCCGCGGGTTGTCAAGATTGGGGCGCGCGAATGGGATCGAGCGAAGCCTGGGTCGCGAGGATGCAGGTACCGGGATTTCTGTCCGCCGCTATAATCCGTGACGATGAACAACGATCTTAGAGTCTCGCCTGAAAGGAAAATTATGCGCGCTGCTTCGAGTGCACATTTCGCAGTTGTCGTGTGTGCTGTGGTCTTGCTCGGTGGTTATGCCGGGGCTTCGGGGCCTGCTGACCGAACGATTACCGATCCGCAGAGTGTGGTGTCGGCTATGAAGGCGGGGACGGGGCCGGTGTCGGTGGACTCGCTGCTGAAGACGGTTCGGGTGGGCGGTGCGGCGATTTCGGTGGACGGACGGCGGGTAGCATACACGAGCAATGCTTCGGGGCGGCTGAATCTGTGGCTGATGAATGTGGATGGGTCGAATGCGCATCAGCTGGTCGAGTCGAATGACCGGCAGGCGAATGCGGCCTTCACGCACGATGGGGCGGAGGTGGTGTACGCGCAGGACACGGGCGGCGACGAGCTGTATGACCTGTATGCGGTGGCGGTGAGCGGAGGGCAGCCGCGGAATGTGACGCACACGGATACGATCAGCGAGACATCGCCGCAATTCTCGCCGGATGGGCGGCTGATGTTGTTTGAGAGCAAGCCGAAGGTTTCGCCGATGACGGACCTGGCGCTGATGGACTGGCCGTCGGGGACGGTGCATGCGCTGACGCATGAGACCGATCCGAAGGCGAGCTGGCAGGCGGTTTGCTGGAGCCCGGATGGACAGTTCATTTATGCAGTGCGCGCGGTGGGGATCGACGATGCCGATGTATTCCGGATCGATGTGCGGAGCGGACAGGCGGAGAAGCTGCTGCCGCACACGGGCAAGCAGCTCGTATCTGCCTCGGATGTTTCGCCAGATGGGCGGACGTTGCTGATCACGTCAAATGAGAAGGGCGGGTATGAGAATGTGGCGCTGCTGGACCTGACGACGCGGAAGGCACGGTGGGTGACGGACACGCAGTGGTCGGCCAGTTCGGGGTCTTTCTCTCCGGATGGGAAGAGCTTTACGTATGTCGTGAACGCCGATGGGCGAATAACGACGGAGTTTGTGGATCTGGCGACGTTGAAGACATCGGAGCGGGGCGTGCCAGTGGGGCTGAACGTTCCCGTTGGCGAGCCGAGTGCGTTTTTGCCGGACGGATCGATGCTGCTGTCGCATGAGGACTCGACGCATCCGGCGGAGCTTTATGTTCTGCGCGCGGATGGCGGGCTGCAGCAGATTACGCACAACGAGAGCGCGGCGCTGGAGGCGGCCGTGGCGCCGGGATCGCAGCTGGTGACGTACCGGAGCTTCGACGGGCGGCTGATTTCGGCATTCGTGTGGGTGCCATTCAATTTGAAGCGGGACCATTCGGCTGCGGCGGTGGTGATGCCGCATGGTGGGCCGACGGGGCAGGTGGTGGACAACTTCAACGGCCGGGCGGTACTGCTGGCGTCGCGGGGGTTTGTGGTGATTGCGCCGAATGTGCGCGGGTCGACGGGATATGGGATGGAGTTTCAAAACGCGAACATCAAGGATCTGGGCGGGGCCGATCTGAAGGACGAGGTTGCGGGGGTGGAGTTCCTGAAGGCGACGGGCTTTGTCGATGCGAAGCGGGTGGGGATTTGGGGCGGCTCGTATGGCGGCTTTATGACGCTGATGGCGATTGGGAAGACGCCGGATGTCTGGGCAGCGGCGGTGGACGAGTACGGAATTCTGAACTGGTACACGATGCTGCAGCACGAGGATCCGCGACTGCAGGAGTACGAGAAGAGCCTGCTGGGCGACCCTGAAAAGGATCGCAGCGCATATGAGGCGAGCTCGCCGCTGAAGTATATCCGGGACGAGAAGGCTCCGCTGCTGGTGCTGCAGGGCGAGCGGGATATTCGCGTGCCGCGTGAGGAGGCGGAGCAGGTGGTGTCGATTCTGAAGGGCGAAGGGCGGACGGTGGATGCGGTGTATTACCCGGAGGAGGGCCACGGATTCATCAAGCGCGAGCACCAGCAGGATGAGCTGACGCGGAGCGTGGCGTGGTTGCAGAAGTATCTGCAGGGGCAGTGACTCGTCGCAGCGGCCGTGACGGAAACACGAGGTTCGCCGCTTTTCCGCGTTCCGTTCGGGATTACAGAGCTGACCGCTATAATCCGACACGATGAAAAAGCATTTGTCGGAAGAACTGGAGCGGCGGAATCGGCTTGCGGAAGAGGGTGGCGGGGCAGAGCGGCAGGAGAAGCAGAAGCGCGAGGGGAAGCTGGGGGCGCGGGAGCGGATCGCGCTGCTGCTGGATGACGGGACCTTTGAGGAGACGGACCGGTTCGTTACGCATCGCGCGACGGATTTCGGGATGGCGGAGAAGCGCTTTCCCGGCGATGGGATCGTGACGGGGTATGGGCGAATCGACGGCCGTACGGTATTTGTGTTCGCGCAGGACTTCACCGTGTTTGGCGGGTCGCTTTCGGAGGCGAACGCGGGGAAGATTGTGAAGCTGATGGATACGGCGATGCGGGTGGGCGCGCCGATTATCGGGCTGAACGATTCGGGTGGGGCGCGGATTCAGGAGGGCGTTGTTTCGCTGGCGGGGTATGCGGATATCTTTCTGCGCAACACGATGGCGAGCGGAGTGGTGCCGCAGATTTCGGCGATTCTTGGGCCGTGCGCGGGCGGGGCTGTGTATTCGCCGGCGATTACAGATTTCATTTTGATGGTGGACAAGACGTCGTACATGTTCGTGACGGGACCGGACGTGATCAAGACGGTGACGCATGAGGAGGTCACGAAAGAGGCGCTGGGCGGGGCGGCGACGCACAACGAGATTTCAGGCGTGGCGCATTTTGAGGCGCATGACGATGCGGAGTGCCTGGCGATGGTGCGGGAGCTGCTGAGCTTTCTGCCGTCGAACAATCTGGATGATCCGCCGCGGAAGGACTGCACCGATCCTGTGGATCGGGCGGACCTTCAATTGGATAAGATCGTGCCGGCGGAGTCGAACCAGCCTTATGACATCAAGGATGTGATTGGGCGAATCGTGGACGAGGGGTATTTCTTCGAGGTGCATGAGCACTTCGCGAAGAATATTGTAGTGGGATTTGCGCGGATGAATGGGCGGCCGGTGGGGATTGTGGCGAACCAGCCGGCGTTCTTAGCGGGGGTGCTGGACATCAATGCCAGCGTGAAGGGGGCGCGGTTTGTGCGGTTCTGCGATGCATTCAATATTCCGCTGATTACGCTGGAGGATGTGCCGGGATTTTTGCCAGGGACGCAGCAGGAGTATGGCGGGATCATTCGGCATGGGGCGAAGCTGCTGTTCGCGTTCGCGGAGGCGACGGTGCCGAAGCTGCTGGTGATTACGCGGAAGGCGTATGGAGGGGCTTACTGCGTGATGAGCTCGAAGCATATTCGGACGGATGTGAATCTGGCGTGGCCGACGGCGGAGATTGCGGTGATGGGGCCGGAGGGGGCGGTGAACATCGTGTATGGGCGGGAGCTGGCGGAGGCGGTGCGACTGGCGGAGAAGAGCGAGGGCGAGTTGAGCGAGGAGCGGCGGGCGGAGATCCTGCACGACGCGAAGGCGGCGCGGGTGCATGAGTTTCGGGAGCAGTTTGCGAACCCATATGTGGCGGCGGAGCGGGGCTATGTCGATGCGGTGATTCTGCCGCATGAGACGCGGCGGCGGCTGATTGTGGCGCTGGAGATGCTGGAGGGGAAGCGGGACCGGAATCCGCCCAAGAAGCATGGGAATATTCCGCTGTAGCGCTTTGCGCTACGACGGGAGCTGGGAGCCAAGAGCGGGTAGCCGGTAGCCAGGCCGGATTCAACGTCAAAATCCGACAAAGGTCTTTGAGCCTGGCTTCACGTTGGTGTCGGGATTTTGCGGTAGGATGGCGGAGCGTCCTCAGGAGGTATCGATGAGCACCCCCGCTCAGAAACGTGTGGTCCTGCCCCGATCCGAGCGCGCGATTCCAGCGCATGACAAACACATCGGACGGACTGATGCGCAGCAGATCATCAGCGTGTCGGTAATTGTGAAACGGAAGAATCCTCTGGATCTGCACGCACTGGGTGGGCAGGTCGTGTCTCGCAAGGATTTCGATGACCAGTTTGCCGCCGATCCGGCGAGTTTCGAGGCTCTGCGAACATTTGCGCATGAGAACGGGCTGACGGTGGACGAGTCGGCCTCGAGTCTGTCGCGGCGGACGATGGTTCTGCGCGGACCTGCGCAGGCTATGGAGCGGGCGTTTGGCGTTGAGCTGCATGATTACGAAGATGCGACGACGAAGAAGCGCTATCACACATTCAGCGGTCAGGTGACGATGCCGGAGACGCACGCTCCGCTGGTGGAGGCGGTGCTGGGCCTCGATGCGCGGCCGGTGGCGAAGCCCCACATTCGATTTCTGAAGGACCTGAAGAAGAAAAAAAAGCCGAAGCCGGCTCCGGCGGGCGCGACGCCTGAACCTTTTAATCCGCCACAGGTGGCGGAGCTCTACGATTTTCCAACCGGCGTGAACGGGACGGGGGAGACGATTGGGATTCTGGAGCTGGGGGGCGGGTACCAGACGAGCGATATTCAAACCTATTTCTCCGGGCTGGGGCTGACACCGCCGACTGTTGTGGCGGTTTCAGTGGATGGAGGGACGAATGCGCCGGGGGATCCGAATGGCGCGGATGGGGAAGTGGCGCTGGATATACAGGTAGCGGGGTCGATTGCCCCGGGCGCGCGGATTGCGGTGTATTTTGCGCCGAACACGGATCAGGGGTTCATCGACGCGATCACCACGGCGGTGCATGACACGGCGAACAATCCATCGGTGTTGTCGATCAGCTGGGGAGGGCCGGAATCGACGTGGGCGCAGGCATCGGTGACGGCGCTGGACGATGCTTGCCAGTCGGCGGCGGCGCTGGGGGTGACGATCACGGTGGCGTCGGGGGATAACGGATCGACGGATGGGGAGACGGGGAACAATGTGGATTTTCCGGCGTCGAGCCCGCATGTGCTGGCGTGCGGGGGAACGGAGCTGATCGGGTCGGGGACGAAGATCGAGGAAGAGGTTGTGTGGAACGACCAGGCGAGCGGAGGAGGGGCAACGGGGGGAGGTTTCAGCGTGCTGTTCCCGCTGCCGTCGTGGCAGTCGAGCGCTGGTATTTCGGGGACCGGGCGGGGCGTGCCGGATGTGGCTGGGGATGCATCGCCGGAGAGCGGCTACAACATTCTGGTGGATGGACAGCAGGAGGTTGTGGGCGGAACGAGCGCGGTGGCTCCGCTATGGGCGGCGCTGATCGCGCTCATCAATCAGATGAAGGGCGGGCAGATGAAGGGCGCGCCGGCGGGGTTCGTGAGTCCGACGCTGTATGAGGATGCGGCGGATTTTCACGACATCACGGAAGGGAACAACGGGGCGTTTTCGGCGGGACCAGGATGGGATGCGTGCACGGGACTGGGATCGCCGAACGGGCAGGAGATTGCGGCGGCGCTGGGTTAGAAGGCACCAGGAGACGGAGTGTTACGCCGAGCGGAGCTACGCTTAAGTGAGTAAAGGCGGCTGTGAAGCGGAGAGAGACAACTGTCGTTCTGCGACGAATCGCAGGGATCCTTAGTTCACCTGCTCGAAGTCAGTAGACTTCGCGGTGGAAGAGTTCGTCCTTTTCTTCACAAGGTGATGAGCTGCAACCGACGGCGCAGCTGACCAGGGCGGCAACGCCGATAGTGATGACAATAGCCGGCAGGTAACTACTCAGTTCCGCAATGTGTGCCAGTAGTTCGTGCATATTGTAGGCGCTTCGCTTTCTGTCTCCCCATACAATTCGACACCGGAGTCGATGTCAAGGTTTTCTGCGTTCGGGGAGAAGTGACAGCCATGATGACAAAATTTAACGGCACTGTTAATCACCCATTAGGACATAACTACAGACACAGACAACCTTTTGTACAGTAATTTCCCGGTTTGGGCGTGGGACCAAGTGGAAATCCGGGGACGAAATCTTCGGGTGCCGCTTTATTAGTGGATAGGGCCTTATTTTACTGCGGTTTAGAGAATAAACGCATCAATCCGGCCGGGGGGAGATCGGGGACCTGGAAAGTTCGGGTATCGCCCAAGGACCGGCAAAGGGCCTCTGCGCCGAGGTAACCACTGCGGACAGCGCCTTCCATAGTGGCGGGCCAGCCGGTGGCGGTCCAGTCGCCGGCGAGGAAGATTGCGGGCCATGGGCTTAGGGGAGAGGGGCGGATTTGGTCGAGGTGGGGGCGGATGGAATACGTGGCGCGGACCTCTTTCACGACCGCGGCTTTGAGGAGTTGCGAGGAGGCGACGGCGGGGAAAAACCGGGACAGCTCGCTGAGGGCGAGGTCGACGATTTGCTGGCGGGACATGGGGACAAGAGAGCGCGAGGCGCTGACCACGAGTTCGAGATAGCTGGCGGAAGAGGCTCCGGGGGCGCCGCGGTGGGCGGGTTGGAGGCGGGACTTGTTGAACATCCACTGAATGGTGGTGTCGAGGAGGACCGCGTGGTCGAGATCCGTGACTTCACGGTCGAACCAGAGATGGATGCCGGTGATGGGGGAGTGCTCGAACTTCGCAAGATGGGTGGCCAGCTCCTGGGAGGCGGGGTTTTGGGGCAGGGTCGGCAGCAGGGCAGCCGTGGCCTCGAAGGAAAGAGCGAGGATTACGGCATCGGAGGAGATGGTGCGGACTTCGTTGTTGCCGGTCACGGTGGTTAGCCAGCCATTGGAGGAGGGGGCGAACGACTCGACGGTGGCGCGGAGGGAGACCTGGCTGCCGCGCTCGCGTATGTAGCCGATGGCGTGGCCGTAAAGTTCGCTGAGGGGGATGGAGGGGATGCCCATACGCCCGGATTGGGGGGAGAGCAGGAAGGATTCGCGGAAGACTTTGGCGGCGTAGTGGACGGAGATGCGGTCGAGGTCTTCGTTGAGGGCGGAGACGAGGACGGGTTTCCAGAAGCGGGCTATTGAGTTTGCGGTCTGGTGATGGCGCCGGAGCCAGTGGGCGAAGTTTTCGGGGGTGTCAGGGGGAAGGCCGCGCAGGAAGGCGGTGAGTCCACGGGCGATGGCGAGTTTGTCGGCGAGTGAAAATGCGGGGGCGCGGAGGAAGGCGAGCGCCGAGTGGAATGGGGCGGGGAGCGGGCCGGGCTCGATGATAGTCGGCTTGCCGCCAGGGGTGAGGAAGGTGAACCGGTCGTACCAGCGGATGGAGTCGAGGACGCCGAGACGGCGGTAGAGGTCGATGAGGGAGGTGCAGCGGCCGATGAGGACGTGCTGGCAGT
>CAZSWI010000074.1:0-14480 GCA_964610635.1 uncultured Acidobacterium sp.
AGGCGGTGATCGATCTGATGGTGGATCAGAGCCGGGCGATCGCCGATTTGCTGAAAGAGCGCACCACGGAAGCGGCGAAGGCGACGGACGCGGCGGTGAAGTTCACCCAGGAGGGCGTGGAGCGGACTGTTGCAGCGCAAAAGAAAGTAATCGATCATGCTGCAGCGCAAACAAAAGAAGTGTTCGACGCGACGCGGGAGAAGTTCGGCGTCGAGGGCGGACCAGCGGAAGCCGCGGTGGATTCGATCCAGCGCGGAGTGAACGCGATTGTAGATGCACAGAAGGAACTGCTGGACATGGCAGTCCGCTAGGGAATGGCCGTCAAGGCGAGTGCGCCTTCAGCGCAGGCCCCGGGAGTGCGGTAGGACGGCGGGAGCCGAACCCAGGAAAGCCGTCACCGCCCTTCCGGGAGCGACGGGTATATCCTTCGTTTGGCGGGGCGTGTGGCTGGGCGTTTGGCCGGGCTTTTGGCCGAGGCAGGAGGCGGCATCCATGAGCGAAAGCGAGAACAACCACGCGGGGACGAGCGATCCGTTTGAGCCCCTCCGCGCGATCCGGGACAAGTATCTGGACGCGATGGCGAAGAGCATGGTGGAGACGGTCAACAGCGAGAGCTACGCGCAGGCGACGGGCGCGATGCTGGAAGGCTACTTGACGTCGACGGCGCCGCTGCGGGAGGCGATGGACAAGTCGATGACACAAGCGCTGCAGCACATGTCGCTGCCGTCGCGGCAGGAAGTGGCGGCGCTGGCGGAACGCTTCACGCATGTGGAGATGCGGCTGGACGATATGGATGCGAAGCTGGATCGGATTGTTCAGGCGTTGCGGAGCGAGGGGCACGGCGCGTCGCCGGAAGCCGAACAAGCTGCCGCGGGTGGTGCGGCGGCGGAGCAAGAGAAGAAGCGGACCGGACCGGCGAGCAGGCCGGGGGCCCGCGGCCGACTCGTGCGCAACAGAGGTGCGGCACGGAAACGGAGCTAGTTATGGACCAGGTTGTGGCTGTGGATGGTGTCGCTGGTCTGGCAAAGCGGCTGCAGGTTTTCACGCGGGTGGTGACAACGAAAGCCGCGATCGCGCAGACGCCTAAGCAACTGGTGTGGGCGCTGAACAAGGCGAAGCTTTACCGGTACACGCCAGTGTTGCCGGCGGAGAAGCGGTATCGGATTCCTCTGCTCTTGATTTTCGCAATCATGAACCGGCCATCGATTCTCGATCTGCGGCCCGGGCATAGCTTTGTGGAGTTTATGGTGAGCCAGGGATACGACGTGTATCTGCTGGACTGGGGCGTGCCCGGCCTCGAAGACAAGGAGATGAAGCTGGACGATTACGCGATCGAGTATCTGCCGCGCGCAATACGGAAGGTGAAGGCGATGGCGGGTGTCGAAGAGTTCAGCTTGCTGGGGTGGTGCATCGGCGCGCTACTTACGACGATTTATGCTGCACTGCGTTCAGACGAAGGATTGCGGAATCTGCTGCTGCTGACGGCGCCGCTGGATTTTTCAAATCGCGAGGGTCTTACGTTTGCACGCTGGACCGATGAGAGGTACTTCGATGTCGAAAAGGTCCTGGCGGCTTTCGGCAACATGCCGGGCGAGATGATCGATTACGGGGCAAAGGCGCTGAAGCCGGTGGAGAACTACATCGGCAACTACTGTAAGCTGTGGGACAACCTGGATGATCCCCGGGTAGTGGAGTCGTGGCAGGCCATGAACACATGGGTGACGGACAATGTGCCGCTGGCGGGCGGGGCTTATCGACAGCTGATTGTGGAGCTGTACCGGAAGAATCGGCTGATGAAGAATGAACTGATGGTGCGCGGAGAGCGGGTGGATCTGGGAAAGATTCGCGCGAATTTGCTGACCGTGATTGCGGAGGCGGACCACATCACGCCGCCATGCCAGTCGGAGAGCATCATGGCGAAAGTGGGGAGCCAGGATAAGGAGTTGTACCGGATTCCTGGGGGTCACATTGGGATCATGGCGGGAAGCGCTGCGCCCAGGACCACCTGGCCGCATATTGAAAGGTGGCTGAGCGCGCGCTCCCGGTAAGCGACGCAAGGCCCTACATATAGATGCCTCCGTTGATATTGATTTGCTGGCCGGTAATGTAGTCGCCGTCGCAAATGAGGAAGGCGGCTGCCTTAGCGATTTCTTCCGGCTGCGCAAAGCGCCGGAGCGGGATCCGGTCCCTGATTGAATCGAGAAGTTCCGTCGGGACCGCGGCCAGCATATCGGTTGAAGTGAACCCAGGCGCGACCACGTTGGCGGTGATGTTGTATTTTGCCAGTTCGAGGGCGAGCACCTTGGTGAACGCGATGATACCTCCCTTGCTGGCCGCGTAGTTGGCCTGGCCGAAGTTGCCGGCCTGGCCGGAGAAGGACGCGATGTTGACGATGCGGCCATACTTCTGCTCGATCATCGCGGGCAGTGCCGCGCTGGTGCAGTAAAAGATGCTGTTGAGGTTGGTGGCAATCACGTCGAGCCAGTCATCGTCTGTCATCTTGCGGATGGAGCGGTCACGGGTGATGCCGGCATTGTTCACCAGCACGTCGAGCCGGCCGTACACCTCGAGGAGTTTCTGAACGATGCGGCGGGCTTCGTGACGATTGGAAATGTCGCCCTGGAGGAGAGAGCTTTCGCCTCCGGAACTCTGAATCTCGTCTCTGAGATCCTGGGCGCGGTTGATGTTGGTAAAGAAATTGATGATGACCGTGGCTCCACGGTCGGAGAGCTCTTTGGCGATGGCGCGGCCAATGCCGCGGGACGCGCCCGTGACGAGAGCGACTTTACCTTCGAGGGGCCGGAGAAATGGAATTTGGATTTCGTCGAGAAGCTGAGTTGCCATAACACGCCTTCTTTCCTGCGGTAGTTAGTCGATCGATTCGAAGAGAGCGGCAATGCCTTGCCCGCCACCGATGCACATGGTGACCAGCGCGTATTGCCCGTGGATGCGACGCAGTTCGTGCAGGGCCTTGACCGTGACAATGGCGCCGGTTGCACCGAGAGGATGGCCGAGAGAAATGCCGCTGCCATTGGGATTGGTTTTGTCGGGAGGGAAGCCGAGTTCGCGCCGGACGGCGAGGAGCTGGGCCGCAAAGGCTTCGTTGAGTTCGATGACGTCGATCTGATCGGTACGGAGACCGGTGCGATCGAGAAGTTTGCGGACTGCGGATACGGGGCCGATGCCCATGAGCTTAGGATCGACACCCGTTACCACGTAGTCGACGAGGAGAGCCATGGGTTTCAGGCCCCGCTCTTCGGCTGCGCCCCGTTCCATCAGCACCACAGCGGCGGCGCCATCGTTGATGCTGGAAGCGTTGCCGGCGGTCACGGTGCCCCCCGGATCGAAGGCGGGCTTGAGGCGGGCCAGGTTTTCCAGGGTCGCGTCGGACCTCGGCTGTTCGTCGATCATGAACATGACGGGGCCGGTTTTGCTTTTGAGTTCGATGGGCACGATCTGGGATTGAAACTTGCCCGACTGAATGGCGCTTATCGCACGCCGGTGGCTCTCGACGGCTAGCTCGTCCTGATCCTGCCGGGAGATGCCCCATTTGTGCGCGACATTTTCGGCGGTGACGCCCATGTGCACCTCATCGAATGGATCGGTGAGCGCGGCGACCAGGACGTCGGTCGCAGATGTGTCGTTTAGTCGAGCACCCCAGCGCATGTGGGGCAGCCAGTAGGGTGCGCGGCTCATCGACTCTGCCCCGCCGCCGATCGCGGCATCGGTGTCGCCATGAACGATGCCTTCAGCGGCACTGAGAATGGCCTGCAGGCCGCTGCCGCAAAGACGATTGAGGGTGAGGGCCGCGGTTTCGATAGGCACTCCCCCGCGCAACGCGGCCACGCGGGCGAGATACATATCCTTGGGATCGGTGTGAATGACGTTTCCAAACACGACTTGACCGATGTCGGTTGGAGAGAGACCCGAGCGCTGCAAACTCTGGCACACAACTTTGGCTGCGAGTTCGGTGGGCGAAATGTCTTTCAACGCGCCGCCAAACTTGCCAACAGCAGTGCGCACTGCGCTCAGGACAACAACTTGTCGATTGGTCAATGGCCGGCTCCTTTCCGTGGTTTTCGAGATTTGAGGAGAAAAAACCGACGAACGCACTCCGCCCTTCGAAGGGCGGGACTGCGCCGTGACGGCACACGAAGTAAGCAGGTACGCGCATAGCAGCGCCACCATCGTGTAGAGCGTTCAAGGGGGGGAGTTGGCCGATCCGCAACCACCGGGGCGTTGAGCAATGAGAGAAGGACGCCGGGCAAATGAGCAGTAGTTAGAACCTGCGGATGCCAGGTACTATAGGCCGCCTCGCACAGAAAGCTATGTGACGGCGCGCAGTTTTCACAGTGAATATTGATGATGTCAACACGAAATTATTCTGAGCAGATTCCGGAGTCACAGGACCTGCGTGCGAGACTTGTGACCGTCATCACTGCAGAGATCGGCTCACGAATGCTTACCTTCTTTCACCTCGCAAATCTGGAAGAGCCGAACCCTGGAGGCCGTATGCCCGCAATTTTGGAAGTCGTCCCCCACAAGCAGGAAAAGCCACACCCGAACTCGTACGATTCCGGCCACGAACACAGCCTGGACCACTGGCTTGAGGTTTATTGGCTGGTGGAAGAAGATTACGTATTCGCCAAAAACACCGACCCCGAGCCACATGTTAATGAATCGCCGCTCCGCGATACCCTCCGTTAAAAATGCAGACCGCCGCCGCAGATGAGCACTTCGCCGGTGACATAGTCCGATAACGGCGAGCAGAAGAAGAGAACCGCGCCCGCAGCCTCTTCCGGCGTGCCCAGTCGGCCCAGCGGGCACGCCGTCTTCACCGATTCGAGCAGGCTGGGCTGCACCCCAAGACGGATCTGGTGGCCGTGCATCTCCATGCCCGCGCCGGCTCCGTTCAGATCCTGCACGAGACGCGTCTGGATAAGGCCGAATCCGACGGCGTTCACATTAACGTTGTAGCGCCCCCACTCTTTGGCGAGGGTTTTGGTGAGGCCGATGACGCCGGCCTTTCCCGAGGAGTAGCCGGCCTGGCCGGGGTTGCCGTCCGTGCCTGCGATGGAAGTGATATTGACGACCTTGCGCATCACGCGCTGTCCCGCAGCAATTTCGCGCTTGGCCGATTCTCGAATGAAAGTGGAGGCGGCGCGGAGAATGCGGAAGGGTGTGACGAGATGGATCTCGAGCATTGCGAGAAACTGCTCGTCCGTGGTTTTCTGAATGACGCTGTCCCAACTGTAGCCCGCATTGTTGACGATGATGTCGATGGAGCCGAAGGCGGAGATCGTGGCCTGCACGATGGATTCGGGCACGTCCGGATCGGTGAGATCGCCGCAGACGTGCTGCACGGAGTCCGGCGCCGCGAATTCGGTTTCCGACTCCCGCAACATTGCTTCGTCGAGATCGTTGATCATGACGCGAGCGCCGGCGGCGGAGAGGCGCCTGGCGATAGCCTTGCCGATGCCGCGGCCTGCGCCGGTGACGAGTGCGGTTTTGCCTTCGAGAGTGAATACACGTTCGTCTCCAGCTTTTGACCGGTCGGCGAGAGTCATTGATTCCATGGCGTCCACCCCGGATGAGAGGATTTATGCACCGCAGCAAAGCATACATGCTGCAATGCAATATTTCCATACAAACATCGGCGTGAATGATGATCGGCTGCCCGGCGGGCTGTTTCCGAGGCGAGCGTCAGGCTGGCAGGAGTAGATTTCGGCCGATCGCTCCGGTGAGACCAATCTCCGGATAAGTCCAATGTGCTGGCCAATCTCCTGCGCCGATGCAATCCTGAGGGTCCCGGCGATGCCGATTGGAGCAGCACCGGAACAGTCTCGGGGATGGTTTCAAAAGGCACTAAGCTGTGATTCTGTCCGCCCAGCGTCGTCACCGCTCCGGCGAAATGCGCGGTCTGGGCCTGGAACGGCCCCTGAGTCAGGCCGCCACGGCCTGCGCGCCCAGCGAGAAGGAACTCCCCGCCTCTGAGGCCGTAATCGGGCTACGGGACCGAGATGTGGCGAAACGGCCGAGGCTCACACGGCCGCTCCACCACTACCTTATCGATACAAAGCTCTGCTCAGAAGCTGGCGCGCAGATGCAGTTGGAGACTGCGGGCGGGCAACTGGCTCGTCGCTTTCCCGAAGTTCCCGTCTCCCATACCGGTATCGAGCCCCGTGAGATTGGTGCGGTTGAACAGATTAAACACTTCGCCTCTCGCCTCGATTCTTAACTTCTCATCGAAGAACCATGGAGTCGAAAAAAATTTCCCAAAGTTGAAGTTCATGGCGTTATAGCCCTGATTGTCGTAAGTGTTCCGCCCCAGGTTTCCTTCCGTTCCCAGAGGAGGCGCAGGAAACGCCGCGGCCCCACCGGGGAAAACCCCGTTCAGGAAGTCACTCTTCTTCAAGCCGCCCCGATGACTGCCAAAGGTGGGAGTCATCGGAGAATCGACGTTACTTCCGTCAGCGTTGTAGTCGCCTGCGGTGCTGGTGATGATGCTTCCCGGAATCCAGGCGCCGGACGAGTTATAGCAATCGCCGCTTGGATTCGCCGCGCAGGTTGGGGAGAAGCCCAGGTTCTGGGTGACCCAGGCGGGTAATCCCGTCTGGAGGATCCAATAACCGCCAAACTGCCAGCCGCCCAGGAATCCTCTTTCTATGGCGTTGCCATAATGGTTCGGTACCGTCCAGGTGCCGACCGCCGAGAATTGCTGCCGAATGTCATAGTCCGAACGGCCACGCTGTGCACGCAAGTTGAAGTTCTGGACAATCGGACCGTTCTGGTTACCCGAAGTGATATTGCCGCTGTCTAACGAGGCCGAAGTGCTGAGAGCGTCCAGCGCCTTGCCATAGGTGTAAATGCCCCGCATCGCCAGCCCATGGGCATAACTTTGCGTCAGCATGGCTGTCCCGTAGTTGCCGGCGGAATTGCCGTCCGAAGTCGCGTAGTTAATTCCGGAGAAGTTCGGATTGAGGCGCGACAACGTCGGTGCGGCGGAACCCGTGGCGTTGTACTTCAGCAGGTCGCCCGAGAATCGATTAACATCCTGGTTGTAAATCGGCAGATGATGCGAAACCGATGCGGAGTAGTTCACCTCGAGCATCAGATCCCTTCTCAACTGCTGCTGCACGCTCAGTGTCCACTCAATAACCTGCGTCATCTTGTAGTTGGTCGAGTACCCTCCCAAACCAACGCCGTTATCGAGAACCCCATTCAGGTAAAGGGCACCCGTCGTAGAGTTAATCGTCACGTTATTGGTGGGCAGCACCAGCAGCGGGCAGGCAATCGTGAAACCCTGAGGTGGATTGCAGAGCTGATACGACAATGAATTAGCCTGCCCAGAGGTGTGCACGTTCAAGCTCGGTGTGTACGTATTGGGCAGATTGCCCGATGTTATGTCGGTGATATGCAGATAGGGCGGTTGATCGGAGAATTCCCCGATTCCTCCGCGCAGCGCTGTCCTGCCTTTCCCAAAAATATCCCACGCGAATCCAAGACGCGGAGTCAGGCCCCACACGTTGTGATTGAGGACATGGTCGTTCGGGTTCAGTCCGACGATGCCGCTGGCGACCTGGGCAAAGGGAGTCGAGCCGGGTCCAAAAGTGAAGTTCGCCAGTTGCGGACTAAGAATGGAAAACAGATCCCCCATTTCGTCGTACCGGACCCCGCCATTCAAAGTTAACGTCGGCTTGACCTTCCAGCTATCCTGTACGAAGAATCCGGTGTAGAGTTCGCGATACCGCCTCTCATACGGCGCCTGCTTATGCTGATTGGGGCCCGGGATCAGACTGACCGGGACACCCGTTTCCGAAACCGGACCATCCTGGATAAAATCGAGCAGATTGTTAAACGTGTAGGACGGGCGGTCCTGCGCGCCCTCCTGTTCGTCGTTCTCGCGCACGTTGAACTGGTCAAAACCGAACTTGAGCGTGTGCGTCTTCACAGTCGCCGTCATCACGTCCCGCCACGCGACCGTGGTCTGCGCAAAGTTCCCCGGTCCCCAATTCCCGAATCCCGTGACTCCCGAACCCACAGTGACGTTTGGAATTGCAAACGCCGAACTGGCCCCATTCTGGCCATACGGTCGAATCATGTTTCCGCCGCCTTCATTCAGAAGCTTCGGGGAGAAGGTGTGCGTCCAGTCCACGTTTACAAAATCGGAGTGGTTGGTGCTTGGGGCGGCAAACGCGGGTCTCGCGTTGGTGCTGGCCGACGTATCGTAGGTTCGCATCGCATCCACGTAGATGCGATCGTTCTTGCCGAGATAGTCGTCAATCCGGAAGCTCCACTGGTATCCATCCTTGGGCGAAACATTTGTGTAATTCACCGGGCCTACTGCATCCAGGGTGGCTGGAATGCCCGCGGGTGGAGCGTAGAGTTCCGAGCAACTGGCGCACGTACCTCCGAAGGCTGTGCTTTCAATCCCGGCGACCGTCGTCGCGCCGCTGGCGCTGGCGTAGGCCAGGGGCGGTGCCAGAGTCAGCGACTGAAGCGCGATATTAGGCCCGGCTGGCGTCCCCGAAGGAGAACCCGCCGGCACCAGAGTTGAGAGATTGCTCTTAACCCAGTTAAACAGGTCCAGCGTCTCCGCCGTCGTCGACCCGGCGCTCGTGACGCTCGAGCGAAGTACTTCGATTGCGCCAAACCAGAATAGCTTGTTCCTGATAAATGGCCCTCCCATGGTCGCGCTCATGTCGTTGCGGCGGGAGGTTGGCAGTTTGCTCTCAAAATGAGTTAGTGCCGACAGATCGTTGTTGGTGAATTCGTAGTCAATCGTCCCGTGGAATTGGTTCGAGCCGGAAAGCGTAAATACATCCACTGTAGCTCCGCCGTTGCGCCCCTTCTGAGCATCGAAATCGTTGGTTCTCACCTCCATGGATTGCACGATTTCAGGATTAGGCGAAATCGACGTTCCGCCGCCCCGCGACGGTGTATTGGTTTGCGCGCCATCGATCTCGTACCCGTTCTGTTCCTGGCGCAGGCCGGCCGCATTGATGTTGATGGAATACTCATTGGTGAAGTTGTCGGCCCCCGTTTGCGTCGCAGCTCCCGTGATTCCCGGAGTCAGCGCCGACAATCCGTACACGTTTTGCCCCGACAAGGGAGTCTCCTGCAGAGTCGTCTCCGGAATCACCGCTCCCGTGGTTGGCGACACCAAATCGGGTGTCGCCTGGGATGCGGTCACTGCAATCTCCTCGGTGCTCGCCGGTCCCACCTCCAATACCGGGGCCAGCGTCCGAGTTTCCCCAACCTCCAGTGCGAGGTCGGTTTGTTCCCATATCTTGAACCCGTTCATCCGGATCTGCACCGTGTAGGTAGATGCCGCGATACTGTCAATGCGGAAATAACCGGCGTCGTTGGTTGTGTCGGCTTTCTTCACGCCCAGCCGGATATCCGTCACCGTGACCTTGGCTCCCGCGATCAGGGCGCCCGAAGGGTCCTTGACCGTCCCTTCAATTCCGCTGAGGAACTGACCGAATGCCGATCCTGCCAGGGTCAACAAAAGGAGAACGAATATCGAGCCCCTGATTCCAGATCTCATGCTTGTCATCTAAGTCTCCGTGAAAAACAAGTCGGGCGGACCCCTCCCGCTGCTGGGTCTTTCGCTTCCGTTAAATACAGCTCGGAATTTCTACGCGACTATTCGCCCCTGCAAAGGGCTTTTCAAGTAGGACACGGTGTATTACAGTATGGTGGCTGTGATTCCACAGTCCATGGCAAGGGCTAATCCTTGTGGAATGTGAGCGATGGCCACCGCCATGTTCTTTTGAGCACACCCAATCGGAAAGGTAGCTTCAGGCGCCCACACCGTATAGTTGACATTCCGATGCGACCGGCGGAGCATGGTCAACTGCGGCGGCGCTGAGGCTTCCACTTGGTTCGATAGCCGGCTGGTACGGCTGGATGGTGAGTACCATGAGCGTGACTACAGATCCAACCTGGCGGGAAGAAGTTCATCCCGATGCCGGCGCCCTTAGTGAACCGGAGCGACTCACGGTCCTCCACGAACTTGACGCCATCCTCAACAGCCCCGCATTCCAGACAAGCAAGCGCTGCCAGCAATTCCTCTCCTATGTTGTCCGGAACCGGCTGGAGGGAAACCTCGATCGCCTGAAAGAGCGAACCATCGGGGTGGAGCTCTTTCACCGTCCCGTGGGCTACGCCACAGGGGATGATCCGGTAGTTCGGGTCCAGGCAGGGGAGGTACGCAGAAGGCTGGAGAAGTACTATAGCGCGTCACCTGCCCATTCAGCCGTTCACATCGAACTCCACGTCGGCTCCTACGCGCCGGAGTTCACCTGGCAACACCACTCCCGCGACCAGCAAACGCCCCCTCATCCTTCTCTGCTGGAAGAGACGCCGGGTGTGCCGCAGGCGCAGGAACCCCCTCAGCCTTCGTCGCCGGTAACGGTTCGACCTGGCCGGAACCGTCGGGCATTAGTATGGACCCTGTCAGCGCTCGGTTTGTTCTTGTCGCTCACAGCGATCCTGATTGCATCGACCCTTTCCCGGACCAAAGCTTCCAGTTCCACGCTTGCACAATTCTGGTCGCCCGCGCTTTCTACTTCGCAGCCCGTCCTTATCTGCCTGGCCAAACCGGCCGTTTACCTTCCTTCGGTCAAACTGTACCAACGGCACTCCAAAACGCCGGACCTGTTTACCGGCCAGTTCGAGCGTCTGATGCGGAAACCCGACTTGCAGCCAAACGAGAAGATCGTCTGGGGAGACGTGGTTGAATATCCTGACTATGGGCTTGCAGCCGGAGACGTCTACGCGGCCATCGGAATCTCCGCTCTTTTCGGGCAAATCGGGAAAAAGAATCAGGTAAGAATCGGAGGCAATTACTCCTTTGAAGACCTGCGCAACTCCCCCGCCGTCGTCATTGGGGCTTTCAATAACCGATGGACGATGCAGATGACATCCAACCTTCATTTCGCATTCGCCGAGGAAGGTGACCAGTCCATCATTCGGGAGGAAGGGCCCTCAGGACGCACCTGGCGATCGGAAAGAGACCCCAGCGGAAAAACAATCGGCGATTACGCCGTCGTTACGAGGCTTTTGAACTCAAAAACGGGTCAGTTCGTTGTCGTTGTCGCCGGAATCAAGTCCTACGGAACCCAGGCGGCCGGGGAGTTTGTTTCCAAACCGGGGTATCTGGAGAAAGCCCTTCGCTCCGCCCCCCAGGATTGGGCGCGAAGAAATCTGCAGATTGTTATCCAGGCAACCATAACTGATTTGCTGCCGGGCCCGCCGCAAGCCATCGCCGTCTACGTTTGGTAAAGGGCCCCTGCTGCTGGCATTTCCCGACCCTCCATCCTGATTATCCTCGCCTCGGAGGTCCAATTCGTCGTATCGTAATCGCCAGCATGTTCACGGGGCGATGCTCTCTGAGATGAAAACGGACCGGCGCGAATTCCTTCGGATTTCCATTGGAGCTCTTGCTGGAGCCCTCTCCCGTCGAGCCCACGCTCAGCAACAGGGCGGCATGGGAGGACGGATTGCAGCTGCCCAGAAAAAGCCCCCCGAATCCGGCCGTCCGTTCGACGCATATTTTGTCGATGTCGCCTCCTCCGCCGGACTAACCGCGCCCGTGATCTACGGCGGTGAAGATCACGACGACTACATCGTCGAAGCAAACGGATGCGGGTGTGCCTTCATTGATTATGACAACGACGGCTGGATCGATATCTTCATTCTAACCGGCACTCGCTTAGCCGGCGCCCCGCCCGGAACCTCCAACCGCCTCTACAGGAATAACCGGGATGGAACCTTTACCGATGTCACGAAACACGCCGGTCTTGAGGCGGTAGGATGGGCGAACGCCGTCTGTGTTGGCGATTATGACAATGACGGCTATGAAGACCTGTTCTGCACCTATTGGGGACAGAACAAGCTCTACCGCAATCTGGGTGACGGCACTTTCAGGGATGTTACAAAAGAAGCTGGACTCTGGAATTCTGAACCGCGATGGGGTACTGGTTGCTCGTTCGTCGATTACAACCGGGACGGTCATCTTGACCTGTTCGTCGCTAATTATCTGAAATTCGACTTCGAGCACGTTCCCAAACCAGGCGCCGGCGCCAACTGCAACTGGAAAGGTATTCCGGTTGAATGCGGCCCGCGTGGAATGCCCTTCGGTGTCCACTCTCTTTACAAAAATAACGGTGACGGAACCTTTTCCGACGTCACGGCGGCGTCGGGCCTCGCGCAACCATGGCCCAGCTATGGAATGACCGTCGTCACCGCGGACTTCAATGAAGACGGCTGGCCCGATATCTATGTCGCCTGCGACTCCACACCCAGCCTCCTGTTTATCAATCAGCACGACGGAACCTTTAAAGAGGAGGGAGTTCAACGCGGTGTAGCTTTGAGCAACGACGGTGGAGAAGAGGCCGGAATGGGGATCGGCGTCGGCGACTACGACCTCCGGGGCCACCTTGATATCTTCAAAACCCACTTCGCCGAGGATACGGACGTGCTTTATCGCAACGATGGCAGCGGGAATTTTGATGACCGGACCATTCAGGCGAAACTCGGAGTTGAAACCCGCTTCGCCAGTTGGGGCGCGGGAATCGTCGATCTCGACAACGACGGCTGGCCGGATATCTTTTTCGTAACCGGCAGCGTGTATCCAGGCGTCGAGAAACTGATCCCGGCGAATCCGAATAAGTCGCCGCGTATTCTTTTTCGCAATCTCGGAAACGGCAACTTCGAAGAGATTAACAATGCAGGTCCTGGGCTCTCCGCTCCGCATTCCAGCCGTGGCTGTGCATTCGGCGATTTCGACAACGATGGCGATCTCGACATCCTCATTCTGAATATGAACGAGCCGCCCTCCCTGCTGCGAAACGACCTTAAAGGTCGCCATCACTGGCTAAAAATCAAACTGATTGGCACTAAATCCAATCGCAGTGCGGTGGGTGCGCGAGTGTTGGCGCAATATTCGGCCAGAACTCAGGCACAGGAAGTACTCAGCCAGTCCAGCTACTATTCCTGTAATGACTCGCGCCTCCATTTTGGCCTCGGTCCTGCTACCGTTGCGGATATCTCTGTGTATTGGCCGAGCGGGTTAATTGAGAAATACCGGGATATCAAATGCGATCAGCTCATCACGATCCAGGAGACACGTGGGATCATCCCCAACCTGGGCTGGGCACGCTGGGCCGCTTCTTGATGATGGTTCGTGACGAATTCGTGCTTCCGTTCCTCCTGTGCGCGACGTTCTGCGCCCCCGCCCAGCAGACTGCCCCGTCCGTTTCGTCTATAGAAGCGCTGATCCGTTCTCAGCAATATAATTCGGCGCTGGCCGCCGCGAAGCACGCCTTGCTCGAAAGGCCCAACGACTTCCGCCTCTGGACACTGGAAGGAATTATCTTCACCCTCAACGATGACAACGAGGATGCGCTCGACGCATTGCAGCGGGCGCTCCATCTCTCGCCGGCCTATGGTCCGGCGCTGAAGGCCGAAGCGCAACTCCTCTATCGGACGCAGGACCCGCGAGCGGTTCCGGTCTTGGAGAGAATTCTGAAAGCCGATCCACAAGACCAGACGGCGCACGAAATGCTCGCCGTTCTGGGGGCCAGACAAGAGCACTGCCGGGAAGCGATCCGCCAGTTCATTCTAAGTTCCGATGTGATCGCCCACCATTCGCATTCGCTGGAAGCTTACGGTTACTGCCTCGTGCATGTGGGCGAGGCCGAGAAAGCTATTCCTGTGTTTGAACAACTGGTGGCCCTCCTTCCCGCGCAAACGTATCCAAAGTACGATCTCGCGGTCGTGTTGGTCGCAACGAAGCAGGTTGATGCCGCTGCCAGTATCCTTGAGCCCCTGCTTACCGCGGACCAGTCCGATCCGGAACTGTTGAGCCTGGCATCCGACACGTACGAGGCCTTGGGCGATACTCCGAGAGCGGTCTCTCTTCTGCGTCAGGCGATTGTCCTCAATCCAACAAATGCTAATTACTACAATGCGTTTGTGGTGCTTTGCCTGAATCACGAATCCTACCAGGTAGGGGTCGACATGGTGGACGCCGGCCTCCGACGCATTCCCGGCGATCCTTCGCTCTATATCTCACGAGGCTTGCTGTATGCGCAGCTGGCGCAATACGACGATGCGGAAGCCGATTTTCATACTGCCGAGCAACTGGATTCGGCGCAGAGCCTCAGCGCTTATGCCACGGATATCGTCGAGTTGCAAAGAAATATGACGGACAAAAGTAAGCCGGATGACGCACTCGGGGAGATACGTGCCCAGCTGAAATCTCATCCGAACAGCGCCTTACTACATTACCTGCTCGCCAAGCTGCTCGTCTATCGCGAGACCGATGCAAACAGCACCGTGTCGGACGAGGCCATCCAAGCCGCGAGCCTGGCTGTGAAACTGAAGCCGGATCTCGTCGATGCGAGGGATTTGCTGGCGAGTATCTATACGCGGTCCGGCCAATACGATCTTGCCATCGAGCAATGCAGGCT
>CAZSWI010000075.1:0-14343 GCA_964610635.1 uncultured Acidobacterium sp.
TGTCCGCAGAACCGTTCCATTCGTCCCGCTGGCCCATGCCACGCCGCCGCCCACCGCATGAATCCCGCGCAGCCCAGCCGTCGTCCCGCTCCGCTCCATGACCCATGGCCCGGACGTCTGCCCAGTCTCCTGACCCCACAGCCAGGCGCTCACCAGCACCATCAGCAAGGTAATCCACCCCAACCACTTTGACATGCTCCCATCCTACTGAGCAGAAAGCAGATAGCCAATCCCACAATCAGCCTGAGACCGGCCCCGAAAAGTCATCGATTGCCGTGCCTGCAGTTCCAGGTGTTGCATAACCAGTAGCGACGCATCAAGTGACCATCAGGTCATGTCCCAGCCGCAGAAACCAAGGTCGAACCCAGGCGCGACACCTTGTATGACAATCCATTACACTGTAACATCCAATCTATGCCGACCAGGACCTCAGCAAAATCCACGAAGAGCGCAAGCAAAAAATCCCCCGCCAAACCGCGCAAATCGAAGGTCTACACCATCAGCCTTCCGCCCGACCTCGCCGCCCGCGCAGAAGCCATCGCCCAAAGCGAAAGCCGCACCATGAGCGAAGTTTTCCGTGAAGCCTTCCGCGAATATGAAACCGACCGAATACTGGAAGGTCTGCGGGAAGCCGCCGAATACGGCGCCACCCGCAAACTGCACGGCTACACCGAAGAGGATGTACCGCGCCTCGTGAGGGAAGTTCGCGCCGAAATGCGCGCAGAGCGCGAGCGGAAAGCACGCAAAGCTGGATGATTTTGGTCGTCGACACCAACGTCTGGATCTCCGCTCTCCACTTCGGTGGCGTAGGCGGAATCCCATTCCGTGCTCTGACCAGGGCAGCCACGGAGCATACGATTGCGACTTGCGTGGAACTCGATGATGAAATTGTTCGGGTTCTGAAGTTTAGGTGCGACTGGTCAGATACCCGCATTGCCACCGCCATGCGGGATGCTCTGCGCCGAGCCACCCGCGTCACGCTCCAAAACACCGTCCACCTCTGCCGCGACCCCGACGATAACAAAATCCTCGAATGCGCCGAGCGTGCCCGAGCCAGCCTCATCGTCACCGGCGACAAGGACCTGCTCTCCCTCCGCACCCATCGCCGGACGCGCATCGTAACCCCAGCGTCCTACCTGCGGATCTGATCCCCGATCAGCCTAGACCGGCGCATCCCCCTCCACCACATGCACCCCAGCCGGCGCCGTAAACACAAACGCCGTACTTGGAGCCGGCACATTCCCCGCCTCTCCGCTGAAGCTGAATTGATTCGTTACCCCGTCCGTCTCCTCAATTGTCATCGAGCGAATCGTCCCATCGGCAGCCGCCGTAATCTTCAGCGCGCTCACCCGCTGCTCCAGCCCCTTCGGCACCCCGGCCAGTTCGCACGTCCCGCCCCCATCGCAACTCACGTGCAAACCCGTCAGCTCCTTCTCCAACTCCGTATGCCCCAGCAAAAACCGCAGCGGCGAACGAAGATCGTCCAGCTTCTTCTCGTCCACCTTCTGCGCCTCGCTCTCGCCCGGCGAGTAGAAATACCCATCGTGCCCATCCAGTACAAACAGCTTTCCGTCAGGATCGGTGTACGTCCACCGCATCTTCCCCGGCTTCTTCAGCAGCAGCACCCCCGACTCCCGCCGGTTCATCCCCATACCCGTATAGGTCTGGACGAAATGCACCTCGAGCGAATGCAGCGCGTTATAGTGCCGATCCACCCGTGTCGCCACCTCAGCCGCGCTCAGCCCAGCCTGCGCCCGCAATCCCTGGCTCGCGACCAGCACGAGAATCAGCACCAACGCCGCCACAAGCAAAAACCGCCAGCGGAATAACCCACGCCGGCGGCTCACGGTTTTCTCCCAATTTGAAGTCAATCCCGGCTCACCTCGCCATCTACTTGGCAGCTAAGAGCTGGAAGCTGGCAGCTAAGAGCTGGAAGCTGGCAGCTAAAAGCTAGCGGCTAATCACTGAATCGGTACCGTGCAGTTCGTCCCGCCCGCTGGATCTTTCCTGATCTCACCGCTCATGTCCAGGCAGAATCCGTTGTTCCCCGTCTTGCCCACCGACTGCGGCACCGCTGTCGCCTCCCAGCTCGTGATCATGTCCTGATTGTTCACCGTCGTCTTCGTGCAGTTCACAATGTTGAACGTGTACCCGGCCTTCTGCCCCGTCGTCAGGTCCGACTGCAGCAGTTGCGCCGCCTGCGCGCTCGGTGCACCCGCCGATGTGCTCCCGCCTAGCGCCGCCAGCGAACACGCGAACCCGCTCGTTGGATACGAGGTGTCGTATTGGATCTCGGCCTCGTGAATCGCACGCAGCGACTGAATCGCCGATGTCTCGTTCGCCGTCGCCTTCAGGTGCAGCATGTTGGGAATCGCAATCAGCATCAGGATCAGCATGATCGAGATCACGATCAGCAACTCCATCAGCGTGAAGCCCGCTTCCAGCGTGAATCCAGGTTCCGATCGCCTCGAGCGCCTGGCTTCAGCAAAGCGTCTCGAAAAACAATCTGCAAGACATTCCATAAGAGCCTTCATAGACATTTCCCTGCGTGGGTTATCCTACCGCAAACCGGCTGCCCTCGCATCGACGCTCCAGTCTTCACTCCGCTGCGCCATCGCTGAGGAACGCACAACTCCGCTCCAACCCGCAATCTATATAGACGAATTTCTCTCCGATTTCGCTCGCCTTCGCTAATCGCCTTTCTCTAATCGTTTCTCGCCAACCGTCTCTGGCTAATCGCCTCTCGCTAAACGCCTTCGCTACTCGCCTCTCGCTAATCGTCTTTCGCTAAATGTCTCTCGCTAATCATCTTTCGCGAATCGTCTTCTGCTAAACACCTCTCGCTCGCCTCTCGCTCGCTGCTCCCTGGCCTCCGCAGCCCGCATTTCTGCCGACCGCTTCTCAGCCCCTCTTTTCCTAATCCCCTGCCGCTTTTATCATAGGAATGACAATGTCGTTCCCCATCCGCACCTGCGCCCTCTGCGGCGAAGAATTCGAGCTGAAGCCGGGCAAGCCTGGCTTCGCCAACCGTTGTCCGTCGTGCAGCCAGCCCGAAAGCGAATCGGCCTCCAAACCCGACGCGGGCTTTGCCAACGACCGTGAAGCCAACGCCGCCCGCCGCGCCGCCATCCGCGACCTCCTCTACCGCAAAGACAGCTAACCAGCCCGCCACCGCACCACAGTAACATTGCGTCTTCCCGGCTTCTGCGAGATACTCTGCCTCGCCCCAACACTCCGCATCTTAGCGCTAAGCACTAACCAATCATCACTGTTGTAACTCGAACAGAGTCTTTGGCCGTCGCTCGCCATTCCAATGCCCTCGCAAAAACCCGGAATCTTACTTCCACCCAGTGTAATCAACAAACTCCACTTTAGTTGTAGGTTTCCACAATCAATTATCCCCCAAAGGGGGAATCTTCGGTGTTACGCTGGGCGCACTCACTAACCTGCCACGTTCATCTGGCCAACCTTTGGAATACCTCGCCCTCGGAGGATCCATGCGGGATCGTATCGAACTTCGTCAGGCCTGCACCCTCGTGCTGGCGCTCGCATCCCTGGTCTGTGCAGTCTCTCTCACGGCCGGGTGCGGCTCTATCACCGCCCCGTTGGGCGATTTGACTTCCATCTCAGCCTCCGCCGCCACGCTCCGCGTCAATCAGCAACTCCAAATCCAGAATCGCATGAATGTTACTGCCGTCCCGCTGACGTTCTATGTCAACGGAGTGCAGGGCGGCAATGCCGAATTTGGCGCCATAACCTTCAACGGCCTCTACACAGCGCCGGCCATCGTTCCCACTCCCAACACCGTCACCATCACCGCCGTTCCAACCGGTAACTCCACCTACCCGGCGGGCACTTTGACCCTGGGCATCCTTAACCCCATTCCCGTGCTGACCGGCGTGGCCCCGAACGGTATCACGGAAGGAACCACAACCATAGCCGTAAATGGCTCGCAGTTTGTCTACGGCGCACAGATTCTCTGGAATGGCGCCGCCGTTCCTACTACGTTTGTCTCGGACACTCAGCTCGCAGCGGCCGTCGCCGCTCCCACCCCCGGCACTTACCCCCTGATGGTCAGCAACCCCAATCCCGGCGCTGCGAACTCGAACAGCCTCTCTATCCCCATCGGCCCCGGCCACGTCGTCCTTCAAATTCAGCCAGGCCAGAACACCGATGTCCGCGTCACGAACTCAATCGACCTCGCCCTGACCGTCACCGGAACCATGAACACCGGAGTGACCCTGCAGGTGAATGGCGTCGCCGGTGGCAACGCCCAGGTCGGTACCGCGGCTGCTAACTCCGACGGCTCCATAACCTATACAGCACCCGCCGTCGTTCCTGCGCCGAGTAACATCGTCCAGCTCACCATCACCAGCACCGATAACCCCCAGGTTTCGATCGACCAGAATGTCTCGGTCCTCAACCCCATCCCGATCCTCACTTCGGCCAATCCGATGTCGTTCAATGTCGGAACCAACACCGTCGTCGTTACCGGCCAGAAATTCATCAACGGCGCACAGGTCCTGATGAATGGCTCACCCATGCCGACAACCTTCAATAGTGGTGGCCAGCTGACCGCCACCCTCAGTCCGACTGAAGCCGGCAACCTCGATATCCAGGTGCTCAACCCCAGCCCCGGTCCCGCCACTTCCACCGATCTGATCGCGCTGGTGCAGGGCACGCCGCCGCAGCCCGTCGTATCGCCCGAAGACGCCTCACGCTTTCTCGAGCAGGCTACCTTCGGCGCCACCGACGCCGATATACACACCGTCTCTATGAACGGCTACCAGGCGTGGCTCAACCAGCAGTTCGCACTGCAACCGGCCCCACAGGAGCCCTCCGTCGAGCAGTCCATCCTGATCGACAATCCTCCCTGCGCCCCCGGCGATGTCACCTGCAACGCCGCTCTGTTTATGCAGAACAGCACGGATGAGATGTACGTCCAGGACGCCTTCTGGCAGCAGGCCCTCGCCGCTCCCGACCAGCTCCGCCAGCGTGTGAAATACGCTCTTGAGGAAATCATGGTCGTGTCGTCGACGAACTCCGCCGTGCAGAATATGCCCCGCGGCGAGGCCAGTTACTACGACTTACTCGGCAACGATGCCTTCGGCAACTTCCGAACCCTCCTGAATGATGTAACCCTCAATCCCATGATGGGCAATTTCCTCTCCATGCTGGGCAACGATAAGGGCAACGCTACCACCGATCCCGACGAGAATTATGCCCGCGAGGTGATGCAGCTCTTCACCATCGGCCTCTACCAGCTCAACAACGATGGCACGCGGCAACTCGATTCATCCGGCAACCCCATCCCCACCTACTCCAACACCGACGTCATGGGGTTAGCCGCTGTCTTCACCGGCTTCAGCTGGGACATCCCGGGAAATACCGACACCGCCTGGTCGAATTGCTGCCTCTATGTCGGCCAGGGCTTCGGCGAAGACATCCTCCCCATGCAGAGCTTCCCCAGCCATCACTCCACGGAAGAAAAAGACTTCCTTGGCGTCACCATCCCCGCCTCCGGCAATCCCGACCCAGCCGGCGACCTGAAGATCGCCCTCGACACCCTTTTCAATCACCCCAACCTTCCGCCGTTCTTCTCGAAGCAGTTAATCCAGCACTTAGTCACGAGCAATCCCAGCCCCGCCTATGTCAACCGCGTGGCCTCCGTCTTTCAGAATGACGGCACCGGCGTCCGCGGTAACATGCAGGCCGTCGTCACCGCCATCCTCCTCGATCCCGAAGCCCGCGACTCCGCCACCGACTTCGCCAACCCGCAATACGGCAAGGTCCGCGAGCCGCTCCTCCGCTACACAGAGTGGGCCCGCGCTTTCACCGCCCAGTCGCGCACCGGCTCTTATGGCATCGGAAGCACTGCGGACCCCATCTGGGGACTCGGCCAAATGAACCTCCAATCGCCTACCGTCTTTAACTGGTTTGCTCCAGGCTACGTTCCCCCCGGCACCAGCATCGCCGCCGCAAACTTAGTCGGCCCCGAAATGGAGATAACCAACGTCTCGACGGTCGTCGGCTATCTTAACTACCTTCAGAACGCCATCGGCGGCAGCGCCACAGGTGGCCCCGATATCTTCTCCAGTTACGGCACAGAAATCGGACTGGCCTCAACTCCCGACCAGTTAGTCGACCGCATAAACCTCTTGCTCATGGCGGGCGAAATGGACAGCACCCTCCAAAGCCAGATTGTCAGCGCGGTCAGCGCAATCCCCATACCCTCCGGCGATCAGAACGCAATCAATGCCGCGCTCACCGCCAGAGTTCAAACCGCAATCTATCTCACCATGGCGTCGCCCGCCTTCTGCGCGCAGTTCTAAGGAGCCCACGATGTGTAAGCCAGTGACGAATAAATTCGAGCAGTCCCGTCGCCAGTTCCTCCGCACCGCCTCCCTGGCCACCATGTCGGGCATGTACGCCAGTCCCTTTATCCTCGGCCTCAACTCCCTCGCCGCCATGGCTCAGAGTACCGGCTCCTCGGACTACAAAGCCCTGGTCTGCGTCTTCCTTCAGGGCGGCAACGACGGCCACGGCACCGTAATCGCCACCGACTCCGACTCCTTCTCCGCCTTCACCCAGGCGCGTTCCGGAGCCCCCGGCCTTGCCTACCCGCTCGCCGAGTTGCTCCCCATTGTCCCCAACACTGCCCAGAGCGGTCGCAGCTTCGCCCTCAACCCCAACCTCACCGGCATCCAGAACCTCTTCAATGCCAGCCGTGCCGCCATTGTCGCCAATACCGGCACACTCATCGCGCCTGCCACCAAAGCGCAGGTCAACGCTAACTCCGTCCCGCTGCCGGCCTCGCTCTTCTCGCATTTCGATCAGACCGCGGCCTGGCAGGCCATCGCCTCCAATGGCGGCAGCGCCGAGCACGTCGGATGGGGTGGTTCCGTCGCCGACCTCATCGAAAGCATGAACATGAATTCCAATTCCATGTTCACCTGCATCTCCACCGCCGGCATCGCTCTCTTCCTCGCCGGTCAATCCTCGTTCCAGCTCAACGTCACCTCCGCCGGTCCCATCCCCATCTCCGGACTCTCCCAGCCCCTCTTCGGCAACGCAGCCGGAACGACCGCCCTCTCTTCGATCCTCAGCGCCGACGAAACCAACCTCTTTGCCAAAGAATATGAAGTCGTCGTCAACCGCTCCATTCAGGCACAGGCGCTGCTCGCCTCCTCCATGCTGACTGCGGGCCCAACCGGCGTGCCTAACCCGCCGCAATATCTCGATCCCGTCACCAACAAACTCACTGACAACCAGCTGGCCACCTCGCTCCAGACCGTTGCCCGTATCATCGGTGGCAGAGCCAGCCTCGGTGTCAACCGCCAGATCTTCTATGTGCAGCTTGGCAGCTTCGACACACACAACAATCAGGCTCAGACCCACGCCCAGCTCCTCACCCAACTCGGCCAGGCGCTCGAATATTTCGACGGCCTCATGGTCACCGCTGGCCTCGGCAACAATGTCACCACCTTCACCGCCTCCGACTTCGGGCGCACCCTCACCTGCAACAGCGACGGAACCGACCACGGCTGGGGCAGTCATCACTTTGTCGTCGGCGGCGCAGTTCAGGGGCACGACATGTACGGCCAGTACCCCGCGGTCGGCGTCAATCAGGCCAACGACGTCGGCGCCGGACGGCTCATCCCCACCACCGCCGTCGACCAGTACGCCGGCACCCTCGCGCGCTGGTTCGGCCTCTCCGACGGCCAGGTTCGCCAGGTCTTCCCCAACTTCGCTAACTTCGGCTCCAGCCCGTACCTGGGATTTATGGGCTCGTGAATGGACATTGTTACTCGATCCGCCAGGGCTCGCTTTACGCTTGGGTTTCGGCGTAACCGGAAAATCAGGATCAATCTTTGCTCGTTAGTTCTGGTGCCGTTGGCCTTTGCCGGTCTCGCAGGTTGCGGCGCGATTTTACCTGACTCCTCCCCGGGAAAAGGCCCGTCGCCCTCCATCGCTTCCTTTGCGGCGAATCCTGCCCGCATCAGCTCCGGCGCGAACAGCACCTTAGCATGGGCCGTCACCGGAGCCACCACTATTGCCATCACCCCAGGGGCCTTCACCTCCACAGCGTCGAGCGGTTCGACCAGCGTGAGCCCAACGGCCACAACTACCTTCACGCTGACAGCAACCAATGCCGTCGGTTCAACCACGGCCGCGACGACCGTAACTATAATTCCGCCACCCAGCCTGCCAACCATTAGCTCCTTCGTCGCCAGCCCAGCCAGCATTACTGCGGGATCCAACAGCGCGCTTATTTGGGCGACAACCGGCGCCACCACCATTGCCATCACCCCAGGAACATTCTCCTCCACAGCTGCGAGCGGCTCGACCAGCGTGAGCCCCACAGCAACCACCACCTACACGCTCACAGCGGCCAACGCCGCCGGTTCAACCACGGCTATGGCAACTGTGACCATAACCACGACCGGTAGCCCATTGACGATTACTACCACCTCCTGCCCCGGCGGAACACAAGGCTCGGCGTACGTAGGTTGCACCATCGCCGCCAGCGGCGGCTCCCCACCCTACACCTTTTCCGTAAGCACAAGTTCCAGCAATCCCCCTCTTCCGGAGGGAATGTCTCTCGATCCTGCGTCGGGCGATATCACCAGTGCTCAGATCGGCGGCCAGGGCGCCTACACGCCTCTATTTATCGTGACCGACGCCAGCCAGGCGCAGGTAAGTCACGAAATCGGCTTCGCCATCAATGGCAATAACGCATTTCTCGCATCGATCTTCCCGTCAACCTCGATCTTTCACCACCGAGTCGACGCAGCCTCAACCGGCTTGCCCGTGGATACCTCCCCCGCCGCACCAATGTACACCGGATACCTCCCGGAGACCGTCAAGCCATTCTTCGGTAATAACTCGAATCCACCCTTTCCCAATGGAATACCCGCCTTTGAAGTGCCCTACAACCAGCCGGACGTAGCAGTCACGACCACTGTCTATCAGTCCTATTTCACCTCCGGTCCCATTCCGGTTAATGCCCCCGTAGAAGGCACCAGTAACTCGAACGGTGATCGCCATGTCCTGATCTATCTCGAAGCTGGCGGCGGAAGCAATCCTGCACTATACGAAATGTGGCAGGGTATCTACGAAAACGGCCCCTGGACGGATTCCTCCAACGCCCTCTGGCCCAACGTCTCGTCGAATGCCCTCACGCCCCAGGGAATGGGAACCTCCGACGCCGCGGGACTGCCCGTAGCGCCGCTGCTCGCAAATGCCGACGAAGTCATCGGCACCGGCACACCTGCTTCCCCCAACGGTACGATTCAGCATCCTATCCGTTTCACGCTGAATCACATGGTCAACTACTGGGTCTGGCCCGCAACCCAAACGGCGGGCGTGGGCAGTTGCACGTCTACCGGTGGCGGCGATATCCCCGTCGAATCCCAAATCTCCCAATCGTCTCCCCCCGCCACCTGCACTATGTCCGGACCGGCGGGCGAAATCTATCGGCTGAAGGCCTCCGTGGCCACTCCTTCCTGTGCTTCAACCAGTCCCCAGGCGGCGATTATCATCACCGCCTTCCGTAACTATGGAATCATCCTGGCTGACAACGGAGACAGCGGAGGGCTGATCGGCACCCCCGATGCTCGCTGGAACGATAACGATCTTGCATGCATTACCAGCCTCACACTGTCCGACTTCGAGCCAGTCAACGTCTCCAGCCTTACAGTAAGCAACGACAGTGGAGCCACCAGCCAGTAAACAACTCGTCCGACCAGTTGTGGAATTCGTCTCAGGTTGGTCTTATTGCCGATGGGAACAAATTCCTCGCCATCCTCTATAAAATGCCTGCGAGGCATAGAACAGGATGAATCGACGGCAATTTGTAGCCATCGGCAGCGCTGGAGCTGCCGGTCTCCTTCTCGGCAGGCACGAACCCGCCCTTGCGCAGGGCGCAAACGAAACCCATCCCTCGCTCGATCGCCTGCCGCCCCTCTTCGGTGTCGACTACTATCCCGACCAAACCCCCGACAACCTCTGGGAGGAAGACGCTGCCGCCATGGCCGCAGCAGGCGTCAACAACGTCCGCATCGCCGAATTCGCCTGGGCCCTCATGGAGCCCGAAGAGGGCCGCTTCGATTTTCGCTGGCTCCGGCGCAGCGTCGCCATGCTCCATGCGCACGGCATCGCCGTCATTCTCGGCACGCCCTCCGCCGCTCCTCCACCGTGGCTCTCGCAGAAATATCCCGAAATTCTTATGGTCAACGACCACGGCGCGACTCTCAGCCCTGGTGCACGCCGCTTCACCTGCCCCACTAACCCAACCTACCGCCGACTTTCCGTCGCCATCGCAACGCAAATGGCGCAGAACTTTGCCTCCACTCCAGGCGTCATCGGCTGGCAAATCGATAACGAATTCACTCTCGGCGAAAGCGCCCGCTGTTACTGCCGCTACTGCCGCGAAGGGTTCCAGCATTGGCTGCGCGACAAATACTCCACGCTCGAGGCCATTAACCAGATCTGGGGCGCCGTTTTCTGGAGCAACACCTACACCGACTTTTCACAGATCCCCGTCCCACTGCCCTCGGGCGCTCCGCCCAACCCAGGCCTCGCCCTCGACTACAACCGCTATCAAAGCGACGCCAACGGCTCTTTTCTTCAGGAGCAGCTCACCGTCCTGCGCCGCCTTTGCCCCTCCCACTTTGTCACCACCAACAACGTTGGTGGACTCATCGATAACCTCAACCTCCGCGACTTATACCGCAACCTCGACTTTGTCGCCTCGGATAACTACCCCGGATTCTTTGCCATGTTTCAAACCAGCGACTCCGGCGTTGCGCCGCCGCCGGAAGCTCTCGCCGCCACCGTAGCTCTCAGCCACGACTTCATGCGCAGCGCAAAAGACGGCAAGCCCTTCTTCATCATGGAGGAGCAATCCGGCAAGTCCGGCCAGCCCTCCTTCTCGCCGCAGCCTTCGCCCGGCCAACTCCGCCTCTGGTCGTATCAGGCCATCGCCCACGGAGCCATGGGCATCAACTACTTTCGCTGGGATACCGCCGACTTTGGCGCGGAAGAATACTGGCACGGTCTCCTGCGCCACGACCGCTCCCACAGCCCTGGCTTCGACGAGATTCAGCAGACCATCCGCGAGCTCAAATCTCTCCGCCCCGAGGCTCTCCGCGCCGGTTACGAGGCCAACCTCGCCCTCTGCCTCGATGTCAATTCCTGGTGGGCTCTGAACATCCAGCCCGGCCAGCCGAAGCTCAAATACTCCACCGAGCTGATGACCTGGTACGGCTCAATGGCCGCCTCCCATGCAGGCATCGACATCGTCGACGCCACCGGCGACCTTTCCCGCTACAAGGTCCTCTGCGCGCCCGTCATGTACATCGTCACCCCGCAACAAGCCGATCGCATTCGTGCCTTCGTCAAAGGTGGCGGAACCTTCATCGCCGGTTTTCGCCTCGGCGTGAAAGACGAGCACAGCCGCATCGTGGCAACTCCGCTTCCCGGTCTCCTGCGCGATGTCATGGGAGTCGAGTTACTTGACTACCAGCCAATTTATACCGAAAAGCAGGGAGTCCGGTTTACCGCGCCACTTACCGGCCCCGATGCCGACTGCCGCATTTGGGCCGACATCCTCGATCCCAAAGGCGCCGACGTTCTGGCCACCTACACCGGAGGTGACCACGCCGGTAAAGCTGCCATCACCGTAAACCGCTACGGCCAGGGCAAAGCCATCTATCTCGGAGCCCATCTCGAGGCTCCCGACTTAGCCCGAGTACTCCTCACCCTCATGGCCATCGACGGATTACCTCCTGTCAAATTACCCACCGGCGTGGAGATGACGAAGCGCTCCGCGGGTCCACGCTCCTGGACTTATCTCCTCAACCACACCGCTACAAAGCAATCTGTCGAGCTTAACGGCAATTATCGAGACGCCCTCGATGCCTCGCCAGTCACAACGGACATCGGCCTCGAACCCTACGGCGTCAAGGTTCTCGTCTCTGACTGAAAACCCACGCCACTCCTGTGTCGCCGGATGGAAGAAGGAAGTAATGAATCACCTCTGGACCAGACGAAAGTTTCTCGCAGGCGCCGCCAGTTCCGCCAGCGCTCTTGCGCTCACTCCCACGCGAGCGGGCGCCCTGGCCGAGGCTGTGTCATCCCCCGCTCTCCGCGGGCGCTTCATCACCCATATCTCCGTCGTGCGCGTGAACCAGATCGAAGTAACTCCCAGCCGCTCCATTGGAGAAGACGAAGCCCCGGCTAACTCCCCGGACCATATCCGCTCGCGGCGCGAAGCCTTTGCCCGCGGTTGCCCCAATGGAAAAATGACCTGGGCGATCAGCTGGCTCGCTCTCAACGACACCCGCCAGGAGTACAAAGAAGCGCGCCGCCTGCTCGCTTCCTTTCACGATCGCTACGGCGACGAAATCACCTTCATTCCTGGCGGCTACTTCGCGCCCATGTTCGACACTCGCGAACATATCCAGCAGACGATCCATAAGGCGCTGCGGTTAATCGCTGAATTGGTGGGCAATGGATACCGCCCGGAGTGCCTGGTTGCAGGCTTCATGGATGCCGAGAACCAACGTTTACTCGCCGCCGAAGAAGGCATTCACGTTTGTCAGGGCCAGATCTGGAGCCAGCACGCCATCGACAATGGCGATGGCGACGGCGGCATCTGTTATCCCTGCTACCCCAGTCGCGAGCACTACCTCAAGCCCGCCCAGGGGCCATCGGACTTTATTGACTGCGTTTGTCTGGACGGGTGGACCTGTGACTTTCTCTCCGCTCGTCGTGACGGCTTTCAGGGAGGCTTCAACAGCCGCATGGGCGTTGGACCAATCGAGACAGTAGGAAACCTCGGAGAGCAAGTGGGCCGTAAAGAAATGCTCGATACGACCGCGATGCACTTCGACCAGGGCCACGCCCTCAATGGATTTGGCTGGGTAACTGGAATATGGGAGGTTTCTATCGCCCACGATAACGACCTTGCCTGGTGGTTACAGGCCGTCAAAGATCGATGGCCGGATACCCAGGTGCTGACCGAAGGAGCCTTTGGTATGGAGTGGCGCAAACATACCCCCAACAACGCTTCGCTCAATTACCGCTTCGATGCGAAAGGCACCGGCGCGCCAGGCTCGGAGAAGGAACTCGAAATCCGCTGGTTCATGAATCAGGAGTTTCGCCTCGCACTCCTGCATAACTGGGTAGCCGGCAGCCCGTGGATGGCGATCGACTTTACCCGCTACGATCTGCCCGCGCATGAGCCGCAGGCATTGCAGCGGGAATGGAGCCTGATGAACGTGCTTAACCAGAAGGGCACCCGCCCCCAGGACAAGCCCATCCGGTTAGGACAACTGCCTCCCGAAGATCAGCGCCGCATCTATGCGCGCTACCCGGAATTGGGAAAGTACGCATAGCCGGCTGCTCGTTGTCGGCTGCTCGCTACAGGCTACGGGCTACCGGCTCAGATATCCAGGTTCTTCACATCCAGCGCGTTATCCTCGATAAACTTCCGCCGCGCCTCCACATCCTCGCCCATCAGCGTCGTGAAGATCGTCTCCGTCTCCGCTATATCTTCCAGCCTCACCGACAGCAACGTCCGCCGCTCTGGATCCATCGTCGTCTCCCAGAGCTGCGTCGCCGTCATCTCGCCCAAACCCTTGTATCGTTGCACCTGGTAGTCGCGCCGGCCCTGCTCCACCACGAAATCAAAAAGCTCCTTCGGCGTATGCTTCTCCACCGGCTCCAGGCTTGCCTTTCCCGTCCTCTTTGGAGCAGGCTTACCCGCCTCCGCCTCACCCTTTGTCTCAGCTTCGGCTTCGGCGCCCGTGTCCTCAGGATCGGGCACACCCACGCCTTTCTCCTGCGCCTTCGCCGCATACTCCACTACAAACGGAGGTTCCAGCATTTCCTTTATCTGGCTGTGCTTTGACATCATCTGCCGATATTCCGGCGACGACGCCAGCGCCCAGTCAATCTTCCGCTCCGCCCCCTGCGCATCCACAAACCTCAGCGACCAGGTCTGATGCTCCTCGTCCTTCACGGGCTCGGTCAGGCCCTTGAACTGATACTTCTTCTGTATCTTCCCCAGATCCTTGTATAACTTCTCTAACTTGGTGACCGACTCGAAATCCACTCGCTTCGTCAGCTCCGCCTTCGCCAGCAGGTTCGTCACTTCCTCATTGCGCAGCCGCTTGTCAACCTTGTCGAAGAAACCAAGATACTCATTCAGCTGCCCCATAAACTTCGTCAGCGCCGCGCCTTCCAGCTTCGCCGCACCCTCACCGTAACGGATCACCATCCCATCGGCGGCCCGCTTCACCATCACCCGCACAAAGTCGCGATCGTCCTTGATGTACT
>CAZSWI010000076.1:0-14183 GCA_964610635.1 uncultured Acidobacterium sp.
ATCTTTCCGCCGACGTCTATTCTCTGGACTATCTCCCCTTCGCGCCGCGCATCCTACATGGCGTGATTGTTACGGCGTTGTCGCTCGGCGTTTCGCTGCTGGCGACGCTTTATCCGTCGAGCTCGGCGGCGCGGGTGCTGCCAGCCGAGGCGCTGCGTTACGAGTAGAGACGTATTGCGTCATTGGCCGCACAACCAGTAGGAGTGCCAGCAGGAATGAAAGAAAAAATCGCGGTCGCCGCTCTTGGGTTCCTGCTGGTTGCGCCTTTCTGTTTCGCCTGGTCCTTTCTTACCCACGAAACCGTCATCGACATAGCCTGGGAGTCCGGTATCAAGCCGGTGCTGCTCCAGCAGTATCCCGACACCACTCCGGAACAGCTGCGCACAGCCCACGCCTACGCCTACGGCGGGTCGGTCATTCAGGATGCCGGCTATTATCCCCTGGGGAGCCCGTCCTTCAGCAACCTCACCCACTACGTACGCACCGGCGACTTCGTCACCAACCTTATTCACGAGGCCAAAGATGTCAACGAGCTGGCTTTCGCTCTGGGGGCGCTCTCCCATTACGTCGGCGACACCATGGGTCACATGGAAGCGGTCAATCCAGCGGTCGCCGTCGAATTTCCAAATCTGGCCAGGAAATATGGGCCGGTTGTCACCTACGAGCAGTCGCCCCACTCCCACATCCGCACCGAGTTCGCCTTCGATGTCGATCAGCTCGGTCACGCCCGCTTTGCGCCCGCTTCCTATCTCCGTCACGTCGGTTTCAAAGTTCCCGTCGATCTGCTGGAGCGCGCCTTCTACGTGACCTATGGTCTGCGGCTCAACACGGTTATCGGGAATGAATCGCACGCCATCGCCGGGTACGACTGGTCCGTACGCCAGTTTCTGCCACGCGTTGCCTACGCGGAGGTCCTGCTGCATCGCAAGAGCTTCCCGGACGACGCGGACCTTCCCGGCCTCCCCGAGTTCGAGCAGCGGCTGAAAGAAACGTCCGCCCGGAGCGGATGGGAACGCTATCGCAAACACAAGCCCAGCTTCACCACGCGTGTCTTCGCGCTGTTCATCGCGATTACGCCCAAAGTGGGGGTTCTCTCCGACCTCGCCATCCGCGGTCCCGATCGCGATTCGGAAGAAAAATACATTGCGGGGGTCAACCGCTCCACCGAGCGCTACCTCCAGCTTCTCAGCGATCTGGCGCACAAAGGCCACGACGGATTCGCTGTTACCGATCTCGACCTCGATACCGGCTATGCCACCCGGCCTGGAACCTACCATCTGACCGATAAAACGTACGCCACGCTGCTCCATCGGGTGACTACAGTTAACGCGATGCCTCCGGTTGGGCTGCGGAAGAACATCCTCGCCTTCTACTCCGATCCGAGCGCGCCTATCGAGACGAAGAAGCATCCTCGCCAGTGGAGAAGAGTGCAGCAGGAGCTGGTAATCCTGCGCAATATGCCGGCGACGCGCATTCCAAACGCAAACTGAGACGCCGCTATAGCGAGAAAGCCGCGGCTGGTGGTCGCCGATCCGCTGACGTCAGTAACTACGCAGGCGTCTTCTTCCGATTGAAAACACTCCTGGGGCACGGTGCGGCGTGTATTCTGCCTTTGGCATGCAGCGTATACTCACCGCCGCGATTCTGATTCCTGTCGTTCTCGTGGTGATCTTCGTGTCTCCCAGGTGGCCTCTCATACTGATGGCCCTGATCTTTGTTTTTTCCGCTTTCGCACTGTGGGAATATCTGAGTCTCGCCGCTGCGATGGGCGCAAAGACGCCTCGGATCGTAGTGATCGTCTGCCTGGCGATACTGCTTGCGGCTGTCTTTCGCCGCCCCGACTGGACGGCTCCAGTTCTCGGCTGCCTTTCTCTGACACTGCTCATCGTTTGCACATTCCGTTCGCCGGTGAACCGCGTGCTGCCGGACACTGCCTATTCGGTTTTCGGTCTGGTGTATGTTGGGCTGTCGATGTCAACCATCTATCTGCTGGAGTCGCAGGACAATGGGCCCTCCCTGCTGCTGTTCTTGTTTCTGGTAGTGTGGTCCGGCGATATCGCCGCGCTCTACATCGGGCGCTCCTTTGGACGCTGGTCGCTGGCGCCGACACTCAGCCCCAACAAAACCTGGGAAGGGACGCTTGCCTCGGTCGCGGGCGGCGTTCTGATCGCAGTCCTGCTGGTCTTTGTGGCTGGAATTCTTAACTCTCACGAGCTCGAATGGCTCACCTATCCCGGGAGCTACCTGCACTGGATTGGCATCGCTGTGCTGATCAATATTGCCGCGCAGCTTGGCGACCTGGTCGAATCCTCCATCAAGCGCGGCGCCGGCGTGAAGGATTCCGGGAACATCATGCCGGGGCACGGGGGCGTTCTGGATCGCATCGACGCTTTGCTGCTGGCCGCACCGGTGCTGTGGTACGCGCAGCTGGCGCAGCAGTCCTTCTAGGTCAGGGTGATAAGGTCGGGGATTCGCCGGCTTGTTGTTAAACTGACGACTGTCAAAGGACACCTTTGAAGCACATCGCCATTCTGGGATCGACCGGCTCGATCGGCCGGAGCACTCTGAGCATCGTCGAGAGCTATCCCGAGCGTTTTTCAGTCGTCTCCCTGGCCGCCGGCCACAACATCGATGCCGCTCACCAGCAATGCCTCCACTGGCGGCCTCACGTCATCTCGATGGCCACCGAAGAGCTGGCCGTCGACCTCCAGCGACGACTTCGCAAGGACGGCCTCACCGCGACCGAGGTCGTATGGGGAAGCGAAGGCACGGTCCGAGTCGCTACGCTGCCGGAAGTCGACTTCGTCGTCTCCGCCATTGTCGGCGTCGCCGGGCTCGAAGCCACTTACGCCGCGGTCCAGGCGGGCAAGACCATCGGCCTGGCCAATAAGGAAGCCATGGTCGCTGCCGGAGAAATTCTGACCGCAGCAGCGCGCCAGAAGAAGGTCCTGCTGCTGCCCATCGACTCCGAGCACAACGCCATCCACCAGTGCATGCGCGCCGGTCAGCGGAGCGAGGTGCGGCAGATCTGGCTCACTGCGTCAGGCGGACCTTTCCGCACCCTGCCCATCGAGAAATTTGACAGCATCACCGTCGAAGAGGCCCTCCACCATCCCACCTGGGTGATGGGGCGGCGCATCACCATCGATTCGGCGACCATGATGAACAAGGGACTTGAGATCATTGAAGCCTGCCGCCTGTTCGATCTGCCGTCCACGGCCATCAAGGTCACCGTTCATCCGCAATCCACGGTGCACTCGCTGGTGGAATACGTCGACGGCAGCCTGATCGCGCAAATTTCTGTCACCGATATGCGGCTGCCGATTCTCTACGCCCTCAGCTATCCGGAGCGCATCCCCTCCGATCTGCGCTTCGACATGGCTACTCTCTCCGACCTGCACTTCGAGCCGCCGGACCTCGAGCGCTTCCCCTGCCTGCGCCTGGCCTATGAAGCCGCCGAGAAGGGAGGCGCCCACCCCATTGCGCTCAATGCCGCCGACGAAATCGCAGTCGATGCCTTCCTCAAACGGGCCATTCCCTTTATGGGGATTCCCGCTACAATAGAGCAGGTACTCGAGACAACCCCGGAGATGCATCCGGCGACCGTAAAGGAAGTGCTCGCGGCAGACAGTCAGGCACGCGAGATGGCGCGGGAGGTCCTGGCAGCACGCGAGGTTCCTCATCGTTGCTGAGTCTCGCAACTCCTACGGTATTATGCCCAAGTTTGCGCCAGTTTCGCCGAAATGCTGAATATGCCCTTTGCCGTCGTCGCAACCGTCTCCTTCCTTCTCGTGCTCGGCGTTATGGTGCTCGTGCACGAATTCGGGCATTTCGCCGTGGCCAAGCTTTGCGGGGTCCGGGTTGAGGTTTTCTCCCTCGGCTTCGGTACCCGCCTCGTTGGCGTCAAAGTTGGCGACACCGACTACCGTGTCAGCGCCCTGCCACTGGGTGGCTACGTCAAGATGTCCGGCGAGACGCCCGGCTCCGAAACGACGGGGGATCCTGGCGAATTCAGCTCCCACCCGCGCTGGCAGCGGGTCCTCATCGCCGTTGCCGGTCCGGTCTCGAACTTCGTCCTGGCATTTGTCCTCATGGCCGGCCTCTACATGATGCACAATGAGGTCGAGCAATACCTCGACTCTCCGGCGGTTCTCGATGTGGTCCCGCCCAATTCGCCCGCCGGCCATGTTGGCCTGCAGACTGGCGACCGCATCCTCCGCTTCGACGAAGAGAAGAATCCCACCTGGGAAAAGCTAAATGACCGCGCTCTGCTCGATCTCAACTCCACCGTTCCCATAACCGTCGAGCGCACCGCGAACGGACAGACCAAACAGTTCAGCACCGAGCTGTTGCTCGCCGATCCGTCCAAGGGCCAGGACTTCGAGATCGAATCGCTGGGTCTGCTCCCCAGGGTGCAGGATGGTCCGGTGGTGATCGGGGACGTGACTCCCGGCTATCCGGCGGTGAAGGCAGGGCTGAAGGCCGGCGACGGGATTGTCTCTGTGGATGGACAGGCGGTTCATGGAGTGCACGCCATCATCGCGGTACTCGATGAAAGCGGGAACAGGCCGGCGAATCTGGTTGTCGAGCGCGACGGCAGGCAATTCAATCTGACGGTTCAGCCCATCTGGGCGGACAATGGTACAGGCGAGCTCGGCTATCGGCTGGGTTTCACCCCTGCTCCGCCGCCGTTCCACGTAGAGCAGTTGCCGCTGCCCGAGGCGGTGCGCCGCTCCGTCAGCTATAACCTGCGCTACTCCGGCTATATTCTGGAAATCCTCCACCGCTTGTTTACGCGCCACGGCGCCGTGATGCAGCAGCTCAGCGGTCCGATCGGGATGGCGCGCATGACCGGTGAAGCCGCCGAGATGCGAGGCTGGGAGCCGATCATCGGCCTCACCGCACTCATCAGCCTCAACCTCGGCATTATGAATCTGCTGCCCATCCCTATCCTCGACGGCGGCATGATCCTGCTGCTGTGCATTGAGGGCCTGCTGCGCCGCGATCTCAAGCAGGAATTCAAGGAGCGGATGTATCAAGTTGCTTTTGTCATGCTGATTTTGTTCTTCGCGATTATCATGGTCAACGATGTGTCCAAGCTGAACCTCTTCTCGCGCCTCAAGCCGTAACCGTTTTTCTTACGTAAGGCAAAGAGGGCGAGCCCCGCGCGGACCCTTTTTCTTCTGTAGTGCACGCGAGGTATCACGTTGCCATCGGCGGCGGCCGATATCCAAACTCGTTCTCGATAGCCGCAGCCACCGCCAACACAAGCTCATCCGCGAACGGCCGGCCCGCGATCTGAACGCCAATCGGCAGGCCCTCCGCCGAATTGTTCACCGGCACCACCGCCGCCGGTCCGCCCAGCAGATTGAACCACTGCGTATACCGCATCGCGTCGAGATACGCGACGGTCCGGCCCTCGACGGTCCAGTTGCGCTCAAACGGCCGAAACGCCGGAATCGAGCACACCGGGCAAAGCAGCAGCGGAAACGCGCGCATCTCCTCGAGCAACCGCCCGCGTACCTTGTCTGACTCGACCCACGCCTCGAGCAGCGCATCGGCCCTCAGCGTCATCTCAGCCCGCGCAATCGCCAGAAAATCGCGAAACGTTGGACTCAGTTCATCCTCGCGTCCCCGAATCGTCGGCTCGTACAACATCGCTCCGCACTGCACAAAGAAAATCCACCACAATTTCCGCGCCGCCTCAAGCGCTTCAGGACGAAACGGCTTCACCGTGAACCCCTGCCGCTCCAACGCTGCCGCAGCCATCTGAACTGCGGCTTGGGTCTCCGCTGTCACAGGCACGAGGCCATCGTCCTCGAACCAGCCGATCGGAACCCGCTTTGCCTCTTCGAGCGAGAACAAGCGATGCGCCACCGGGGCGCTAGTCGGATCGGTGCCGTCCTGGCCCGAGAGCGTCTCAAACAACAGCGCCAGATCGCCGACAGAGCGCGCCATCGGTCCAATCGAGCCCAGGAATGAAAATGGTCCCAGGCACGGCGGCAAATGTCCTGCGGCGGGAAAGCGCCCCGCTGTCGGCTTGAGAGCGCAAATGCCAGTAAAGTGGGCGGGCTGGCGCACCGATCCGCCGCTGTCGCTGCCCAGACCGGCGGATGACATCCCAGCCGCAATCGCTGCCGCTTCGCCCCCGCTCGAGCCGCCCGCTGTGTATTCCAGGTTCCAGGGATTCCGCGTGCTCCCGTAGAGAAGGTTTTCCGTCTCGTAGGCCATCAGGAACTCGGGACAATTCGTCGTCCCCAGCACCACCGCGCCGGCCGCGAGCAGACGCTCCACAACAACAGCGTTTTTTTCAGGAATGTTTCCGCGATTCAGCACGCTGCCGCTTTCGCATCGATAGCCTGCGACGGAAATCGACGACTTCACCGTTACCGGCAATCCCGACAATGGCCCCGGTCGCGCCTGCGCCGCCTGCGCCCGTACCCGTTCCACATCGAAATCCACGAGCGCGTTCAGTTGCGGATTGAGCCTTCGGATCTGCGCGATGTGTTCCTCAGCCATTTCCAGCGGGCTAATCGCGCGGCGCCGCAGCAACGATATCTGTTCGGTAGCGGGTAAGAGGTTAACGGGCATGAATGGAATCGACGCCAATTATAATTTTTGAGAGTGCAGACTGATTCTTTCCACACCCCGTACGCCGCTCACAACCGCGCATCGGCGTTTTCCTGGGTTGAAATTCTCGGGCGGGGAATCGCTAATTCCAGCCCGATTGTTATCCCCAGCATCGCCGGACGCCGCGTTCTTGTCACCGGCGCTGGAGGCTACATCGGCTCGGAAATGGTGCGCGTTCTCGCCGCCTCCGGCGCGCAGCAAATCATTCTTCTTGAAATCGCCGAGCAGCAACTCTTCGCAATCTCCGACCAGATGAACCAGCGGGGTCATGGAGACCGCTGCGTCCCAATCCTCGGCAGCGTCTGCGATCGCGCGCTCTTAACCGACCTCTTCGACGAGCACCGGCCTGAGCTGATCATTCACGCCGCTGCGCTCAAGCACGTACCGCTTATGGAGCGCAATCCCTTTGCCGCCGTTTCCACCAACAGTGTCGGCACATGGCTCCTCGCGCAAATCGCCGCGGAGCATCGCACCTGGCAGATGATCCTCATCTCCACGGATAAAGCAGTCGCACCGCACAGCATCATGGGCGCCTCCAAGCGCATCGCCGAGCTGGCGATGCTCGCGCACCCGCGATTCACGACCGTTCGGCTCGTCAACGTCATCGGCTCCCCCGGCAGTGCCGCGCCGCTGTTTGCCGAACAGATCGCTTGCGGCGGACCGGTCACCGTCACGCACCCTTCTGCCAGCCGTTTTTTTGTGACGCTCGACGAGGTCGTCGCGCTCCTCGCGCAGACCATCGGCGATGCGCCGCACGGCATTCTCGTCCCCGATCCCGGCGATCCGCTTCGCATCGAGGACCTGGCTCGTCGCATGATCGCCGCCAGCGCCCGCGGCGAAACACAGTTTCGCACTATCCCCATCGTCTTCACGGAACCGCGCCCCGGCGACAAACTCGACGAATCGCTCCTTTCGTCGAGCGAACAATTCGGTGACAACGTCACGCCCAATCTGCGCCGCGTCGTCAGCCCAGCAAACCCCAATCTCGACGACGCCATCCTCGCCCTCGAACCTGCCATCACAGCCCGCGACCTCGGCTCCCTCCTCAGGCTCGTTGAACAGCTTGTCCCCGATTACAAGCCGAGTGCACTCCTGCGCGGCACAGTCGCCAAATTTGCATCGCGATGAACCGCCGCATCGCTGTCGTTACCTCTTCGCGAGCCGACTACAGCCATCTCTACTGGCCGCTCAAACTCCTATCAGAACATCGCGGCGTCGACCTGCGCCTGATCGCAATGGCCTCGCATCTCTCGCCCGAATTTGGGTCGACGGTTCGCGAAATCGAGAAAGATGGTTTTCCTATCGCCGCGCGCATCGAAAGCCTGCTCAGCTCCGACACCGACGTCGGGATGGCGAAAAGCATCGGCGTTGCCGTGCTTTCGCTCGCAGACACGCTCGGCGAAATGCGCCCCGACCTGCTGCTCCTCATCGCCGACCGCTACGAGATGCTGGCTCCCGCATCGGTCGCCCTCTCTCTCCGCATCCCCATCGCCCACATCGAGGGAGGCGAAATCAGCGAAGGAGCCATCGACGACGCGGTACGCAACGCGATCACCAAAATGAGCCACGTTCACTTCACCTCGACGGAAACCGCGCGCGAGCGCGTCATCGCGATGGGTGAAGAGCCGTGGCGGGTCCATCGCGCCGGCGCTCCGTCGCTTGATCATCTGCGCCGCGGCCGGCTGCTCTCGCGGGAAGAAGTCGAATCCGCCTGCGACATCGACCTGCGCATCCCGGCGATGCTCGTCGCCTATCACCCCGTTACCCTGGAGCGCAACACAACCGCCGAAGCGGCCGCGCTCTTCGAAGCGCTCGAACAAATCGCCAGCCAGGACTCGATGCAGATACTCTTTTGCTACCCGAACGCCGACGCCGGCAGCCGCTCGCTGATCGAGCGCACCCGAGCCTTCCTCTCGCGCCATGCGTCCGCCAGGCTTTTCGTCAATCTTGATGCCGTTACGTACTGGAGCCTGTTGCGTTGCGTCGATCTGATGCTGGGCAACTCCTCGAGCGGCATCATGGAGACCGCATCGTTTGCGCTGCCCAATGTCAACGTCGGCCTGCGTCAAAAGGGCCGCGAGCGCGCCCGTAATGTTCTCGATGCCCAGCCGGACGCCGCTGCGATTCTCGCCCGAATCGCTGAAGCACGCAGCCCCGCGTTTCGAGCCTCTCTTGAGGGAATGGCCAATCCCTACGGTGACGGTCACGCTGCCGAGCGCATCATCGAAGTCCTGACCAGCGTTCCCCTCGGACCGCAGCTGCTCGTGAAGCGAGCCATGCCGATCACCATCCGAAACGCAACATGACCGCCCCTGACATCCCGCTCTCCGCGCCCGACATCGCCGATGCAGAGATTGACGCGGTGGTCTCCGTCCTGCGCACGCCGCGTCTGAGCCTCGGCCCACGGGTGGAGCAATTCGAGGCCGCCATGGTCAGCTACATCGGCGTGCCCCACGCTGTCGCCGTGAGCTCCGGTACGGCGGGCCTGCACCTCACGCTCCTGGCTCTTGGCATCGGCACTGGCGATGAGGTGATCGTCCCTTCCTTCACTTTCATCGCCGTTGCAAACGCTGTCCGTTACGTCGGCGCGCTTCCTGTCTTCGCCGACATCGACTCCGAGACTCTGAACCTCTCGCCCGGCAGTGTCGAGGCCGCCATCACCTCGCGCACTCGCGCTCTCATCGTCGTGCACACTTTTGGCCGTCCAGCCGAAATCGCCGCCTTGCTTGAAATTGCAGAGCGTCACAACCTGCGCGTTATTGAAGACGCCTGCGAGGCCATCGGTGCCGAGGTCGACGGCCGCCGCGTCGGCTCCTTCGCAGACGCCGGAGTCTTCGCCTTCTACCCCAACAAGCAGATCACCACCGGCGAGGGTGGCATGGTCGTTACTCGCCACGTCGAAGCCGCGCAGCGTGTCGCCGCCTTACGTAACCACGGCCGTTACGAATCCAGATCGCAGGTGGCCGCCCAGCCCGCAAACAGCTGGCTCGACCACGCCGAACTCGGCTACAACTATCGCCTCTCTGAGATGCAGTGTGCGCTGGGTCTGGCGCAACTTGCCAGAATCGATGAAATCCTCGCCCGCCGCGAGGCTATCGCGCGCCGCTATTGCAATTTGCTGCGCGACCATCCCCATTTGCTGCTGCCCGCCATAGACATTCCCTGCCAACGGCTCAGCTGGTTCGTCTTTGTGGTCCGTCTCGCGCCTTCCTTCACGCAGGACGATCGCGACCGCATCCACTGCGATCTGACAGCCAGTGGCATTGCCACAGGCCGTTACTTCGCGCCGATTCATCGGCAGCCGGCGTATGCGGCATGGCGCAACTCCCATCTGCCGGTCACAGAGTCCGTCGCCGCCCAAACCCTGGCGCTGCCGTTCTTCAACCGCATCACTAATGAGCAGATCGATCGTGTGTGCTCCGCGCTTCAATCGACGCTCAATCGAATCAGTGCCGCCACATCGTGATCTCCACGTGCGTTCCTGCCAACAAACAACCAGCTGAGTTCTTACAAGCGGGTGCTACGATGGGGCATATGTCCCCCAGCCGGAAGAGAACCGTCCGGCGGCGCGTTGCCGCTCCAGCAAAGGCGCGTTCCAGGCCTTCCGTTAATCCGCGCAGCCTGGTCATTCTCACGGGACTTTCCGGCTCCGGCAAAGCATCCGCACTCAAAGCCTTTGAAGACCTCGGCTTTTACGCTGTCGACAACATGCCGGTCTCGCTCACGCCACATTTTGCGGAGCTGGTGGCGCATTCTCGCGACATTCGCCGCGCGGCGCTCGTTGTCGATGTGCGCGAAGGCCAGAGTCTCGAAAAATTCCCCGCCATCCTGCGGGAAATTCGCCGAACGCTGCCTACCACGGTTCTTTTCCTTGAAGCTTCGAGGGCGGCGCTGCTTGCTCGCTACTCCGAAACGCGCAGGCCGCATCCTCTCGGTCGCGAAGAACGAGTGACCGGGGCGCTGCAGGAAGAGCGGCGCCTGCTCGAGCCCATCCGCAAAGTCGCCGACGTAGTCATAGATACCACCAAATTCAATGTTCACGAGCTCCGTGCCTACATTCTGAACAAATTCGAGCGCGAGAGCGACGGCAAAAGCCTGCTCATTTCCTCGGTCAGTTTCGGATACAAGCACGGAGTGCCGCTCGACGCCGATCTCGTCTTCGACGTGCGGTTCCTGCCCAACCCGCACTTCGTTCCGGAATTCCGCAACCTCACCGGCAAAGATCCAAAGGTCGAAAACTACATCATTGGCTTCCCGCAGACCCGTGAGTTTCTTGACCGCGTCACGGAACTACTGCTCTTCCTGCTTCCGCATTACATCAGCGAAGGGAAGAGCTATCTCACCCTCGCGTTCGGCTGCACCGGCGGCCAGCACCGCTCGGTTATGATCTCAGAGGAGATCGCGCGGCGCATCGAGCGCCACGGCTACCGGGTCAAGACCGCTCATCGCGACATTCCGCGCTGACTCCGAACCACATCTTTAGCTTAATGAGCTGCGTGCTCGGAAACCGATAGCACGTTGCCATCGGGATCCCTGAACCACGCAACTTTGTCTCCGTTGGGAAACGTGCAGACCCCCTGCGCATCCTGGCCCATGTTCGGATAGCGCTCGAAGGTCACGCCCTTCTGTTCGAGCTTCTTCATGGCGGAACCGATGTCGTTTGCCTCCCAGCCCAGAACTGTGTTCTGCGCTGGAGTGAATGACTGCGTCTTCGCGATGCGCAGCATCACCCCGTTCATATCGAACACCAGCGCAAAACCGTCGTCGCGCAGAAAATTGAAACCAAGCTTGTCGCGATAGAAAGAAACAGCCTCATCGGGCTTCTGAGTCATCAGAAATGTCACAACACTATCCATAGAACCTCCGCGATTGCCCATAGTACGCGAATGCGATTTCTCGCGAGATCAAAACGCTTCGCCTCGACGTCACATTACGTCCCGTCTTTTCCTCAATACGCAACGACGATCCTCCTGGCCCCTTCCGGCAGCGCGACCTAAGATAGAAACAGCACCCCATGGCGGAATTCACCCATCTCCATCTCCACACCGACTACTCCCTTCTTGACGGCGCCTGCGACGTTGAAAAGCTCGTCAAGCGCGTCGCCAGCATCGGCCAGAAGTCCGTCGCCATTACCGACCACGGCAATATTTACGGCGCCGTGCATTTCTTCGACGCGGCGAAGCACCACGGCATTCATCCCATTCTCGGCTGCGAGCTCTACGTCTGCCAGAAAGACGATCATCGCGCCGATCCTCAGGGCGACGATTACAACCACCTGCTCGTCCTTGCCGAAAACGAAGAGGGCTACCGCAATCTCGTCCGCATCACCTCGGAAGCCTCCCTCCACGGCTTCTACAAGAAGCCGCGCGTCAGCAAGAGATATCTTGCCGAGCATGCGAAGGGGCTGATCGGCTTCTCTGGCTGCCTCGCCGGCGAATTGTGCGAGAACCTCATGGCCGGCAAGTATGAAGCCGCCCGCGCCACGGCCAGCCAGTATCAGGACATCTTCGGCCGCGGCAACTTCTTTCTCGAAATCCAGGACCAGGGCCTCGAACTCGAAAAGAAGATCCACGCCGACCTTTTCCGCCTTGAAAAAGACCTCGACATCCCTCTCGTCGCCACAAACGACAGCCACTATCTATGCGAAGACGATGCGCACGCGCACGAGGTCCTGCTCTGCGTGCAGACCCTCGCCTCCATCAACGACCCCAGGCGCTTCAAGTTCGACTCCGACCAGTTCTTCGTAAAGTCCGCCGCCGAGATGGAGCGCCTCTTCGCGCACGCGCCCGAAGTCGTCAGCCGCACAATGCAGTTCGCCGAGCGCTGTCATCTCAAGCTGAACCAGGTCGACAATCCCTTTCCCGAGTTTGCTGTCCCCCCCGGTCACACCATCGATAGTTACTTCGAAGAAGTATGCAGGGAAGGCCTGAAGAAGCGTCTGGAAACAGCGGTCCGCCAACTGGAGTTGCGCGGCGTGCTGCGCACGCCCGTCCATGAGTATCAGTCGCGGCTGGACTTCGAGATCGGTGTCATCCGGCAAATGAAGTACTCCGGCTACTTCCTCATAGTCTGGGACTTCATCAAATACGCGCGCGATCATGGCATTCCCGTCGGCCCGGGGCGCGGCTCCGCAACCGGCTCCCTCGTCGCCTACGCGATGGAGATCACCAACATCGATCCGATGCAGAACGTGCTGCTCTTCGAGCGCTTCCTCAATCCGGAACGCGTCACCATGCCCGATATCGACGTGGACTTTTGCCAGAACCGGCGCGGCGAGGTGATCGAGTATGTGACACGGAAGTATGGCCGCGAACAGGTGGCGCAGATCATCACCTTCAACACCATGGCTGCGAAGGCCGCAATCAAAGACGTGGGCCGTGCCCTCGACATGCCTTACGGCGACGTCGACCGCATCGCCAAGCTAGTCCCCGCAACCATTGGCGTCACCATCGACCGCGCACTGAAGGACTCGCCGCCGCTGCAGGAAGCCTACGACAGCAATCCGCAGATTCGCGAGCTCATCGACACGGCGAAGAAGCTCGAGGGCCTGGTGCGCGGCGCGGGAGTTCATGCCTCCGCGGTGGTGATTGCGCCGCGGCCGCTCACCGAGCTTGTGCCGCTCAACAGGACCAAGAACGACGAAATCGTGACGGCCTACGATATGAAGGCGGTCGAGAAGATGGGCCTGTTGAAGATGGACTTCCTCGGCCTTGCGACTCTCACGGTGATCACTGACTGCGTGAAGCTGATTGAGCAGACGCGCGGCGAAAAGCTGGACATCGAGATGGTTCCGCTCGACGATCCCGAGACTTTCAAAAAAGTGTTTCACACCGCGCTCACTTCGGGTGTGTTTCAGTTTGAATCTCCCGGCATGCGTGACGTTTTGCGGCGGTACAAGCCGGATACCGTGGAGGAGTTGACGGCTCTCAATGCGCTCTACCGCCCGGGGCCGATGGACATGATCGACGACTTCATCGAGCGCAAGTGGGGACGCCGCAAGGTGGAGTTTCTGTTGCCCGAGCTCGAGGTAATTCTCAAAGATTCCCTCGGCGTCATCGTCTATCAGGAACAGGTCATGCGCATCGCCAACGTGCTGGCCAGCTACAGCCTGGGCGAGGCCGATCTGCTGCGCCGCGCGATGGGAAAAAAGAACGCCGAAGCGATGGCCGAACAGCGCGAGCGCTTCATGAGCGGAGCCGCTGCGCTGGGGCATCCGAAGTCCGCCGTCGGCGAGATCTTCGATCTGATGGCAAAGTTTTCCGGGTACGGCTTCAACAAATCGCACTCCGCCGCCTATGCGTTGCTTGCTTATCAGACCGCCTATCTCAAAACGCACTATCCAGTCGAATTCATGTCGGCGCTGTTGACATCCGAAATTTCGAAGCCCGAGAACGTTGTCAAGTACATCAAGGAATGCCGCGAAATGGAAATCGCGGTCGAGCCTCCCGATGTTCGTCACAGCGACGCAGACTTCACGCCTCACGGCGACGCGATTCGCTTCGGCCTCACCGCCATCAAGAACGTCGGCCGCAACGCCATCGACTCCATCCTCG
>CAZSWI010000077.1:0-14025 GCA_964610635.1 uncultured Acidobacterium sp.
GGCATCAAGCAGCTGCAGCCCGACGTCTGGGAGACCTTCTTCGCACAGCATCGCGTGGGCGATGTGGTCAAGGGCAAAGTGCTCAGGACCGCGCAGTTCGGCGCCTTCGTCGAGATTGCCGAGGGAGTCGAGGGCTTGTGCCACGTTTCCGAAGCAACCGACGCCCATGGTGCGCCGATCAAGCTGGAGCAGGGTAGCGAGCACGAGTTCAAGATCATCCGCATGAACCCGGAGGAAAAGAAGGTGGCGCTCAGCATTCGCGCCGTCAGCGGCGAGGAAGCCAGCCGCGCCGACGTTGAGGCGTACAAGCAGCCGGTGGTCTCCAGCTCAACCACCACGCTGGGCGATCTGGTTCACTGGAAACGCGAGAAGTAAGCGCTCCAGCTTTGCAACAATCGGAAACGCCACCCAACCGGGTGGCGTTTTCGATTCCGGCGTTTCCAATGAGCGTCGCCGATCACTTGAAATGCAGATCGATATAGACCTGCTTGCGCGAATCGAAAGAGCTGACCTCTTTCGTTGGGCTCTTCTTTCCCTTATAGGCTGCCCACACTGTGTAGTCCGTGTCGGCTGAGAGGGCAGCGAAGCGGTAACTCCCATCGTCCCCCGAAATAAAGGTCTTCACATCGTTATTCCGTGAATTCTGCAGATAGACGATCGCTCCCTGGATCGTCGCGTCTTTACCGTCGTAAACCTTGCCCTGCAGATTCCTGAGGCCATAGTCCTGAGCGCGCGCCAGGGGCATCGGCGCGGCCATCACCATCAGAACCACAACCACAGCACAGCACGCATACAGTGCCGAGCGCATCGCTAAAATGGACCCCCCCGAACAGTGAACCTGGCGGTCATGCCTCATTCTTCTTCCTCTTCTGTCGGTTCGTCGTCGTCTTCGTAGTCCTCTTCCACCTTGCTCAGTTCCAGCGGTTCGGTGGCCACCACTTCGTACTCTGTCCCGCACTCATCGCAGACGACCACGTCGCCTTCTTCCACTTCCTCTTCATCGAAGTCGAGTGCGCTCTCGCATTCAGGGCAAATCATGAAACCCTCCGGCAGGAGAAATGATTTTCTGGGTCCATCACAATGACGTCGTTTGCGTGAAAAATGTTGGCGGCAGTTTTCCCCGGATGTTCGGCACAATCCCTTCTGCCTCGGTTTTATCGCCTGGCGCCTTCGCTAGTTTTGAGGAGAATCGCCTCGCACGTCAAGGGTGCGCTCGAATCCCATCTGGGGCATACTCGATTGAGACATGAAGCCCGCCAGCCTGCTGCTCCTTCCCATGCTTGTTTCCTCGATGCTCGCCGCCTTTAGCCAGGCGCGCACCCACTCTGGCGATGCCGCGCAACGCGATCTGGATGCCATGGGCGCTCCGATTCGGGCGATGCCGGCCGATCCTGCGATCTCTCGCGCGATCTCCGGGATTTCGCCTTTGCAGATTCAGCATACGATTGCGACTCTTGTCTCGTTCCATAACCGTAGCACTGTCTCCAGCACAGAAAAGGACGTGGCGCCCGGTACCGGTGTGACTGCGGCCGCTGACTGGATCGAGGCACAGTTCCGGGAAATCTCCACTGTATGCGATGGCTGTATGGAAGTGCGCCGCGATTCCTTCGTTCAACCGGCGGGAAGCGGACCCAATGCACGCGTCGTCCAGCCTACGCCGCTCACCAACGTCTATGCTGTGATGCGCGGCAGCGATCCATCGCAGGCTTCAAGAATGATTCTCGTCACCGGACACTATGACTCCCGCGCCACCGATGTGATGGACACCCACAGCGAAGCTCCCGGCGCCAACGATGATGCCAGCGGCGTTGCGGTAAGCCTCGAGTGCGCTCGCGTTCTTTCCAGACTCAAACTCCCCGCCACCCTCATCTTCGTCGCTGTCGCCGGCGAGGAGCAGGGCCTCTTCGGCAGCAGGCATCTTGCCGATCTCGCCAAACAGCAGGACTGGCACCTCGAAGCTGTGCTCAACAACGACATCGTCGGCGGTAATCGCACTCCAGGCGACAAATTTCAGGATCCGCACGCCGTGCGCGTCTTCTCGGAGAGCATTCCCTCCAGCGCCCCGCCCGAGGAGATTCGCCGCATAATCCAGCTCGGCTACGAAAGCGACTCGCCCTCGCGCGAGTTGTCCCGCGCTATCGTCGATGTGGCGCGCACCTACACGGCTCGCCCGGTGCCCGCGAGCCTGCTTCCCGCTCTCGAATTTCGCCGCGACCGCTTCCTCCGCGGCGGCGATCATACCTCCTTCAATCAGGATGGATTCGCCGCGGTCCGTTTCACCGAGTGGCGGGAAGACTTCAACCATCAGCACCAGAACGTCCGGGTGGAGGACGGGATCCAGTACGGCGATCTGCTCGAATTTGTCGACTTCAACTATGTGGCACGGGTCGCCCGCCTCAACGCAGCGACCCTGGCGGAACTTGGCTCTGCCCCTCCGGAGCCGGTTAACGTGCAGTACCCGACGGAAAAGGGGTTCAGCAACGCGCTGAATAACACCACGGTCCAGTGGGCCGGCGGTCCCAATGCGCCGGCCGATACGCACTATGAAATTGTGTGGCGCACGCTCGATGCGCCCGACTGGCAACGCGCGATCCCAGCGGACCGGCTTAGCGCGGTGGCCGATGGCAAATTCGCCTCAACGCCCGACGGCCAGTTTTCCGCACAAATTCCCATCTCGAAAGACAACGTGATTTTCGGTGTTCGCGCGGTCGATGGCCGGGGGCATCGAAGCGCTGCTGTTGTTCCCTGGCCGGCGCGATAGAGTGACGGTATGAAAGAAGATTCCCTCTAAGCCGCGCTGCTTGCCGGACTAAACTTCGGTGCACCCATTTCCATTGACGATTCCTGGTGAACGGAAGAGAGAAGAGTTGATCCGCCGTCATCAGGCGACTTCCGTGCCGGTCCGCAAACCCGATGTCGGCGGTTCCCATCACGAGTGAGACAATATCCTCTGTGCCTCGTCTCTCCACCGGCGTCCTCGGCTTTCCCGATTTTCGTGGCTTCACGCGCGGCCTCATCCTCTGGAACCTCGGCGTTTTCTTTGCGCTCCTGATCCTCGGTGTTGCCGCGAAAGGTTTCGCCACCGAGCTCATTGCCATCTTTGCGCTTGACCCGAGCCAGGTGCTCCATGCGGGATGGATCTGGCAGCTGGTGAGCTACAGCTTCATCCACATGGGTATCCTAGGGACCGCCTTTGAACTACTCTCGCTGTGGTTCCTGGGCAGCTTTCTCGAGTCGAACCACGGATCCCGCTGGCTCGCGGAAATCTTTTTCGTCTCTGTGCTCGGCGCGGGACTCGCAGCGGTGGCGCTGGCGCTGGCCATGCCCGGTTCCATCGTGTTTCTTTACGGTTGCTACGGCGGCATCTTCGGCCTGTTGATCGCCTTTGGGGTGCTTTACGCCGAAATGCCTTTCATGATGTTCCTGCTGCCGATCTCCATCAAGGCCAAGTATCTGGTCGCGGTTTATATGCTGATCGCGCTTGCGATGCTCTTCTCCTCGCAGAGGGTTTTCGCCTTCTCGCAGCTGGGCGGCGCGCTCTTCGGATACCTTTACATCAAATTTTCCCCGCGCCGGGGTTTCGCCGTCGCCGGCAGCGAAACTGCCTATGGTTTACGCAACCGCTACTACCGCTGGAAGCGCCGCCGCGCCGCCAGGAAATTCGAAGTCTACATGCGCAAACACCGCGACAACTAAACCCGAATCGGGGCCAGCCTGACTCGGCGTCCATCTGCTTCCGCAAATGCTCGGGGCTCTCGGTCAGGATCACCTCGCATGTTGGGCGAACCTTCGCCTCGAGAAGATGGCCTCCATGGGCGCTCCCGTCGCGTTTACCGATGACCAGGTGCGGGTGAACCTCTATCCTTCATCGCGACGGGTCCACGCTGCTAAAGCTGAACGGCCGTCTCGTATTTCTTTGTTTCCCAGTTGAAGCAGCCCAGCTTGACGGACGATAAAGCCCCGATCGCCCAGAAGCTCGAACCTTCGAGCTTCTGCTCCTGCGTAAACTTCTTCAACCGCGATGCCAGCTCATCGCCCGTCTCAAAGATCAGAGCGCAGGTCTTCGGCTTGTTTTCGATCATCTTGTATCGCATGATTTCCTCTCGCATCGGTTACCACAGTCGTGGACCTTGATTCATCGTATGCTTCCGATCCCAAAACGAACGCGGGCATTTGCCCCTCCCACTCCGCATCCATACAATCAAACTCGGACTACCTCCCTCTATGACCGATCAGCCCGACACCAATCCGCCGCCGGTCACACCGGCGTGGGCCAAGACCGAGCTGGCGCGGCACCCTCAGAGGCCCTATCCGATGGACTTCATCGAGCGGATCTTCACCGACTTCATCGAGATCCACGGCGACCGTTTTTTCGGCGACGATCCGGCGATGGCGTGCGGGATGGCCCGCTTCGAGGGCGAGGAGGTCATGGTCATCGCCAACCTGAAAGGGCGCTCCACCAAGGAGAAGGTCCACCGGCGCTTCGGCATGCCCAATCCCGAGGGCTACCGCAAGGCGCTGCGGTGCATGAAGCTCGCCGAGAAGTTCGGCCGGCCGGTGATCGCGATCATTGACGTTCCGGCGGCGTATCCTGGGGTGGGAGCCGAGGAGCGCGGCCAGGCCGAAGCCATCGCTCGGAACCTGCGGGAAATGTCACGCCTGCGCGTTCCTACCATTGCTGCCATCACCGGCGAAGGCGGCTCCGGGGGCGCGCTTGGCCTGGCCCTTGCCGATCGCGTCCTCATCCTCGAAGACGCCATTTACTCAGTGATTCCGCCCGAAGGATGCGCGGCCATTCTCTGGCGTGACGCTGCTTACAAGAGCCAGGCGGCCGAGGCGATGCGCATCTCCGCTCCCGACGTCCATGCTCTCGGTTGCGTTGACGACATTGTTCCCGAGCCTCCTGGCGGCGCGCATACCGATCCCGCCGGAGCGGCGCAGCTTCTCGCCGAAAAGCTCCGCTGGCATCTCAACGAGCTGAAATCGCTGCCGATCGATGAGCTCCTGCACCGCCGCTATGACAAGTTCCGCAATATCGCCCAGTTCTACGCCGTCTGATCCCGGGCAGGCATCGAAATAGCCCTGATGAATTCCACCCTGATGAGTCCCACCCACGGCGCATCTTTCCTATTCGGAGCAACGTCGTGACGTTCCTCGAGCGGTTGCGCGCGCTGGTGTGGTTCCTCGTTGCCGCGGCGTGGTTTCTGTTTTCGGACCTTGCAGCATCGCGCGCGGCGGGCGACCTCACGTCCGGCGACTTCGAGGAGCCGCTCTACCGCATTCTGCTCCTGTTCCTGCTCATCGCCGGTTACTGGGCCATGAGCCGCCTCGGCCAGCGCCGCAGGGATCCCGGCAAAACCACGGGGCTCGCCCCCCGTTCCGGCTGGCTCGGCGAATTTGCCCTGGGCGCCGCGCTGGGATGGGCCGGTGTGGTCGCCTGCGTACTGCCCGCTGCTCTCATCGGCGGCCTGGTCATTACGGCCTTCACCAACGCGCATCAGTTTTTCATCGCGATCCTCGACCTCGTCGCGCTCGCAGCCGGCACGCTGGCCATCGAGATTGCGTTTCGTGGTTATCCCTTCCTGCGTTTGGTGGATGCGATGGGTCCAACGTTGGGCACCTTCTTCATGGCGGTCGTCTATGCCATCTGGCGCACACACGCGGCACCCACCACTACAGCCTCAGTGCTGGTTTCCTTTTTTATGGGAGTAATCCTCGCGGTGGCGGTCCTGCGCACGCGCGCTCTGTGGGTCGGTTGGGGGTTCCACCTTGCCTGGATCGCAACCATGAGCATGCTCTTCGGCCTGCCCATTTCCGGGTCGATGAACTACTCGCCGATCCTGGTGACCAACGCGACCGGGCCGGCGTGGATCAGCGGCGGCGGCCAGGGCCCGGAAGGCTCGGCTTTCGCCGTTCTCGTCTCAGTTCTGCTGCTTTTCTGGATGATCCGGCTCACGGGCGACCTGAAGCACAAGTATGGCTACGTGGAAATAGTCCCCGGCGGCATTCCGGTGGACATTGATGCAGCCGCCCGCCGGCAACATGAAGGCGCGATGGGCGAAGTGGAGCCCCGGCCGCCGAGTCTGGTGCAGATTCTTCCCGCAGAACCTCCAGTACCCATCAGCACGCCAGGCGTTCCACAGCAGCATGTGGCGGAGGCTCCTCCACCCAGCGATCCGCCGCCGGGGGAAGAGCCGCGCTAAAACTCGGGTACCTACGGGTGCGGAGTTCCTGCGAGCCTACCGCTGCGACTCATGCGGTCCGGGGTAGCGATTCCCGGCCACCGCAATGTTCGTTTCCTGCACATCGAAGCTCCGTCGGCCGGCATGCTGATGAGCAAAAGATTCCAGCTTTCGAAACGATGCTTCGCCCAGCTCATGCTTCAGCCGGGTGATTGTCTCCGCGACGATCGGGTCGCCCTGATGGTCGAGCGAACTCAGCTTTGCCATTTGCTCGGCTGCATCCGCCGAAGACTGGACCAGAAAGCGGCCACCGCTCCAGCCGAGGGTTTCATGCATCTGGTCGCTCCACGCATCGATGCGCGTGCTGCCGTCGAGGAGGATGGCATAGGCAATGCGCCACTCGTCATCGGAGAGCCCGATGGACAGGTGATTCACCTTTCTCCAGTCCACGCGGAACTCCTTTGCACCGGCAGCTTCTTTCCGGGCAAGGAGGTCGTCGAAACCAATCTCCTGAATGAGCGCTGCGAATACATCGCCGTGGCCTGGCCGTTGGATCGGCGTTACGGTACTGGCCGGCAGAGCGACCTGACTTTGCGTCAGCCCCACGGTCCTCAGATCCTGGGCGAGAACCGATGAAGCACCAACCAAAGCGCCAACCACCACAGCCGGAACGAGAAGCAACTTCGTAAGTGCTGTAAACCCTGGCATAAAAGTGTCCTTTCAAGTCGTTCAATTTTCCAACTGACCTCAACGAATTCTGTAACGCACACCCGCGCTCACGCTCAGGTTCGCCGCCGAACCATACGTGAACCCGGGCCAGTACTGAGCTTCCGCGTCGAACAGCCGCAGGCGGATGCGCTGGTTCACGCGGTAATCCATCCCCCCGCCCGGCGCCATGACAAAGTAATTGCCTGACGCATAGCTGTAGGGAAAGTTGAAATAGCCATCGCCGATCAAAAACTTCACGTAGGGCCGGAACTTCGCGTCGTTGTCGATTGCGCCCAGCTGATACCGCGGCCCGATCAGATATGTTGTCGCGTGCGTATCCTCTACCTGGCGCAGAACAGCCCAGTTCGTCTCGCCCTCAATTCCATACCGCCATGTGAAGTTAGCATCGGCAAAAGCAGTGCCTCCAAGCAGCCAGTGCTGCCCATATTGCAGCCGCGTGGCGTTGAAGCTGCCGCCCACCGCCAGCGAGGACCAGTCGCCTACCGCCGATTCAGGGGACTGTGCGCGCGCCTGGAAGAAGCCACCCATCAGGGAGGCCAGCAGCAGAGCGCAGGATGCCCATTTGCGATTCGTCATGATCCGCGCGTCGCTCACTGCGTCACCGTCAGGGTGAGATTCGCCACGTGGGTTACGCCTGTCTGTTCACCGGTCGCCGTTACCTGGAGGACGTAATTCCCCGGTTTGGCGCTATTCAGCGAAAATCCGCCGCAGCCTGTCATCAGGAACGTCGTGCCCGCCAGCATGGCAATCAAGACGAGCAGCCTGAGCGCCGCTGCCTGTTTGCGGAAGCGCCAGAAGGCGAACCCGAAGAGAGCCGCTCCCGGAAAGACACACGCCGCCAGCATGCCACCGCTCTCGCCTGGCATCTGGTTCTTTGCCTGCGACCCAGCCAGTGGCGAATTGGTATCGACCGTCAGCTGCACCGATCCTGTGCCATTGGCGTTCAGCGACAGATCGTTGCTGGCGAAGTTGCAGGTCACCGAATAGGGCACCGAGCCGCAGCCCAGCGCGATCTTGTCCGCGAATCCGTTCTCCGATCCAAGGTTGATGGTCACGGTCGCCGACTGCGAAGTGGGAATGCTGAGCGATGTCGGGTTCAGCGCGATGGTGAACTCCGTGGCCTGCGCCACTGTTACCGAGACGACGTTCGAAACCGACGGCGCATTCAGCGAGTCTCCGGAGTAGTGGGCGGTGATGCTGTACGATCCCTGGCTCGGATTGATGGTCAGCGTGGCGGTGCCGTTGGTTCCCACACCCGCCGAGCCCAGGGTGGCCGTGCCGTTCATGTAGGTGATGGTTCCCGTCACTGCGCCGCCGATGGTCGACGTTGTTGTTGTCAGGAGGGTGAGTTCCTGATCCGTGTTCAGGCTTGTCGCCGAGGCCGCGAGCGAGGTTTGCGTTCCATACGCAGTCACCGTTACGGTCACCGGCGCCGAATTGCTGCCCGCGTCGTTCGCGTCGCCTGCGTAGGCGGCCGTGATGGTGTGGGCCCCGACCGCCAGCGAGGACGTGCTGTAGGTGGCCACGCCGCTGCCATTCACAGCCAGCGTCGAGAGCGTGGTGGTCCCATCCATGAACGTCACATTGCCGCTGGGGATACCGCCGTTTCCGCTCACTGTCGCGGTCAGGCTTACCGAGTTGGTGACCACCACCGAAGCGCTGCTCGCCGCCAGCTTTACGCCGGTCGTCGCCTGGATCACCGTCACCGCCAGCGCCGCTGACGTGCTCGCCGTGTCGTTTGTGTTTCCCTGGTAGCCGGCCGTGAGCGCGTATGCGCCGACCGGCAGCGCGGAGGTTGAGAGCGTGGCCACGCCGGCGCCGTTCAGCGTGCCTGCGCCCAGCAGCGTGCTCCCGTTGTAGAAGTTGACGGTACCGGCCGCCACGCCCGCATTTGCGGTTACGGTGGCGGTGAGAGTGAGGGCGTTGCCCGCTATGGCCGGATTGGCGCTGGCAGTGAGCGCAGTTGTGGTCGACGCGATGTTCACCGTCTGCGTCAGCGTTGGCGAGGTGCTGCTGAAGTTGTTTGTATCGCCGGCATAGACTGCGCTGATGGAGTGCGCCCCCGTTGCCAGCGTCGAAGTCTGGAAGGTTGCAGTGGCTGCGGATGTGCCCGATGCCGTTAGTGTGCCGGTGCCGATCTGCGTCGTACCGTCGTAGAACTTTACGGATCCGGTCGGCACGATGGTTCCGGTCGCCACCACCACTGCCGTAAAGTTCACCGGCGAGCCATAGATCGATGGGTTCACGCTGGAGGAGAGCGTCGCCGTCGTGGTCTGCCCGACGATCTGAATCAGCGGAGCGGAAGTCGCGCTGACGTTATTTGTGTCGGTGTAGCTGGCGGTGATCGAGTTGCTTCCTACCGGAAGGCCCGCCGTCGCGTAGGTTGCGACGCCGCTCCCGTTCAGTGTCCCGCTTCCGAGGTACGCTGCTCCGTTATAGAAGGTCACCGAGCCGGTCACCGGAATCCCTCCCGACACGGTGACGGTCGCCGTAAATGTCACTGTTGAGGCAAAGGCAGATGTGTCGTTCGGGCTGGAACTGGCGATCGTCACCGTCACCTGCTCCTGCACCACCTGAGAGAGCGGATTCGAAGCCGACGCACTGTAGTAGGTGTCTCCGCTGTAGTTTGCAGTGATGACATGCGTACCGACTGCCAGCGTACTCAGTTGCAGGCTTGCGTTGCCGCTGGCATTGAGGGTCTGGGCCGTGCCGATCGGATTCGTCGTACCTTTGAACGTGTCTGTAAACGTCACCGTTCCGGTGGGCGTTCCCTGCGAGGAGTTGGGGTCCTGCTTCACTGAGACATTCAGCGTGATCGTTTGACCGAATGCTGCCGGATTCTGGCTCGAGCTCAGAGTCACAATCGCCCCGTTCAAGCCCAGAGCCTCGCCAACAAGCGAAATATCCAGCGGCGAATCCGCCGGATTGCCTGTCAGGTTCACATTACCGACCAAGGGATCGGGCAGAGGAGTAGCCGTGCTGGTGGGCGCAAACTCCGCCGACACCGTGCACTGCGCGTCGACCGCCAGACTGCCGGTGGTGCTGCACTCGCCGGTTCCTGAAGCTACAGCGGCATTCGCATCCGGCGCGATCGCGGTCAACGTCAGCGCCGCATTGCCGTCGTTCTCGACGATCTGAGTCTGCGGCGAACTCACCTGGTTGAGAAACAACTCTGGCGTAAAAAACAAAGTCGCCGCGTCCGCCGCAACCTTCCGGACAAGGTGATCGTAGTACTCCGCGATCAGAAGGTTCCCGCTCGCATCCACCGCGACCGCATATGGGGCATAGATGCCGGCTCCGGTTGCGATGCCGCCGCCGCTGAAGGCGTCTCCGTTCTGGTTGTTGCCGAAGCCGTAATCGGATTTCCCGTCAAGGTAAACGTCCTGCTGATTCGATCCGGCGATGGTGCCGATCGCGCCCGAAACCGCGTTGACTTTGCGCACGACGTAGTTGCGCGCGTCGGCAATGTAAACGTTCCCCGCCGGATCGCAAGCCACGCCCAGGGGTGAATACAAATCAGCCGATGTGGCCGCGCCGCCGTCGCCTGAATATCCGGTCGCGCCCGTGCCCGCATAGGTGCTGATGGTTCCGCTGGTATTGACCTTCCGCACGGTCTCATTGCCGGAGTCCGCGATATAGAGGTTGCCGGCATAGTCGAGCGCCAGGCTGTAGGGCGCGTTCAGCCTTGCGTGAATCGCCGGGCCGCCGTTGCCCGAGGATCCCGCTATCCCGCTACCGTCGCCGGCAATTGTCGCCACCTTTCCGGTGGCCGCGGAGACTTCACGCACCGCGTTGTTGTCCGTATCCGCGATATACAGATCGCCCGCCCCGTCCACGGTCACGCTCTGGGGCGAGTTGAGCGTTGCCGCAGTGGCCGCGCCTCCATCGCCGGTGTAGCCCGGTGTCCCATTGCCCGCGACTGTGGTGATCGTGCCCGTCGCAAGATTCACCTCGCGAACGACGTTATTATTCGTGTCCGCGATATACAGATTGCCGGCCCCATCGAGGGCCACGCCGCCAGGCTGGTTCAGCGAAGCGCTGGTAGCTACCGTCGAGGCCGCGTCATATCCCGCACTGCCGTTGCCCGCCACTGTTGTAATCGTCCCCGCATTCGGCCCCGCGGCGAAAACCTCGCGCACCCGGTTATGGTGCGAGTCGGCAATGAACAGATTGCCCGCCCCATCCAATGCGACTCCCGAAGGAAGATACAAATCCGCCTGGGTTGCTGGCTGGCCGTCGTTCACCATCGTCCAGGCCCCATCCTGGCCAGCGACGATGCTGATAGCTCCCGGAACCAGAACCCCCAGCGAGCCTTGCCCAATACCCGTCAGGAATGCTGTACCCAGCGTGTGGTTACCGGCGTCCAGCAGCACCACCGCCCCGTAGCGCGGCCCAGGATATTTGGGCCCGAACGCCACCGTCACCGAGCAGCTGCCCGAGCTGATCCCCGCGCAGTTATCAGCGCCGGACTCCGTGAAGTCCAAATTCGACGCACCCAGGGTCAGCACTTCGACCTTCGCCACCGTCCCCGCATTCTGCACCGTCACTGTCACGGTTTGTGTCGACGGCGTGGAGGTTGCCACAGCTGTTGCCGGGAAAATCGTCTGTGCGTGCGCCGCAGCACTCAAAAGTCCAAACGCCGCAACGGGCATCAGCGCTGGAAATATCGCTTTCGTCAACAGAGCCGTCAGAGTGCGTCTTGAAGCCAGGCAGAAGCAAAGCAGAGCCGACATACTGATTCCTCGTTTTTATTTCTCTGCCCAAGTTCCGCAGGCGGGATGGCGGATCGGGCAAAGAGCGCCAGGAGAGTTCCTGACTTATCGGCACATTGCCACGTTCGTTACAGTCAGCTCTGTTACCAATATGGTGGCAACATAGCACCGCAGAGCCTCTCCAAAGAATTACCTTGGTAAGGAATCGCTGGTACTTTCGCGCTATCGCCCCACAAATGGACCACAACCGGGAACGATGGAGGGAGAACGGGTTACTTCAGGGGAGAGATTTCCTCAGAAGTTGCACTACAAAGGCTGCAAATCATGCAGGAATCGCCGCGATTCGCCGGTCGCTCCTCTCCGGCTTGGTATCTTGTCCGCAGCCGGAGAAAACGGATTTTAAAAGGAAGTTCATTGAACACATCGGAACGCAACCGCTCCCCATTCCTTCCCGCATTGGGCGCCGCAATCGTGACCCTTTGCTGCTACTCGTTGTGCAGCGCCCAGGTCGACGTCCTCACCCAGCACAACGACCTCGCCCGCACCGGCTCCAATGTGAGCGAGACGATCCTCACTCCATCGAACGTCAGTCCAGAGCACTTTGGGATGCTCTTCAAGCGCGTCGTCGACGACCAGGTTTATAGCCAGCCGCTGATCGTGACCAACGTCAGCGTCGCTGGAGGAACCCACGACGTCGTCTACATCACCACCGTGAATAACAGCGTGTACGCCTTCGATGCCGACGATGCCTCCACCTCCGCCCCGTTATGGCATGTCAACTTCGGCACACCTGCCAATTTGTATGACGGCAGCTTCGGATGCACCGACATCAACGGCAACATGGGCATCATCGGCACGCCGGTCATCGACAAAGCCGCCGGCATTCTCTACGTCGTGGCGCTCACGCGGGTGAGAAACAGCTGGGTGCAGCGCCTTCATGCCCTCGATCTCTCCACTGGCGTCGATCTTCCCGGCAGTCCGGTTACGATCGAAGCGGCGGACTTCGACCCGCTGATGCAGAACCAGCGCCCGGCCCTCGTGCTCGCCAACAGCCAGGTCTACGTCGGATATGCCTCGCACTGCGACAAGGAGCCGTACCACGGTTTCCTCATCGGATACGACGCGAAGACCTTGCGCCGGACGGGCGTCTTCAATACAACGCCGACCGGAACGGAAGGCAGCATCTGGCAGTCCGGGCAGGCGCCCGCTGTCGACGAAAAAGGGAACATTTATTTCGTATCCGCCAATGGTTCCTGGGACGGCAAGACTAACTTCAGCGAGAGTTTCATCAGGCTCGATCCGCAGCTCCGGATGCTGGATTACTTCACGCCCACCAACCACTTCAATCTCGACTCCACTGACGCCGATCTGGATTCATCGGGCGCCATGCTGGTGCCTGGAACTCACGCGGTCATTGACGGCGGCAAAGAGGGTGTCCTCTACGTTGTCGACAACGGCAACATGGGCCACCTCGGAGACGAGCACGCCATCCAGCATTTCCAGGCGACCAGCTCTCACCTCCACAGCATCGTCTACTGGAAGAGCGCGAAGGCCGGCCGCATGCTTTATATGTGGGGACAGAAGGATCACCTGCGCGCGTACAAATTCGACGGCGAACATCTGAACCCAACTCCGTACGGCATCCGCCCCGAGGCAAACGAAGGCCATCCGGGCGCGATGCTTTCCCTTTCCGCCAATGGCAACAGGGATGGGATCCTATGGGCGGCGATCCACGCCACGGGTGATTCATGGCACGAATCGCGCCCCGGCATCCTCCACGCCTACGACGCGGACAACATCCAGCACGAACTTTGGAATTCCCTGGAAAACCCGCACCGCGACGACTGCGGAAACTACTCGAAAATGGCGCCGCCCACGATCGCAAACGGCAAGGTCTACCTGGCCAGCTTCGGCACGCAGAACACCGGAAGCGGCCAGCTCTGCGTCTATGGCCTTCTGCCCGATGGTCCCGCACCGCCCGCACCATCTGAGTTGCGAGCGGTGGCCGAACAGGCTCGCGTGAATCTCTCCTGGACGCCTTCGAAGTCGGCAGCGACATACGATGTGAAGAAATCCGAGGATGGCGGCGAGTTTGAACCAATCGCCACCGGCCTCACTACGCCATCCTTTTACGACATAGCGGTCATGCGGGGCAAGAAGTACATCTACAAAGTGACGGCCGTGAATGCGAACGGCGAAAGCGGAGATTCCGGCGCGGCCAGCGTAACCATCGCCGGACCCGCCCAGGTCGAGCATCCTCATTAATGGTGGGCCCGGAGGGATTTGAACCCCCAACCAAGGGATTATGAGTCCCCTGCTCTAACCGTTGAGCTACAGGCCCCGGCCGTGTTTTAGCTGGGTTTTAACCCTCTGCTTCTCGGCAGTTTACTACCCCGGCCGCC
>CAZSWI010000078.1:0-13926 GCA_964610635.1 uncultured Acidobacterium sp.
CTGGCTCAGTCGAAGGCCGACCTGGCCACAGCCGAAGCCAACGCCGGATATGCAAAACAGCAGGCCCAGCGCTATACCGATTTACTCGCCGCCAACGCTGTCGCAAAGCAGGACACAGAGAATTTTGTGACTCAGCAGGCGTCGACGAACACGCAGGTGAAGTCCGCGCAGGCCAATGTGCAGCGGCTTGAAGAACTGACCGGATTTGAAAAGGTCTACGCGCCTTTCGACGGCATCGTCACCGCGCGCGGCGTCGATGTAGGCACGCTGATCAATGCCGGCGCCGCGACCGGCGGCCGCGAGATGTTCCATATGGACGACGAGCACATCATGCGCGTCTACGTGAATGTTCCCCAGGTTGATTCGCCCTCCTGCACGCCCGGAACGCCGGCCGATCTGACCCTTGAGGAGTTTCCCGGGCGCCGCTTTCACGGCCAGGTGGTGCGCACCGCCCGTGCAATCGACCCGGCCTCCCGCACGCTGCTCGTCGAGGTCGATGTGCCCAATGGCGACGGCTCTTTGGTGCCGGGAGCTTATACCGAGGTTCACTTTCAGCTGAAGGTCGTCAGACAGACGTTGGTTTTGCCGGTCTCCACGTTGCTCTTCCGGCAGGAGGGCCTGCGTGTGGTCACGGTCGTCCACGGTAACGACGGCGACGTTGCGAAGCTCGTTCCCATCGTCATCGGTCAGGATGATGGCCGCGTGGTGCAGGTGATCCAGGGTCTCGGGCCCGATGACGAGGTCGTCCAGAATCCCCCCGACTCCATCGTCGAAGGCGAAAGAGTGCGAATCGTGTCTCCGAATAACGGCGGCGTACCCGGAGCACCGCAGCAGGAGAACGAGGGCGGCCAGGGTCCGGAGGGCGGTGAATGATCCTCACTCGCCCTGGTGTGCTCACGGCGGGGATGGCGGCATCCGCGGCCACGCTGTTGCTGGCCGGCTGTACCGTGGGACCGAACTACCATCGCCCCACTGCCGCGGACGCTCCTGCGTGGAAAGAGAACTCTCTACCGCCTCCCAATCCTCCGAACGGGACATGGAAGCAGGCGGAGCCGAGCGATGGAACGCTTCGCGGCCAGTGGTGGGATCTCTATGGCGATCCGCAGCTCAGTGCGCTCGAAGCCAAAGTCGCTGTCTCGAACCAGACGCTGCGCGTTGCAATGGAGCAGTATTTCTCGGCGCGAGAGCAGGTTCGCGTGGCCCGCTCGCAGTATTATCCGACGCTGGCGGCTGGGCCTTCGGTTGGGCGTACGCGCGAGTCCCACAATGCGCCGAACACGGTGAAGGGGGTCACGAACTACCAGTACAACAGCTACAGCATCGCCGGCCAGGCGCAGTGGGAGCCGGACCTCTGGGGCCAGGTGCGTCGCACCGTGGAACAGGCGTACGCCAACGCCCAGGCCTCCGCCGCCCTGCTGGCCAACGTGGAACTAAGTGTTCGCGCGGAGCTGGCCGCCGACTACTTCGAGATGCGCGGCCTCGATTCGCAGAAAGTGCTGCTGGATAACACCGTCGCCTCCTATGAAGACTATTTGAAACTGACACAGATACGTTTTAAGGGCGGGGTGGCCACGGAATCCGACGTTGCGCTGGCGCAGACACAGCTGGAGACCACGCGAGCCCAGGATACCGACGTGGGCATCGCTCGAGCGCAGTACGAGCACGCCATTGCCACGCTGATCGGAACTCCGGCCTCGACATTCGGCTTGCCGCCGATGCCGCTGGGCCGGCAGATTCCGCAAATCCCGGTTGGCGTGCCCTCGCAGTTATTGGAGCGAAGGCCCGACATCGCCGCCGCCGAGCGCCAGACGGACGCCGCCAATGCGCAGATCGGCATTGCCGTCGCCGCTTATTATCCCAACGTTGCGCTCACCGGTACCGGCGGCTTTGGCAGCGGTAATCCCGGCACGTTGATCCAGGGTCCGAGCGAGATGTGGTCCCTCGGCGCATCTGCCGTAGAACTGCTGTTCGACGCCGGCCGCCGCCACGCGTTCACCCAGCAGGCGCGGGACGCATACGAGCAGCAGGTAGCAAATTATCGTCAGACAGTACTCGCCGCGTTCCAGGATGTGGAAGACAATTTGGCCGCTATTCGCATCCTCGACCAGGAATCCGTGCAGCAAAATCTGGCCGTCGAAGCATCCGAGCGGTCGCTGGCCATCAGCACCAATCGCTATAAGGGTGGCGTGACCACCTATCTGGAAGTGCTTACCGCGCAGACCACACAGCTTTCCAATCAGCGGACGCAGGCCGACCTTGCCACGCGTCAGTTCGTCGCCAGCGTGCAGCTCATACGCGCTTTAGGCGGTGGTTGGGACACGGGGCAGCTTCCTGAAATGTAACCGTGGCTGTGCTAAAAAGGCGCAACTCGTAACAGCGATTGAGCTAATTGGCGGTCGGCTGGGTCACAAATTCCTGCGTAGCTGTTCCGCCCGCGACGCGATAAATCGCAAATTGCCGGTAGGTTTGCCCGCGGAGTTCGAAGACCAGGTCGGCGTTGCCGTTGCCCTCCGTATCCACGGCGTCGATCAGGCGCAAGCGCGGTATGCCATCGAGGCCAGCGTCCGTGGTCACCTGTTTGAGCAGCACTTTGGGCTTCCCGTAGAAATCCGGTTGCGCGACGATCGTCACATATTTCGCCGGTGTATCCGTCGAGTGCGCGGAGAGAACCATGGTCGCGCCTCCCCCAAAACTCAGGCTGTAAGCGCGGAAATCCTCGCCGGCCAGCGTGGGCGGCGGGGACGAAGCTGGCTGGTTCTTGCGGCGCACAGCGTTAGAGGTCCTGGTGATGCCGGCCTTCCCTGTGGCGGCGGGGGCGGGCGGCGGGGCGATCGCCTGCTCCGCAATCGTTTCGAGCGCCGCCTTCATCTTGTTCTGGTCGTCAGGATTCGCCCAGGAATACACCCACGAGATCGTGTCTCCCGTCCGATCATCGGAGATCCCCGCTATCTGGTTCATGTCCGGAGGCAGTCCGAAGAGCGCATCCGGCTTATCGAGCTTCGACTGGTCCACGGGCGCGATATAGCCCAGCCGCGGGCGATCCGGATCGATCGGCGGCCCGGATGTCGCGATCTCACCGGAAGCGTTCGACCGCCGATGAAACGTTGGCCGGTCGGGATCGACATCGGGTGGGCTGTTGGAGGTCGAACCGGACGCCGCGCTGTCGGAGTCGCCCCCGGCGCGCGGATGAAGCGTGGGACGGTCCGGGTCGACGGGTGGAGCGTTCTGGGTTCTGGATGGCGAACTTGCTCCGGCCTCGCTCTTGCTCTGCTCATCCGCGGGGCGATGCGCAAAATGCGGCTTGTCGGGATCGACGTCCTTCACCTCATAGGTGTGTCCCAGCTTGGCGGGCGGGGCTTTCGGTTTGGGCGCCGCCGGCGCCTCGAAGCTGCCGACCCCGATCCAAAGGCCAGCAAGGTCTTCCGCGTCTTTAATATTGAAAAATCCCTTCGGCTTGCCTGCCGACTCCAGCTCGTATTGCGTGCCCGAAAGCACTGCCAGAGGCGCCGGCTGCGCAAGATAGAGCCCGCCGGGCTGATATTGCGCACCGTCCCAAACCACAATGGGGACGAGCCGGCTCTCCTTGATCTTTCCCAGTTCTCCCGTGTACTCCAGAACCGCTGTTGCGCGCAGGTGCGTTCCCGACTGCTGCTTTTCCTCATCCACATGACCTGGATACTGCGCGCATGCGGGCAGAGTGCCTGCAGCCGCCATTGCCGCGAATACCCAAACGAAACATCCTGTCCGAACCAGTAACATAGTCCTCACTGCTGCAGCGTTTTCATGTCCCCCCGGCTGCGGACCTATACTTGAGACGCGCTGTAAGAAATAATCTTAATCGTGCGCGCTTGCGCGTGCGTCTTGTGCCGCTGAAGGGAAAAGAATGAAAATCAACGATAAAGTCGCCGAGTTTGCTCTCCAGGATGACGAGGAAAAAACTGTCCATCTGAAAGATTTTGCCGGCAAGCCGGTCGTGCTTTTCTTTTATCCGAAGGCCGACACGCCAGGATGCACCATAGAAGCCTGCGGCTTTCGCGACCAGTTCAGGAAAATTCAGAAGACCGGTGCCGTGGTCCTCGGAATCTCCCGCGATACACCGAAGGCGCAGAAGAAGTTTCGCGAAAAGTACGACCTCCCTTATCCCCTCCTTGCTGATGTAGACGAAATCGTTTCGAAACAGTTTGACGTGCTCAAGGAAAAGAATATGTACGGCAGGAAAGTGATGGGCATCGAACGCACCACGTTTCTGATCGGCCCGGACCAGCGGCTGCTGAAGATTTTCCCCAAGGTCAGCCCCGAAGGCCACGCCGAGGAAGTTCTTGCCGCGCTGCAGGGATCGCCGTCCAGTTAGATGGCGAAATCCCGCGTCCTGACCCGCGATTTCTACCTCGAACCGCCCGACCGTGTCGCCCAGCGGCTGCTGGGCAAGCTGCTGGTGCGGCGTCTGGAAAGTGTGCGGCTGGCTGGCCGAATCGTCGAGGTGGAGGCTTACTTCGGGTTCGGCGATCCCGCGGCGCACACTTTTGCCGGCAAGACGCTGCGCAATGAGGTGCTATTCGGGCCTCCGGGATTCGCCTATGTTTACTTCATCTATGGCATGCATTTCTGCCTCAACATCTCCTGCGAGCCGGACGGGCAGGCGGGGGGCGTTCTGCTGCGCGCGCTGGAGCCGACGGAGGGCCTCAGGACCATGGCGCGCCTGCGGGGGCTGGCGTCCGACGCGAATCCCCGCCTTCTCGCCTCCGGCCCGGGGCGCCTCTGTCAGGCTCTGGGCATCGAACGCGAAACGCACAACGGCATCGATGTCACCAACGGGCGTTCCGGGCTCCACGTCGAAGACGACGGATTTGAACCGGGCGAAATCGCGGCGCTGCCTCGCGTGGGCATCAGCAAGGCTGCCGATCGTCCCCTGCGCTTCACTATTGCGGGAAACCGGTTCGTCTCACGATGAATTCCTCGTGATCGGCTGGATCAGCATGCGGGAATTCCAATCCGGTTTGTGTAGCATCAATTACGAGCAGAAATTCGGCGCAATCAATCCCCAATTCCCAGGAAACCAGAAAATGCACTGCAAGTTTTTTCCCGTCTTTCTCTTCGTTCTTGCCATTGCCGCACAATCCCTCTTCAGCCAGCAGGCTCCGCCCACGGGCAGTGCCGGCTCATCCACACCGCAAACCGGCACCGGGCCTCATGCGCGACGCCCGTTACCCAAGCCGGTGAATCTCAAGGTGCTGCCGAAGGACATCTCGCGTGAGGACCTGATCAAACTCATGCGTGGTTATGCGGGGTCCCTTGGTGTGGAATGCAATTTCTGCCATGCCGTGAATCCGCAGACCCATAAGCTCGATTTTCCTTCCGACGCGAAGGAAGATAAGACCACCGCGCGCACCATGATCGCGATGACCCACACCATTAACGAGCAATACATGTCGCAGGTTCACGACCCGGACGCGATGCCCGAGGACAAGCATGTGACCTGCGGCACCTGTCATCGCGGCCATTCTATGCCCGAGCATTTTGTTCCCCCGCCTGAGCACAATCACCATCCACCGGAGGGCGCACCGCCGTCCGAGCAGCCGCAGTAAGCGCCTCAGCGCGCTGCAATCACAACATTGTCGATCAGGCGCGCCGGACCCACGAACGCCGCGATTGCCACCAGCGCCCCAGCGCTTACGTCCGGTAAGTCTTCAAGCGTGTCTGGGTCGACGATGCGCAGGTAGTCGAGACGGATTTCGGGCTCATCGGCCAGAATCGCCAGCCCCGCGTCAATCAGCGCCGTAGAATCGACCGCCCCCGCGGCAACCCTGGCTTCGATATGCCGCAGCGCGCGGCTCAGCGCCAGCGCTTGCTGTCTCTCCTCTGGGGAAAGGTAGCGATTGCGCGAACTCATCGCCAGCCCATCCGGTTCGCGCACCGTGGGACAGACCACCAGTTCCAGATTGAAATTCAAATCATGCACCATGCACCGCAACATGGCCACCTGCGCCGCATCCTTTTGCCCGAAGAACGCCTTGTCCGGATCGACGATGTGAAACAGTTTCGCCACGACCGTCGCCACGCCGCGAAAATGTCCCGGCCGCGACACGCCGTCCAGCCGATCCGAGATTCCCTCGACTTCAACCGCCGTCATTGCCCCAGGCGGATACATCTCCGCAACATCCGGCGCAAAGAGAAGATCGACCCCCTCCGCCTCAAGGAGCGCGGTGTCCGCCGCAAACGTGCGCGGATACTTTGCGAAGTCCTCCCCGGGAGCGAACTGCGTTGGATTGACAAAGATCGTTGCCACCACGACATCGCAGCTCGCTTTCGCTGCCCGCACCAGGGAAAGATGGCCCTGGTGCAGAGCGCCCATGGTGGGCACCAGACCGATCGAGCGCCGGTTCGCGCGCAACGCGGAGATGGCCCCGCGCGCCTCCGTTATGGTTTTGACAATAAGCATTCGGAAGAATTCGAGGTCAGGCTTTTGCGCGCAGGGCCGACCCTTCGAGCGCTGAAGCCACGTCCCTGACCAGGTGATAGCTCTCGCCATCGCTCGGAAACGCGCGCGCTTCGACGTCGCGGCGATAGCCTTCCACAGCATTCCGAAACAGCGCCGCTGCATCGCCATACTGGCGTACGAATTTCGCCGGCTGCGTAAAGCTCAGATTCACCAGGTCGTGAAAAACCAGAATCTGACCATCGCAGTCTGGCCCCGCACCGATGCCAATGGTCGGTATTCCAACCTCCGCCGTGATGCGCGCCGCTGCTTCCCGCGGCATGCCTTCGAGCACCAGCGCCACGGCACCGGCCGACTCCAGCGTGTGCGCATCGTGCAGCAGCCCGGTGATCGCCATCGCCGATTTGCCCTGGACTTTGTACCCACCCATGCGGTTTACGGACTGCGGAGTAAGACCCAGGTGCCCGATGACGGGAATCTCCGCGGAGGTGAGTCGCTCCACCAGCTCCGCGCGGTTAGCTCCGCCTTCAACCTTCACGGCCTGCGCTCCGCCTTCCTTCACAAATCGGATGGCGCTTGCGAGAGCGCTCTCGATGCTCAGATGGTACGAACCCCACGGCATATCCGCCGCGACGATGGCCCTCCGCACGGCACGACGCACCACGCGTGTGTGGTGCAGCATTTCCTCCACCGTGACCGGCAGCGTGCTCTCGTAGCCCATCACCACCATGGCCAGGGAATCGCCGACCAGGATCAAGTCGATGCCCGCTTCGTCCACGAGGCGAGCGGTGGCATAGTCGTAGGCAGTCAGCGCGGTGATGGGCCTGCCCGTCTGCTTTTTTTCCTGGATTGTCTGGAAGGTGACCGGAACCGGCGCGGATGCCGGCTCATTGCGGAACTGCGTAACACTCATGTTGTCTCCAGTGCGGCTCCTCCCGCGTGCAGAGGATGCCACCCGAACCAACTACTGACGATACGCCTGAAAGGGCAGGGAAGACAAATCGCGCCGCTGCCCGTAAGCGAACTGCCTCTACAGCTTTACCGTCTTCAGATATTCCCTGAACTGCGGGCCAAGATCCTCGCGCTTCAGAGCGAATTCCACGGTCGCCTTCAGCATGCCGAATTTGTCACCGGCATCGTGACGAACTCCCTCAAAACTGTAGCCATAGACCTTCTCTGTTTCGAGCAGCCCTTTGATGCCGTCGGTCAGCTGGAGCTCCCCGCCCGCTCCGAGGGGGGTGTGTTCGAGAAGGTCGAAGATCTTCGGAGTCAAAATGTAACGGCCGATAATCGCATTCTTCGACGGCGCGTCAGCGGGTTTCGGCTTCTCTACAAGGCCTGAAACGTCGAACAGTCTCGGCTTGCCAGCGACGGGCTTCCCGTCCAGGACGCCGTAGGCGGAAATGGACGGCCCTTCGATAACCTGTGTCGCCACGATCGACGACTGCACCTCTTCGAAGGCGTCCATCATCTGCTTCAGGCAAGGGGTACGCGCATCGATCACATCGTCGGGCAGAATGACCGCGAAGGGCTCATCGCCGACCAGGTCACGCGCCATCAGGACCGCGTGCCCCAGACCCATCGCTTCCTTCTGGCGAACGTAAGAGAGCCGCACCATGTGCGATACATGGCGGCTGATGGCCAGCAGATCGGTCTTTCCGCGCTTCTCGAGTGTGCACTCCAGTTCGTAGCTCACGTCGAAATGGTCTTCGATGGCCGACTTGCCGCGGCCGGTGACAATCACGATCTGGTCGCAACCTGCGGCCAGCGCCTCCTCGACGCCGTACTGGATGATCGGCTTATCGACCAGCGCCAGCATTTCCTTGGGAATGGATTTCGTGGCGGGCAAAAAGCGGGTGCCGAATCCCGCTGCTGGGAAAATCGCCTTGCGTACTCTGGTGGGTGCGGACATATCTCTACTTTAGATTCCTTCCTGTTGCATGCCTCTACCACGAACCGGGCATTCTACAGCGCGACTGGAGTTGGATGCGACCCCTGCTTACAACGTTGGCGAATCGTCGCCCAGCAGGGCTTTCCGCACAATTTTGATCGGGGCGCCGCCCTGGCCCATGAAGTCATCGTGAAACTTCTCGAGCGTGAAGCCGGCCCCCTCTTTCTTCTCGAGGTCGGCGCGCAGCTTCATGATCTCCAGCTTGCCCAGCGTGTAATACAAATAAGTCGGATCGGAGGTCCCGCGCTTCGTCTCGACTTCCGCGATGGCGGGCGACTGGTAGCCTTCATTGACGAAAAAGTCTTTCGCCTGCTCAAGCGTCATGTTCTGCGTGTGCATGCGGATGCCGACAACGAACCTCGCATCGCGGAGCAACGCGTCCTGCAACTGCCCGAGCCGGATGAGCCGCGACTCGCGTTCGTCTTTCGCGCCGGTTCCAGGCTGGTTGTAACCCTCATCCAGCATCATCTGCTCGCAGTAGTGAGCCCAGCCCTCAATGTTGGTCGCCGATCCGGTCAGCTTGCGCACCGCGCTGAGATTCGTGTGGTTGACCCATAGAAACTGCACGTAGTGCCCCGGATAAGCCTCGTGCACCGAAGTGCTGATGATGGTGCCAACATTGAACGCCGCCATGTAGTCCGCCACCCGTTGTTGCGGCCAGTCTTTCTCCGGCACCGTGACGTTAAAGTATGCCGTCGAGGAATGCTTTTCGTAAGGGCCCGGAGAATCCATCGAGGCCTGGGTGGTGGCGCGCATGAAAGGCGGCGTTTCTTCGAGCGTTGGCTGCACCGGCGAGGGGATGGTGATGATCTTCTTCGCCTCGATAAACGCGATCAGGTGGGTGAAGGTGTCATGAAAGGTCCGCAGCAGCTGGTCCGGCGGAGGATGGACCGCCGCCAGTTCCGCCAACACCTGTTTCGGCGTTTTGCCCGGATCGACTTCCTTCGCGATGCGATTGAACTCCGCCTGGTTCTTGTGCAGGTCGTCGTATCCGATCTGCAGCAGCTTATCGAGCGGCGTGTCCACCATCTCGTCATAGAGCAGCTTTTTGCTGAACGCATCCGCGCCGATGCGAAAATCGCCCTTCGATTGCGGAAGCAGATCGTTCCTGAGCCACGACTGATAATCCTCGAGCGCCGCAATCACTTCGCCGTTGGTCTTCTGAAATTCGGCGATCGTCGACTGATCCTTGGCGCTTTTGAAAGCATCCGGCACATCGTGCTGGAAAAAACTGATGATGTCCGGAAGCTGTTCCAGCGCAATCTCCGTGTAGATGCGTGGCGGATTCTTCAGGTTCTGTCGCGCTGCTGTGAATACCGCTGGCATTTGCTTTTCGCGCTCGACCAGTGAGCGCAGACGGGCGTCGACCGGAGCAAAGTCGCGCTCCATCAGAACGAACGCGCTGTTGGTAATGCCGCTCGAATAGAGATCGGGATTCTTTTCCCATGCGCGAACGGTCTCGATCTCGAGCAGGTTGCCGCGCACCGTGGCGCGCATGATCGCGAGGTCGCCCAGGGTGCTCTCGTCGAGACCAGCTGCCGTGACAGCATCGAATTTCTTTTGATAGTCTCGCAGAGCCGCGGCTTCCGTTTCATAGCCAGCGCGAGTGTAGTCCTCAAGCTTCGTGTCGTATTGGTGGAAGCCGGCCAGCGTCGCATTCGTCGGTCCGAAGCGGAACATCACGTCGGAAAAATAGTGGTCGGCCAGGGCACGGAAATTTGTGCCGGGGTCGGACGACTCGGGATGGATTGCGGGAGTGGTGATCATCACGCCAAAAACGAGTAGCAGGATAGCGGAAAATCTGGGTTTCATCGAATCCAGTATCTTCCATTCGCCCGATATTCTGTAGTCCCGCCACCCACCTATACTGAAAACCATGTCGCTGAAGACCATGTCCCGAGCTGGCGCCCGTTCCCGGTTTTTGCAGCGGCGCGCGGAAGGACTCTTTCCTGGCGGAGTCAACTCGCCGGTGCGCGCCTTTCGTGCCGTCGGCGGCGAGCCTCCCTTTGTGGCGCGCGGCGAAGGGGCATATCTGTGGGATGCCGACGGCAACCGCTTCCTCGACTACTTCGGATCCTGGGGTCCGATGATCCTCGGGCACGCATTTCCGCCGGTCGTCGATGCCATCCAGCAGGCCGCGGCCCGCAGCGCCAGCTTCGGAGCCTCTACCGAATCTGAAGGCGATCTGGCGGAACTCGTCCGTGCCGGTTATCCCTCCATTGAAAAGATGCGCTTCGTCAGCTCCGGCACCGAGGCCACTATGTCGGCCATCCGCGTTGCCCGCGCCTTCACGAATCGCAAGTACATCGTCAAATTCGAAGGCTGCTACCACGGCCATGCCGACGGTCTGCTCGTGAAGGCCGGCTCGGGCGTCGCCACCTTTGGCATTCCGGGCTCCGCCGGTGTGCCGGAAGAAACTGCGCATTTCACCCTCGCGCTGCCCTTCAACGATGTGGCCGCTGTCGAATCTGCGCTCGCGGCTCATCCCATCGCCTGCATCATCGTTGAACCTGTAGTAGGCAATGCAGGCTGCATTCCGCCGGCGCCGGGTTATCTCCAGGCGGTGCGCGCCATGACCACGAAGCACGGAGCGCTCCTCATCTTCGACGAAGTAATGACCGGATTCCGGGTTGCTTTTGGCGGCGCGCAGGAATTGTACGGCATCCGCCCCGACCTGACCACGCTGGGCAAGATTCTCGGCGGCGGTTTGCCCTGCGGCGCGTTCGGAGGTCGCGCCGAAATCATGGATCGGCTCGCGCCGCTCGGCCCCGTGTACCAGGCTGGCACGCTCAGCGGGAACCCGCTCGCCATGGCGGCGGGCATCGCGACCGTCGGCTATCTTCGCGGCCATCGCGCAGAAGTCTATGCGAAGCTCGACAAGCTGAGCGCCGCTGTCGCCGATGGAGTCGCCGCTGCAGCCGCCAGTGCGGGAGTTCCGCTCACAACCAACCGCGTCGGCGCAATGTTTACCTGGTTTTTCAATTCGGCCTCTGTTACCGACTTCGCCACCGCTGCCCAATCCGACACGAATCGTTTCGCGACTTTTCATCAGGCCATGCTCAACGCGGGAGTCTGGCTCCCGCCCTCGCAGTTCGAGGCGGCTTTCCTCAGCACCGCCCATACCGAAGCTGATATCGCGCAAACCATCGACTCAGCCAGGGAGGCCTTCGCAGCCATGGGTCCGAAAAGTTAAGTCGGGCAGGCTTGCCAGTATTACGCCGAAGCTGCGATGAAGGCGGAAAACAAGACGACGCGAGCCATGTGCTAAGCAGTTGTCATGCACTCCACCCTCGGTGCCTGCCGACTACGAGGAGTTATCCGCGATCCGCGTGCAACGAAAAACGGCCGATGATGCTCTCTACAGGGTGGAGAGAAAACTATGACTGGAACTCCCAATACCATCGGTGTATTTCTCCTGTTCGCCGTTATTTTTCTCGGCTGTATCCTTTGGGCGACACGCGGACACACGGCAACCGCCGATCCTGAGGAGGAAGACGTCGGCACACCTGGCAAGACCTCCTGAACAGGGGGCCGCTGAGCGAGCTTGCCGGTATTACGCCGAAGTCGCCCGTTTCTTTGGTAGAAAGGCTCGCGTCACCAGCGACAGGCCAAAGCAAATCAGCAGGCAGCGGATCAATAGCAATGGATCGTACCGCCACGCCAGCGCTGCCAGACAAAGCGGGTACGTGACCGGAAAAATCTCCGCCACGACGCTGGTCAGCCATTGCGGCTGCGCAGAGGACTTTGGGATCCGCGGCCGCAGCGTGGGCAGCAGACGCGGCGCCTGTTGCCAGTAGGTCATGTAGACGGCCCCCCTCTCTCTGCCGAGGAAGGCCTCTTCGCCGAGGATTAGCCGGAAGTAAAAAAGACCAGCCGCCAGGAGAAAAACCACGGCCCCCGAGGGCGGCATGAGGACGGCGATGCTGGCCGCCAGAAACATCGATCCCAGATAAAGCGGATTCCGCACATAGCGATAGGGTCCGCCGGCCATCACGCTGCCGGCCTGCATTGGCCCCGCATGCACTGTGGAAGCCCCGAGGTACGCCGTCCCCCATACGCGTAAAATTCCGCCCAGAAATCCGCACAGGATAACCATTACGGTGACGAGCAGCGTCGCCTGATCGATACGCAGCCAGTTCCAGCGGGCAAGAGTGGTCGAGAGGGCCAGCCACGCCGTGCTGGCCGGTGGGGCAAAGCTGCCTCGAGTCCAGGTCCACGGTGCCCAGAAGCCGATCAGGTAGAGCAGCATGATAATCGGGAGCCGGAAGCGGAATTCAAACTGCGTCGCTTTCATACAGTCTCTTTCTCGCGCAGTCTCTTTCTCGCTCGAATCGAAAATATTCGAAATGCCTCGCCCCAATGCTGATTCTGGAGATTAAGCGAGAACCGTCGTTCGGTTTTGCGGCTCATTGCAGAGCATCCTTCAACCGCCCGTGCGCAGCAGCCAGCCGCCTTTCGGAATCCTCCCGGCTCAGGCCCAGCTTCTGCATCACGACCGCTGTCTTTACGGACTCGGCCCTGACCAGCAACTCCGCAGCCTCCTCGTATCCGACGCCGGTGATGGTCGCAATGATCCGAGCCGCGCGATCCTCGAGCTTTGAGTTCGATGGCTGCACATTCACCATCAGGTTGCCGTAAACGTACCCCAGCCGCACCAGAGCACCCGTCGACAGCATGTTCAGCACCAGCTTGGTCGCTGTGCCTGCCTTCATGCGCGTGGAACCAGTCACGACCTCCGGCCCTGTCGACGGTACGATCGCCATCTCCGCCGCCAGAGCAAGCGGCGAGTCAGGCACGCAGGTGACTCCGATGGTCAGCGCGCCCAGGCCGCGCGCGTGTTCCATGCCGCCCAGCACATAGGGCGTGCGCCCGCTCGCGGCGATCCCGACCAGGACATCCGAGGCGTGGAAGCCGTGCTCTTCGAGGTCCCTCGCGCCCAGGCCAGGATCGTCTTCGGCGGGCTCAATCGAGCTGCGCAGCGCCGCATCGCCGCCTGCAATGACCGCCTGCACCAGTTCCGCCGGCGTATTGTAGGTCGGCGGACACTCCGACGCATCGAGCACTCCAAGTCGTCCCGAAGTCCCCGCGCCGAGATAGAAAAGGTGGCCGCCGGCTTCGATCCGCCTGGCAATTGCGTCGACAGCAGCCGCAATGCGCGGCAACTCGCGCTCCACCGCCTCGACTGCCTCCCTATCCGCCGCATGGACCACGCGCAGCATGTCGATTGTCGGCAACTCATCGAGCCGCTCCGACGCGGGATTGCGCGCTTCTGTGGGAAGGTTGGCGAGGTCGGACATTCGAAGATGATGCTACCTCAGCGGTCGATGCGTAGCTTCCGGAGTCTTGCCAATACCGCTTCCTCACTCCGCACCTCGCATTCCCACAGCACGATCGCCCGCCATCCCAGCCGGCGCAGGGCCGCCGCCCTGGTCCGGTCGCGCGCAACGTTGCCGCCGCGCTTCGCCGCCCAGAACTCCGCGCGCGTTGCCGGAACCACCGATCCGTATTTGCAACGGTGACAGTGCCAAAAGCATCCGTG
>CAZSWI010000079.1:0-13752 GCA_964610635.1 uncultured Acidobacterium sp.
TCGCGACGTCGGCGCGGTCGGTCTTCAGTTCCGGTATGGTATCCGCGTTCACGTTCACCGTCTGCGAAGCTGCGCCGACTTTGAGCGAAGCGTCGATCTTTGGAGAAGCATCGGCCTGCACCGTAACACCAGTGGCCTCGAAGGTTTCAAATCCCTGGGCTTCGACCTTCACGTTGTAGATATCGGGAATCAGGTGCTCGGCGAGGTATTCACCGGAGGCATTGGACGTGACTTTGATCGATGTACCCTTCGAAACGTCGGTCACGGTAATGGTGGCGTTGGGAACTACGGCGCCCGTGTTATCGGTCACGGTTCCGTTGATGGAGCCGTAGACGGCCTGGCCTTGTGAGTTGGTGGAGAAGCACAGCGCCGCAAAAACAGCGCAGGCCGCAATGAGCCTGGTGAATTTCATAATTGCCTCCAAAAGACTTACCAGGAGCTATGCTCCCGTCCCGACCTTCTGTAGCGAGGACCATCAGAACAACAAGTGCCGATGCTCCGGCATACATGCCACATCCGGCCGCTCAATTTTTTGAATCGGCCGCGTCTCAAATTGCGGATCTGCAACAGCTGTTTTGGAAATGCGTTGGTGTTCTGCTCGCGGCTAGCGGTTGGTATAACAACCGCCAGGAACTGGGGAACCAGCCGCAAAGGGCACGGCAATACGTCTTACTGCGGTGTGACTCTAGGCGTTTATTACTTGCGTTGTCAAGAGGAGGAGACACTTCGCGAAGAGCAAAAGCGAGATGCAGTTTATTACTTAAAGGATGCACTCGACGATGAATCGATTTACCAGTCGCATTATGCTGTCGCGCAGCCCGCGTGCTACCGTGGGCAGACGATGATGTTGCGCGCAAGGATGATGGCGCTGTTTTGCTGGACCTCGACGGCCTTGTGCGCCAGTCAGCCTTTCGGCGTAGACCTCAACGGCCACCCTATCGATCGACTGGCGCCGCCTGGCTCGCCGGCCATCGTGCTCTTCTTCGCCGCGTCGGATTGTCCCATCTCCAACCGTTACGTTCCCGAGATAGAACGAATCGAACGCGAATTCAAACCCGCGGGCGTGCGCTTCTGGTGGGTGTACCCGAACCCTGAAGAAACACCGGAGGCAGTTCGCCATCACCAGCAACAATTCGATATTCACGCCGACGTTGTGCTGGACAACCGTCAGCGCCTGACTGCAATCGCGCACGCCACCATCACGCCCGAGGCCGCAATCCTTGTTCCCGCCGGCACGGCGTTGCGCGAGGTGTACCGCGGGCGCATCGACGATCGCTACCTCTCGCTGGGGCAGGAGCGTCCTTCCGCGAACAGACATGATCTCGAGGATGCGCTGCATGCGCTGCTTGCGAACCGTCCCATCCCGGCGCCCGGCGGACCTCCTGTCGGGTGCTCGATCGTGCCGCTAAACAAACCATGAGAATTCTGCTACCCGCTTCTTTGGCGCTCGCGGTGTGCGCCATTGCAACTCTGTTCGCGCCGGATCCCGCGATTCGCGCCGCGGAAGCTCCTGTGACCTGGAGCCGGCAGATCGCGCCGATTGTCTACCGAAACTGCACCGCGTGCCATCATCCCGGTGGCGCGGGACCCTTCAGTCTGCTTTCCTATGCCGACGCGCGCCGTCGCGAGCAGCAAATCCTCGAGGTTACGCAGTCGCGCTACATGCCCCCGTGGCTGCCCGCGCATGGATATGGCGACTTTGCGGGCGAACGGCGGCTTAGTGTCGAGGACCTTACGCTCATCCGCAAATGGGTCGAGTCCGGAACTCCCGAAGGCAATCCCAGCGAGGCTCCGGCCGCGCCGCATTACGATGCGACCTGGCAGATGGGCAAACCCGATTTGATCCTCTCCATCGAACGCCCCTATACACTCGCGGCTTCCGGCACCGACGTCTTCCGCAACTTTGTTCTTCCCTATTCGCTTGCGCAGACCCATTTCATTCGCGCAATGGAAATCCTCCCGGGAACAGCGCAGGCCGTTCATCATGCCAACGTGCTCATCGATCGAACCGGGTCGTACCGGCGCGATCACCCGGCCGACTGGAAGGATGGAATTCCGGGAATGGAGCTGGAGTTAGACGGAGGAAATACTTTCGATCCAGACAGTCATTTTCTCTTCTGGAAACCGGATACACCGGTGCTGGAGGAACCGCGCGGAATGCCGTGGCGGCTCGATCCGGGTAACGATCTCATCCTCAACATGCACCTGAAACCCAGCGGCAAAACGGAAACCATCGACGCGCAGATTGGTTTGTATTTCACCGATCGGCCGCCGTCGAGCCATCCCATGCTGCTGCAGCTTGAAGACGATCGCGATCTGGACATCCCGGCGGGCGCACGCGATTTCGTCGTTGAGGACGAGCTGAGTCTTCCCCTGGACTTACAGGTTCTCGGTATTTATCCCCATGCGCACTACCTCGGCCGCGAGCTGGACGGTTGGGCAATCCTGCCCAACGGACAAAAGAGATGGCTGGTCCGCATTCCGAACTGGGACATCGATCGCCAGTCGGTCTATCGCTATCGCAATCCTGTGTTTCTGCCACGCGGCACAGTCCTGCATATGCACTACGTGTATGACAACTCAGAGCAGAACATCCATAACCCAAACTCGCCTCCCATTCGGGTGCGCGCAGGCAATCGCTCCGTAGACGAAATGGCGCACCTCTGGATTCAGGTTCTGCCCGTCAATATTTCGAAAGGAAGCCCGGATCCGCGTCTGGTGCTCGAGCAGGCATGGATGGAACACCGCCTGAGCAAAGTACCCGATGATTCCGTCGCCATGTACAACCTTGCTTCAACGCTGGCCGCCTTAGGACAATACAGCCAGGCAGTTGCTGCTTATCGCAGGCTAATCGGCGCTCATCCCGACGACTCGCGCGTGCTCAATAGTCTCGGTGCTGCGCTGGAGAGCGCGGGTGACGGGGAGGCGGCCGAGCAGGCATTTCGCCAGGCCATCGCAGTTGGGCCCGATAGCTGCGATGCACGCTTTAACCTTGCTGGGATTGAGCTGAAGCAGTCCAAGGTCCAGGATGCAGAGTCCCAGTTCCGTGCCATGCTCGTCTATTGCCCGCACGATCCAGCCGGGCACAATGGGCTCGGTATCGCGCTGCTCGGCAAGGGAGACAACGTATCCGCGCAGGTGGAATTTAAAAACGCACTCGCCATCGACCCTCAGAATTTCACCGCGCTCTACCACCTGGGGGAAATCGCCATCGCAGCGGGGCGCCCTGCGGACGCCATCGACTTACTTGCCGCGGCATCGCAAAAGAATCCTGAAGATATCGACACGCGCGAGCGCCTTGCGTTGGCCTTCACGCAATCCGGGCGGCCCGCCGAGGCGCTGATACAGCTGCGGGAAGCGGCGCGCCTGGCGCCGAAAAATGCGGAACTGCACGCCCTGCTCTCCCAGGTTCTGGCAGGAACCGGCCAGCTGCGGGAAGCAATCGACGAGCAGAGCGAGGCGCTGCGCCTGCAGCCTCAGGACCCCGACGGCTGGAATAATCTCGGTGTTCTGGAAGCGCGGCAGGGAAAACCAAATGCGGCGCGGGCCGATTTTCAACACGCATTGCAGATTGCGCCCGACGACGCGGAGGCGCGTGCCAATCTGGCTCGGCTGCCGCTCCATTGACTGCGAATAACGTGTTAGGATTCGGCACTGGATCGCAGCCGGCATCTGCCATCTCTGCTTTCGGATGGCGAACACTCCGTCGGCGATCAGGAGCGTCGTCCCAATGAATGCGTTTGTCCGCCGCCTTTTTCCTCTCTTCCTCGCGACAGCGTTAAGCACACCCCTCATCGCCCAGCAAGGCTCAGCCGGTTCCATGCAGAATCTGAACTGGTGGAAGAACGCCGTTATCTACGAAATCTATCCGCGCAGCTTTCAGGATTCGAACGGCGACGGCATCGGCGACCTCAACGGCATCACCTCGCGCCTCGACTACCTGCAGGCCCTCGGCGTCGACGCCATCTGGCTCACACCCATTTATCCTTCGCCGCAGGTCGACTTTGGCTACGACATCTCCGACTACACCGCAATCGACCCTCAGTATGGAACGCTCGCCGACTTCGATCGCCTGGTGACGGAAGCGCGCAAGCGCAACATCGGCATCATCATGGATTTGGTGCTGAACCATACCTCCGACAAGCATCCGTGGTTCATTGAGTCGCGCAGTTCGCGCACGAATCCCAAACGCGACTGGTACATGTGGCACGACCCGAAGATGGTCGACGGCAAGCCCGAGCCGCCCAACAACTGGCTCTCCGTCTTCGGCCACTCCGCATGGCAGTGGGACGCGAAGACCGGGCAGTACTACTACCACCGCTTCTACATCCAGCAGCCCGACCTCAACTGGAACAATCCAGAAGTACGCAAAGCAATGTACGGGGTCGAGCGCTTCTGGATTGAGCACGGCGTCGTGGGCTTTCGCCTGGACGCCATCACTTCGCTCTTCGAGGACCCCAGCGACACCGACGAAAACTATGTTCGCGGGCCCGATGGCAAGCCGCTCATTAATGCTTACGGCGATAAAGAAGTCGATACGCTGAAGACCGACAATCTGCCTGAGGTTCACGATGTGTTGCGGGAACTGCGCCAGGTGGCGGATCAGACGCATGGGCGCAAAGTCGTGCTCATCGGCGAGACCTATCTTCGCTCCGTTGACGATCTTCGCAAAATGTATGGTCCACACAACGACGAGCTCGATCTGCCGATGGATATGGAGGTCGGCTTCATCAATCGTTTCGACGTTAATCTTTTCCGCCAGCGGATCAACGAAGCTGAGACCGAAATCGGCGGCGAGCAGCCCCTCTTTGTTTTCGATAACCACGACAATCCGCGCTGGGATCGTTACGATCACGAGCCGCATCACGAGGACGTGGGCCGCGTTACCGCAGCCGTGCTGTTCGCATCACGCGACACCGCGATGATGTACTACGGCGACGAAATCGGCATGGTCACGACGCCTCCTACGCGCAAGGAAGATGTGAAGGATCCTATCGGCATCACGGGCTGGCCCAAAGAGAAAGGCCGCGACGGCGAGCGGACTCCGATGCAATGGAACGACGGTCCGGATGCCGGATTCTCGCCGCGCGGCGTGAAGACCTGGCTGCCGATTCCGCCGAGCTATAAAACAATCAATGTAGCCGTCGAGGAGCACGAGCCCGATTCGATGCTCCATTGGTACCAGCAGCTGATTGCGCTCAAGAAGAGCGACCCGGCGCTGCGTGACGGCGCGGAGACCATGCTCAACACGGGCGACGAGCATGTGCTTTCATGGCTACGCCAAGCCGGCAACCAGGAAGCCGTTGTGGTTGCGTGCAACTTCACCGACCAACCGCAGACGATCAGCTTCGATCTGAGTGCAAAAGGCATCCATGGTACTCGCGCAACAACCCTGCTCAAGTCCCCCGGCGCGCCCGATCCAGGGTCTCTGCGGTCGGTTCAACTTGGCCCATACGGCGTCTACATTGGCCGAGTTGAATAAAATTAGCGGCGGAAGAGGCAAACCCGCGGGAGCGCCTCCGGTAAGCTCATCTCCGTAGTGGACCGAGACGGCTCGAGGCCTGGGAGCATCGAGAGTGTGACACTTTTACCGAGGCCCGGATGCGGGCGGCCGGCTTTGCGAAACTAAATCGCGAAGGCCTCCAATCCTCTAAAACGCAGAAGTCCTGTCTGGTTAGGTGGCTCTACACGGCCACGCTCAGAGGATGTTGACGGCGCGGGCGGCTAGCAGGGCCAAGGTGGCCAGGGAGATGACCGACTGCATCATCATGAGAAGTTTGGCCCAGCGCGAAAGAACCGGCACGTCGGTGGGAGAGAAGGCGGTGGAAGTGTTGAAAGCGAGGAAGAGGTAGTCGACGAAACCGGGGTTCCAGCATTGTTCGCCCATGGCGACGCGAGATTGCTGGTCAAGAGTCATTTGCGGGAAGAGGAAAGCTCCGTCGGTGTGGACGCCGCGAAGTTCGCGGGCCGTTGGGCCACCGCCATCGAGACGCCAATACCAGGAAGCGAAGACGATGATGTTGGTGATCCAGAGCGCGGCGGCGGATTCAAGCAGGGCGGTTGGCGATTGCTTGTGCGCGGGAAGGGCGGCGATGAGGAGGCCGAGGGACCAGATCATGTCGAGGGTGACGATGGAGGTCATGACGTAACCGAGGATGCGGTTGAGGGTGTTGAGGGCGCGACGGTGCGCCCAGATGCTGGGGATGGCCAGAACACCGATGATGAGAAGCAGGAGCCAGTCAGGGCCGTAAGAGAGCGATTCGGGAAGTGCGAGGCGCAGGCCTCCGACGGCGAGCAGGGCTATGAGGGCCGGCCAGCGGGGCTCGTGGTGGGAGGGGGGCTGGTTGTTCGGAGTGGTCATGGGTGTCATGGTGATGGTGTAAGAAGGGCAGGCGCCTTCGGCGTTGCCTTAGACAACTCGCTCAGTCTTCGTCTGACCGGATTTTCGCACGCAACGCCACCCATCCCAATAGAGTTAACAGGCCCTAGCTTATCTATGTCTGGTCAAAGCTGCGCGGTCCGGTCAAAGCTGGCGCCGGAGAGCCGGAGAGAGTGAGCAGCTCGCGGAAGAGAAGGGAGGACTTGAGACTGTGCTTTTTCAAAATGGCGCAGGACAGTACTTTGGGCGTGAACTCGTAATCGATTCGCATTGAAGTTCAAGCGGCAGGGGAGTTTGCTTCTTGCTGTGGGGTGAACCTGGCCGTCGCTGGGTTTTGGGGTTGTGGTTCTTCCGCGTGGCGTGGAGCTGTACCACTTCCAACACGGCAGCTTGATCATGGTTTCCACCTAAAGGTTCCTGATGTAGTTCAGAATCTCGGGGCTGGTGAAATCCTGGGCTCCGATGAACTTGCGGCGGATGGTGCCACCGGCATCGATGATGTAGGTTTCGGGGGGACGGGTGGTATCGAATGCGTGATTCGATTGCTGTGACAGGTCGAGGATGGTGACGATGCCGGCGATGTGGTTATCGATGAGGTATTGGCGATAGGCGTTAGCGTCAGTATCGAAGCTGACGGCGAGGACGACGATGTTGGGCATGCGGCGCTGGAGATCGATGAGGTAGGGGAACTCTTCGATGCACGGCGGGCACCAGCTGGCCCAGAAGTTGAGGACGATGGTTTTACCACGGTAGTCGGCGAGGCTGACGGTTTGCGCGCCGTCGTGGATGACGATGTCAGGGGCTTGTTCGCCGACCTGGGCGGGATGACTGCCGCGATCGCAGGAAAGCAGGGAACAGGCAAGAGGCAACAGGCAACAGAAAAGCAGGGCGCGGAGAAGCAGGGTACAGGGTACAGGGTGCAGGGTATAGAGAAGGGCGTCCGCGACAGAGCGGCGGGTGAGGCGACGCCTAAGATCAGGTGGGGCGGGCACGTTTCTATAATAAGGTGCAGCTACCGTGGACGCCTTCCGTTGATCCTTTCTGTCATTATTCCCGCGCGCAACGAGGAAGATTGTTTGGGGGAGTGTCTGCGTTCGCTGGTGGCGCAGGAGGAGGATGGCTGGCGGCTCGGCGTGGATTGGGAGATTTTGGTGGTCAATGATGGGTCGACGGATGGGACGCGTGAGATTGCTGCGCACCTTCACGGCGTGACGGTGATGGATGCTCCGAAGCTGGAGCGGGGCTGGACGGGGAAGGCGAACGCTTGTTGGGCGGGGGCGCAGGCTGCGCGCGGGAAGTGGCTGCTGTTCACGGATGCGGACACGATTCATGAGCCGGGGCATGTGCGGCTGGCGATGATTGAGGCGGAGCGGCATGAGGTGGGGATGCTGTCGTACTCGCCGCGGCAGATTGTCCGGGGGCTGGCGCAGCGGGCACTGATGCCGCTGGTGTTCAGCGATCTGGCTGTGACGTATGCGCCGGCGAAGGTGAATGATCCGGCGCGGCTGGTAGCGGCGGCGAACGGGCAGTTTCTTTTGGTTCGGCGAGATGTCTACGAAAAGATTGGCGGGCACGCGGCGGTGAAGGGCGCCATTCTGGAGGATGTGGAGCTGGCCTCGCTGGTGAAGCGGCGGAAGCTGGGGCTGCGGTTTCGCTATGCGCCGGAGGCGGTGTCGGCGCGGATGTATCGGAGCTTTGGGGCGATGTGCGAGGGGTGGACGAAGAACCTGGCGCTGCTTTTTGGGAATGCTCCGATGCTGGCGGGGATTCGGCTGCTGCAGTTGGGCGTGCTGGTGGGAGTGCCGGCGTTGATTTGGTTCCTGTGGTGGCTGCGCGGGCCGGGCCATTCGGTCAACACCGGAGTGCTGGGGACCCCGATAGCGACGGCCGCGCTGGTGTTGGTGTGGTTGCGGGCATTGTGGGGATTGTATGGGCGGATGGCAAAGTCGAATTTTCCGTTCAGGGACTGGGTGCTGGCGCCGGTGGGGATTCCGCTGTATGCGGTGTTGCTGTGGCGGAGCTGGTTTCGCGTGAGGGTGGTGAAGCAGGTAGTCTGGAAAGGCAGGGAACAGAAGATAGCCGACAGCCGGTAGCTCGTAGCCAGGAGGAAGCGAAGAGCGAGGAAGAAGCCGGTCGAGAAGCTGTCAGCGAACAGCGTTTAGCAAAAGACTGTTAGCAGAAAACGAGCGAAAGGCGAGCGAGAAGCGAGTTACACAGAGCACACCCATGATTTTGTTGACGCGGAAGGCGGAGTTTTCGGCTTCGCACTATTACTGGAACGAGGCGTGGAGCGCGGAGGAGAACGCGCGCGTGTTCGGGAAGTGCTCCAATCGTAACGGTCACGGTCACAATTACACACTGGAGGTGACGGTGGCGGGCGAGGTCGATCCGGTGACGGGCTTCGTGGTCGATCTGAAGCAACTGAAAGATGCGATGGAGAAGGAAGTTGTGGCGGCTTACGATCATCGGCACCTGAATCTGGAAGTGCCGGAGTTTAAGACCGCGATTCCGACGACGGAGAACATCGCGGTGGCGATTTTTCGGAGATTACAGGGGAAGATTCCGGGGGCGCGGTTGCACCGGGTGCGGGTGTATGAGATGCCGGATTTATTCGCCGACTGCTACGGAGGCTAACCCCGAAGCCGTGAGCGATCCAGGGTAGGGCGATTCTTCATGGAGGGTGGACGGTTGGACCAGGACGGCCCGCATCTTTGGGCAACGACAGCCAGAGCGCATCTGGGGCGGCGGTACCTGCTGAGCGCTTCGCATCGGCTATTCTCGGCGTCGTTAAGCGAAGCGGAGAATCAGAGTGTTTATGGGAAGTGTGCGAATCCGCATGGGCATGGGCACAACTACACGGTTGAAGTGATTGTAGGCGGGGAGATCGACAAGCGGACAGGCATGGTGTGCGATCTGGCGGAGCTGGATGGCTGGGTGCGGCGCGAGGTGCTGGAGCCGTTCGACCACCAGAATCTGAACACGCTGGAGGTGTTTCGCGAAGTTGTGCCGACGACGGAAAACCTGGTCATCGAGATTCACCGGCGTCTGGCGGTGGTTTTGCCGCGGGAGATGACGCTGGCGGTGCGAGTGGAAGAGACGTCAAACAACTTTTTTGAGTACTGCGAAGATCCGATTTCTTGAGGGCGGCGTTTTAGGTATTAGAGATGAGAGGCGGTTCCTTGCGGATTCTCGAGGAGGAAGAGAGCGTGACGCGAATGGCGGTCGATGAGGATCGGGAGAAGCTGGATGCGGAGATAATCGGGGCAACCGGCCTGGAAAACGTAACAACGCAGGAGATGTTTCGGGAGATTATTCGGCGGTATGACGCCGATCCCACGCGGGATGGACTGGAGAAGACGCCGGAGCGGGTTGAAAAGTCCCTCGAGTTCCTGACGAAGGGGTATCGCGAGGACCCGAAGGAGATTTTGCACGGGGCACTGTTTGACGTTGCGTATGACGAGATGGTGATTGTGAAAGACATCGAGATGTATTCGTTGTGCGAGCATCATATGTTGCCGTTTTTTGGGAAGGTGCACGTCGCCTACATTCCCGACGGGAAGGTGATTGGTCTGAGCAAGGCTCCACGGCTGGTGGATGTGTTTGCGCGGCGGTTGCAGGTGCAGGAGCGGCTGACGCGGCAGATTGCGGAGGCGATCCAGGAGGCCATTCATCCGCAGGGCGTGGGGGTGGTGATTGAGGCGCGGCATCTGTGCATGATGATGCGCGGGGTGGAGAAGCAAAATTCGTCGACGGTGACTTCGGCGATGCTGGGAGTGTTTCAGAAGCAAAACACGCGCGCGGAGTTTCTGTCGCTAATCCGGGAGCGGATGGGGGACAGAGTTTAGAGTTCAGGAATTAGAGTTTCCGAAGGCACGGGAAGCGATATCGTTACATGAGTGAATGGGCTCCTGATTGTCGATAAGCCGGGTGGGATGACGTCGCACGATGTGGTGGCGCGGGTGCGGCGCGCAACGGGCGAGCGGTCGGTGGGGCATCTGGGGACGCTGGATCCGATGGCGACCGGGGTGCTTCCGCTGCTGCTGGGTAAGTACACGCGGCTGGCACAATTCTTTGGTACAAGCGCGAAGACGTATGCGGGGACGATACGATTTGGAACCGCGACGGATACTTATGACGCCGAGGGGCAGGCCGTCGGCGAAGTGCGGGCCGTTGCGCTCACACTCGATGCGGTGCGGGCCGAAGCGGCGAAATTCGCAGGCGAGATTGAGCAGATGCCGCCGCCGTTTTCCGCGAAGAAGGTTGACGGGAAACCGGCGTACAAGCTGGCGCGGGCGGGAAAGACGCCGGAGCTGAAGCCGGTGAAGATTACGGTGGATGCGTTTTCGATCGAGAGAGTGTCGGGGGAGAAGGCCTGGTTCGCTATGCAGATCTCCGCGGGCGGATATGTGCGGGCGATTGCGCATGCTATGGGGCAGGGGTTAGGGTGCGGTGCACATTTGGCGAGCCTGAGGCGCACGGCGGCAGGGGCTTTCACGCTTGAGCAGGCGCTGAGTTTGGAGGAGGTCGAAGTTCTGGGAGCGGAAGGAAAGCTGGAGGAGCGGATGCCGCATCCGCGAACGCTGTTGCCGGAGATGCCGCCTGTGACGGCCGACGAGCAGACGGCGGGGCGGATTCGAAACGGGATGCAGGTGAATCTGCCGGAGTATTCGGGGGCGGCGCTGGTGAAGATTTTTGAGGGGCAGCGGGAGCTGGTGGCGGTGGGGCGGAGAGTGGCGGGAACGCTGTTTCAGCCGTTCGTCGTGCTGGTGTGAAATGGCAGAGTTTAGGGGTTAGAGTTTAGAGTTTGAAAACCTGGCCGTGTCGCTGGCTGAGTTTCTCTGCCAATCACACAAAGACACTCGGGGCGCGGCAGCCACATCCGCAAAGTGCAGGCAGATGTGGCCACCGGAAACGGAATTACGGGACAGATTTACCGGACGAAGCCGTTGTGCTTGTCGCGATAGATGGCGCGGGAGACGCGGTTCTGGCGGCAGGTGAGAGCGGCGCGGTCGCGGCCGGTGAGGCGGCCGTCGTCGGCGCGGCGCATGCGGTACTCTTCGCGGTTGATGGAGGCTTCGCGGCCTTCGAGGTTAGCGGTTTCGCGAGGGGTGAGCTGGCCGCTGCGAATGCCCTGGGCAATGCGGTCCTGCTGGTCGACTTTGCGCTGGTTGATGGTCTGCGCCATCGCGACTGTGCTGGTGAGGGCGAGAAGGGCAGTTGCAACGAGTGAGAGTTTCATGGCGTGGGCTCCTGGGGGCGGATGACTTTGTTGCGTTCGTGCGATTGTCATTCGCCTTACGCAAGGTGAAAACACGCGGGGAGGGATTTGTTGCTGGGAAATGGGCGCAACTAAACAGCGGGTCGCGGGTAGCCGGTGCATCGCAACCAGAATTCGAGATTGTGCTGGAGGGCGGGTTCCGGGGCTAAAGCCTGAAGTCTTTCTGCGCGAAATCCACGGCCTGAAGGCCGTGGATTTTACCGTCGTCCTGCTTACGCAGGACCGCTTCGCGACCGGTGGGAATGACGAGGACCAAAGAGAGGCTTTTGGCGGCGCAGAGGGTGGCGGTGATCTTCTGGTGGGCGACCAGAACGAGGTGAAGTTCGGAACCTATTTGTGGAGAAGAGGCAGTAAGAGTGGCAGGAAGTTGTCGGCGAGGAGTTGTGCGCCCTTTGCGGTGGGGTGAATGCCGTCGTCCTGAATGGCGGCAGGGACGGTGTAGACGTTCGCGTAGAGTTCAGGCAGAAGCGTTACATGGAATTTTGACGCGGTGAGGCGAAAGGTTTCGTCAAACTGATGGATGTAGTCGGCGCCGTAGTTGGGCGGGAGAGTGATGCCGGCGAGGATGACTTTGCTGCCGGCGTGGACGAGGGTGGAGACGATGGTGTCCAGATTGCGGCGCGTGTCGGCGATGGGGATGCCGCGCAAGCCGTCGTTACCGCCGAATTCGACGATGACGATGGCGGGGTGCAGGCGGAGGACTTCTCTTAACCGGTCGACTCCGTCTTTACTGGTGTTGCCGCTGATCCCGGAGTTGACGATTTTGTAATGGTAGCCGCGATGGTCGAGGTCGGCCTGGAGGTCGTCGGGGTACGCGTGGCCGGGTTCGACGCCATAGCCGGCGGTGATGCTGTCGCCGAAGCAGTCAATGATGGGAATGGCTCGTTGGGAAGCGAGAACGGGGCGTGGTGGAGCGGCGTACAGATAGAGAGGGCAGGCGAGCGTAGCGAGGAGAATGAACAAGCGGCGATTTTCGGGGAGCACTTTGTATGTCACGATTAGTTCTGAGGCGAGCCGTAAAGAAATGCAGGTCCTTCGATGCATTTGACGCCGAGGCGTCAAACTTCGCTCAGGATGACATTTCAATTTTTACCCTAACCAGTGTAGCCGGGGCGCAGTTGAGGAGAACGGATGATTGAGGTTCGGGGACTGAAGAAGTCGATTCGCAATGGGACGCGGACGGTGGAGATATTGCGGGGGATCGATCTGGTGATTCCGAAGGGGCAGTTTGCGGCGATCATGGGCGCGAGTGGCAGTGGCAAGAGCACGCTGCTGGGATTGCTGGCCGGACTGGATTCGCCTTCGGAGGGGGAAGTGATTCTGGATGGGATTGCGATTAGCCGTCTTGAAGAGGACAAGCTGGCGGAGGTGCGTGGGAGGCGCATTGGGTTTGTGTTTCAGTCGTATCAGCTGATCCCAACGCTGACGGCGCTCGAAAATGTGATGCTGCCGTATGAGCTGAATGCGCGAGGCGATGCGCGGAAGAAAGCGGAGCCGCTGCTGGTTGCGGTGGGATTAGAGGACCGGCTGCATCATTATCCTGTGCAGCTTTCGGGTGGGGAGCAGCAGCGGGTGGCGCTGGCGCGGGCGTTTGTGCTGGAGCCGCCGATTGTGCTGGCCGATGAGCCAACGGGGAATCTGGATTCGGTGAACGGGCAGCATGTGCTGGAGCTGCTCGGGGTGCGGCAGCGCGAGTCCGGCACCACGCTGGTGCTGGTGACGCACGATATGCAGATTGCGGAGCGCGCGGATCGGCGGATTCAGCTGCGGGATGGGTTGGTGGTGGCTGACGATCTGCAGCGATTTGCCATCGAGGCAGACGCGCCTTCGGCGCACGAGGCGAAGTCGATATGACAGCGGGCGATGAGTTAATACGGCAGAAGCAGGCTTTGCCCTGGTCGACGGCGGTTCGGATTGCATGGCGCGAGCTGCGGGCCGGCAAGGCGAAATTCATGTTTGTGCTGTTGTCGGTGGCGGTGGGCGTGGCGGCGCTGACGGGGGTGCGTGGGTTCAGCCAGTCGTTTTCGCGAACGCTGTTGTTGCAGGCGCGCAGCATCATGGCGGGAGACTTGTCGGCACGGATGTTTCGGCAGGC
>CAZSWI010000080.1:0-13723 GCA_964610635.1 uncultured Acidobacterium sp.
GGCGTAGGGAGCGCACAGCTCTTCGCGATGCGCATAGGCTTCGGCGTAAATCTCCTTCGCGAGCGCGAGGCCTTCGCCGTCCGACTCCGCGAGGCCGATGAGTTCTTCGAGCCAGTTGGTTCCCGCCGTCTTTAAATGGACGCCCGATTTCCTGGTTGCATCGTGGATTGCTGGATAGATCGAAAACTTGTCGCTGCCCGAATGCACGCTAAGCTTGAGATTCTCCGGGAGTCCGAAATTTCGCACCGCCGTGGCAATCGCGGCGACATCAAGCACGATCTCGCGGTGGAACTGCGCCACGTCTCCAACGTAATCGACGCCCTTGTTGAATCGGCCAGTGAATTTCGGCGCAATGGTTTGCACCGGGATGCCTTCGTCGGCGATCGCCGCCAGAATGATCAGCAACTCGGCCGGGGTCTGCGCCACGTCGGTCTCGTCCATCGAAACTTCGGGGATGAAGTTCCCTTTTCCCTTTGCCGCTTCGATCTTGCGATAGACCTTGCCGGCCTCTTCGATGGCAAAGAGAAACTTAGCTGCCGTGGAGCGAAGCAGCGCCGGAGTGATTTCGAATGGCTCGTCGAGACCCTGAAGGCTGACTTTGCCAGTTAGTACGGAGCGGCGCTTGACGAACCTCTCGATCGCCGAGGGATCGGCGGGCTTGCCGATGTAGTCGGCGACGTCGATGGTGTAGAAGTCGCAGGGCGCGAGGAAGCGATCGACAGTCGTCAGGTTGATGTGGTCCGCATCGCAGAAATACGGCTTCTTCCATCCCAGCGCCTTCACTGCCGCATCCGCGGCCGCTCGCGTTTCGGACGGCTCCGATCCGATGATGTTGTGTTCGCGGTTCGATTTGTTCCACACGGGAATTACCTCGACGCCGGCGTGCGCGGCTTCCATGCAAGACTGCAACTGCGCCTTTGCCTGGTGAGCAAAGCGGTCGCCTACGCCGATAGAAAATCTGCCGAGTTCAAGTGCGCTCATCGGACTCCTCCATTCTGGTCCTCAATCCTGGCCGTCAATTCCGGAATCGGTCGCGGTGCGCCCACAGGCCGAGACCGGGGTTCGAAATATAGAAAATCTCTTCGCCGCCGACAGTATTGAATCCGTCTTTGAGCTTTGCCGGATCGTAGCGCCACAGCATCTCGCTCAGGTCGCTATACGCAAAACCAACTCCCTCCACTTCCTCTTGCGTCAAATGTCCGGGGCACCACCTGATAGTGAACCGCCCCTCCGACGATCCATGGATCAGGTGCGCTGCCGCGCTCAGGTCGGCGGCGAGGTCCGCGTTTTTCGCGACGGCATCGAGGGTCGCCGGCGTCCCGTGGTACCCATATTTGCGAATCAATGCATCGATCGTGCGATCCTCGCCAAATTCCTTGACCGCCGGTGCAAGGATGATCAGCTCTGCTCCATCGGCCAGCGCCATGCGCGTACGGTAGACAGCTTTGTTGCCCAGCCAGGTGCTGTGGAACTCGTGCGGATCGAGATAGACGACCACTTTGCGCAGCGGCTGGTCGAGCATCTCGAAATTGACTTTAAGGCTGAGTTCGGACGCACGACTGAAGCACTCCGCATCGTCGCCTATGAAAACGCCTCGGGTTGCAAGTCCACCGTCGGGCGCGCGCCCGACCACGGTCTGCACGTAAACGATGGGCAGGTGCTTCAGGAAGCGATCGGCAGCGGAGTTGAGAACGCGGCGTACGGGGTTGTCGGCGCGCCCCATGATGCGCTCCATGCCGTAGACCGCGCCGAGATAGTGGCTGCGGTTGATGCCTTCTCGGCCGCCCGTTCCGACGAGAATGTTCTTGTTGTAGTTCGCCATGCCGATGACTTCATGCGGCACGACCTGGCCGACGGAAACGATCAGATCGAAACCGCCCTGAAGGATCAGGCGGTTGACCTGGGCCGGCCAGGAAAAATGCAGCTTCCCTTCCGACTGCTCTTCAATAAAAGCCGCAGGCACCTCGCCGATGGTCTCAATGTCGGTGCGCCAGTTGTGAATATGGAACAGCGACTGTGGCACATCGCCGAACATGCGGGTGAGCTGCTCGGACGACATAGCGGCGTGCGTTCCGAGGGCGGGCAGGATTGCCGCCAGGCGGTCGCTATAGTATTCCCAGGCATAGCGGGTGAGCTCGCCGGCGCGCGAATGCAGCCGGGTGATGTCGGGTGGGATGACCAGCACACGGCGGCGGGGGCCGAGCCGATCGAGAGACGCGAAGAGGAGCGCACGCAACTCCGAGCCGGAGATTTCCGTTCGCTCGTTGCCGTGGGCGATCAGGACGCTCATACTCAGATCCCTGCTTTCATATCGATGCGGGCGGGCGCCAACCTGGGGGTAATCCCATGAATGATTGCGAGCGCCACCAGATAAGCCACGCATGCAACCACGAAGAGCGGTACGTAGCTGTTCGTAATTTTTACGATGTACCCCGTCGCCAGCTGCAGTAAGGCGCCACCGATTGCCCCCGACATGCCGCCAATACCAATGACACTGCCCACAGCCGCCTTGGGAAACATGTCGGAGGGGAGCGTGAACAAATTGGCTGACCAACCCTGGTGCGCAGCGGTCGCGAGGCCCACGAGGCCGACGACAACCCAAAGGTGGTGAATGTGCGGCGCCGCGAAGACCGGCAGAACGCAGAGCGCGCAGATCAGCATGGCGGTCTTGCGCGCAACTTGGGCGCTCTTGCCCGCGCGGAGCAGAGCGGAAGAGATCCATCCACCTCCGATGCTGCCCACAGTCGAAACGCTGTAGACGACAACCAGCGGCAGGCGGTTCGAAGACAAGCTGAGGCCGAAGGTCGACTGCAGATAACGGGGCAGCCAGAACAGATAGAACCACCAAATGGGGTCGGTGAGAAACTTGCCGATGGCGAAAGCCCAGGTTTCCCTGCACGGCAATACGCGGCTCCACGGGACGGCGTCGAGCTTTTCAATCGGGTCGCTGAGAATCAGTTCCAGTTCAGCTTTCGAGACACTGGGGTGCCGCTCGGGCCGGCGGTAGTAGAAGAGCCAAAACATCAGCCAAACCATGCCGGCGGCGCCGGTGACTACGAAAGCACCCCGCCAACTCACCAGCACGACCAGCGCCGGCACCACCAGCGGCACCGCGATGTTGCCGATATTGGCTCCGGAATTAAAAATGCCGGTGGCGAGCGCGCGTTCACGCTTCGGGAACCACTCCGCCACAGTCTTGATGCAGGCAGGAAAGTTGGCCGCTTCACCCAGACCGAGCAAAAACATGGCAATGCCAAACGTAGCGACAGAAAACGCCGCACCGGGCAACATCGCGGCCACGCTCCACAGGCCGATCGCGATCGCAAATGACTTGCGAGTTCCGAGCTTATCTGTCAGCCCCCCCGCGACCACCATACCGATGGCATAGGCCGCCTGAAACGCTGCCAGGATGTATCCATATTTGACGCTGTTGAGTCCTGGAATGACGCCTTCGAGGAACTTCTCAAGGTAGGCGATGACGCCACGATCCACATAGGCAATGACCGTGGCAAAAAAAAGCAGCGCGCAGATCACCCAGCGCTGGTGCGATACGCGATCGGCAGAGCCAAGGGTGCGAAAAAACGAGCCCGATTCCGTGCCTCGTGACACCATTCAATCTCCGATGCCCGCTGACCACCCGGGGAACGCCCCGCTGGAAATGGCGGGACGTTAAAGCTTATACGCCTTGCGCACCAGGTTACACGCAAGGTCGCGGGCCACCTCGACGGCCTCGTCCTCATCCAGGCGATGCTCGGCGACCAGCCGCGCCAGCCATACGCAATCCATGCGGCGGGCTACATCGTGCCGCGCAGGGATCGACAGGAAGGCTCGGGTGTCGTCGTTGAAGCCCACAGTATTGTAGAAGCCGGCGGTCTCTGTCACGCTTTCGCGAAAGCGCAGCATGCCTTCGGGGCTGTCGTGGAACCACCACGGCGGCCCGAGGCGCAGGCAGGGATAATGCCCGGCCAGCGGCGCCAGTTCCCTGCTGTAGGTGGTTTCGTCCAGCGTGAAGAGGATCAGCGTAAAGTTCTTCTCATTGCCGAAGAGCTCGAGCAGCGGGTGCAGCGCCCTCACATAGTCGATCGCGATTGGCATATCGGCGCCGATATCGCGGCCATAGCGCTCGTAGAGCTTCTGGTTGTGATTCCGCAACGACCCGGGATGAATCTGCATCACCAGACCGTCTTCGACGCTCATGCGCGCCATCTCGGTGAGCATTTGCGCGCGAAAGAGCTCCTTCTGCTGCGCGTCGGCCCGTCTTCCCAGCACAGCGGCGAAAAGCCGCACCGCCTCCTCGCGTGACAGCTTTGCCGTTTGCGCAGTTGGATGGCCGTGATCCGTCGCTGTGCAACCGAGCGCCTCAAATCGGGCGCGTGTCTTCGCGAGGGCGCGCAGATAGCCGTCCCAGTTGAGGCCGTCCTCGCCGGTGAGTTCGCCCAGCCTGGCAATGTTTTCCGTGAATCCAGCAAAATCCGGGTCGACGACTGGGTCGGGCCGAAAGGTGGGCAAAACTCTGGGAGGCGCACCCCGGGGTTTCCATCCGGAATCGCGAATCGCCTCATGGTCCGCGAGCGAATCGAGTGGCGAATCCGTCGTCGCCAGCACCTCGATCTGGAAGCGCTCATACAGCGCGCGCGGCCGGAATTGCGGCGTGAGCAGGCGCTCGGAGATCATGTCGAAGTAAAGATCGGCCGTCGCCGCGGACAGCCGCTCTTCGAGTCCGAAGAGCTCGTGAAACGCGTAGTCGAGCCACAGGCGCGTCGGGGTTCCGCGAAACAGGTAGTAATTCTCCGCAAAGATGCGCCAGACGCGGCGCGGGTCCTTGAGATGATCCACGCCAATCTCGAGATCCTCGAGCGAAACGCCCTGGCTGTAAAGCATCCGGTAGACGTAGTGATCGGGCTGAACGAAGAGCTTCGCCGGATCAGGAAAGGGCTGGTTGCCCGCGAACCATGCCGCCTGAGTATGACCGTGGGGACTGATGATGGGCAGCCCGCGCACCTCCGCATAAAGCCGCCGCGCAATGGTCCTCTGCGCTGGATCCGCGGGAAAAAGTCGATCGTCATTCAAGAGCGTCATCGCGCCAGCCGTATCCATCAAACAAACAATGGTACCCGACCTCGAACGCAGCGCGCCGCCGCGTCAGTGTGTCTCTGCCCTCGTTTAAGATACTCGTTCACCGGCATTCGCATGATCGGCCAAACCATCTCGCATTACCGTATCGGCAACAAGCTCGGCGAAGGCGGTATGGGCGCGGTCTATCGAGCTGAAGATCTCATCCTCAGTCGAGAGGTTGCCCTCAAATTCCTCCCGCCCGATCTTGCCGCCGTTCCCGAGGCTCGAAGCCGGCTCCTGAAAGAAGCACAAACCGCCTCTCGCCTGAATCACCCGAACATTGCTACTGTCTACGAACTGAATCTTGCCAACGATCCCCCTTTCATCTCCATGGAACTGGTCTCCGGCCGAACCCTCAGCGATCTGCTGCAGCACACTCCCCTCTCTCCCAGCTCTTCCCTCGCGATTGTCCGCGCCATCGCCGAGGGTCTGCGCGAAGCCCACAGCTGCGGCGTCTTTCATCGCGACATCAAGCCTGCCAACGTCATGGTCGATGCGCGCTCGTGCGTCAAGATTCTCGATTTCGGCCTCTCCGAACTAGCGCGCCCCGACCGCCGTCCCGGCGAATCGGATGAGGACTTCGTGACCCGTTCATCCGCCCACGCCGTCATGGGAGGCACCGTGGAGTACATGGCGCCGGAGAGGATTCGCGGAGAACCTGGCGATGCCCGGAGCGACATCTTCTCTTTCGGCGTGCTCCTTTATCAGTGCCTTGCCGGGCGCACCCCCTTTCGAGGCGAAACCGCCGTTGACGTCATGCATGCGATTTTGCGCACCCCCCATGTTCCGCTGCGCCAGCTTCTGCCGGAGATCGAGCCGGCATGGGAGACGCTGGTGGACGGATGTCTCGCGAAGTCGCCCGCGCAGCGCTGCTCATCGATGGATGAGATTCTGCGGGCGCTCGAGCGTCTCGCCACTCCCTCCCCAAAAAGCGAAAAAACCATTGCCGTGCTTTACTTCGCAAATCTGGGCGGCGAGAAGGACGACGAGTATTTTCGCGACGGGATGACCGAGGACATCATCACGGAACTCACCAAGATCGCCGAACTTCGCCTCCTGCCGCGCTCCGCGGTCCTGCCTTTTCGAGACAAAGCGGTCCCCGCGGCCGAGATCGGCCGCCAGCTCACCGCCGCCTATGTCCTCGATGGCAGCCTCCGCCGTTCCGGCAGCCGCCTGCGCATCAATGCCCAGCTCGCTGAAACCCGCTCCGGCCATTCGGTCTGGGCCGAGCGCTACGACCGTCAACTGGAAGATGTCTTCGCGATTCAGGACGAGATTGCCCAGAATATCGCGGGCACTCTGCGCGTGGTGCTTACCGATAAGGAAAAGCGCGCCATCGAGAAAATTCCCACCCGTGACGTCCAGGCATACGACTACTATCTCCGGGGCCGCCGCGTGTTTTACGAGCTGCGACGCAAGAGTCTGGAATATGCGCGGCAGATGTTTGCCCGCGCCATTGCCATCGATCCTGGCTATGCGGCGGCGTATGCCGGGGTCGCCGACTCGAGCTCCTTCCTTTATATGTGGTTCGAAGCTACGGAGGACAATTTGCGTGAGGCGGCGAGTGCGAGCCGCCGCGCCGTCGAGCTCGACCCCGAATCTGCTGAGGCGCACGCCTCGCGCGGCCTCGCCGAATCCCTCAACAAAAATTTCCACGACGCCGAGAAGGAATTTGCCGAGGCTATGCGCCTGAACCCCAGGTACTATGACGCAGCCTATTTCTACGGCCGGTGCAACTTCACCCAGGGAAAGATGGAAGAGGCTGCGGCTCTATTCCGGAAAGCCAGCGAGCTCGATCCGGCGGATGTTCAGTCCCTCAATCACCTCGACATGTGCCTGCGCGCGCTGGGCAGGATCGATGAGGCTCGCGCTGTCAGCCGCGCGACGTTCGCGCGTGCCGAGCGCCACGTCGCTGCGCACCCCGAAGATGCACGCGCGCTTTATCTCGGCGCCGCAGCCCTTGTCGTGCTCGGAGATCGCGAGCGCTGCCTCGATTGGGCGGCGCGGGCCCTGGCCCTCGATCCCGACGAGAACACGACCCTTTACAACATCGCCTGCCTCTACACCCATCTCGGAGAATCCGGCCGCGCTCTCGATCTGCTCGAAAAAACCGTGCGCAGCGGATTCGGTCACAAAGAATGGGTGGAAAACGACCCCGATCTTGCCCCGCTTCGGGGCGAGCTACGCTTTCAGGCGCTGATCGAACAGCTGGCCGCGAAAGCGGGCACCCATTAACAGAACATCGCTTGAAGGAAGGTCTCGCGGGAGGGGTGGCGGTCGGCACTCTTTTAGCAGCCCGAATCCGGTCCGACCCGTGACGCTACGACCCGGTTCGGGAGCCCCGCCCCACCACCCGCGCAGACCGTACCGGCTTCTTCTGCTGGACTCGGACCAGCTTCGGAGCCGCAGCTTCCGGCGCGGACCGGCGGTCCATCCATTCATCGAGGCGCGATTTACGGAAGCGCCATCGGTTTCCGAGCCGAAAAGCAGGGATAAACCCTGTGGCTGCATAGCGATAGAGGCTGTCGGCGCTGATCCCCAGGTAGTGGGCCGCCTGGCGGATGTCCATGACTTCGCGAATTTCGGGCTGGGCAGAAGAGGCTTTCAAGGATTTCTCCAAAGTGAAGCGGCACGCCCTGTATACCATAGGTCGAATGACGAAAGGAATCACGAATTTGCGGGTTATTGACCTGCACACCTCATCCAGTTCAAGTCTTTTGCTAACAACAGAATAGGTTTGTTCTTTAGAGCTTTGGCTCCAGTGAGGTCAGGATAGACAGGAAGCTTTCATCCACAGTCCGATTCTTAGCGATCGCCTCCGCCAGCGGGATGTCCTCGATTTTCGTCCCGTGGAGCACCACGAGGCGGCCGAATTTGCCCTGGTGGACCAGGTCGATCGCCGCCAGGCCATAGCGAGTGGCCAGCATGCGGTCGTAAGCCGTTGGCGTGCCGCCGCGCTGGGTGTGGCCCAGATTGACCGAGCGGGTCTCGTAGCCGGTTTTCTTTTCGATCTCTTCGGCCAGGTGTTCGCCGATCCCGCTCAGTCGCGCGTGACCAAACGAATCGACCTTCTCGCCTTTTGTGGCCTGCTCGCCGGAGTCAGGCAGCTTCGCACCCTCGGCCACTACCACGATGCCGTATTTCTTGCCGTGATCGTGGTTGTACTTGAGGATGGCGCAAACGTGTTCGAGGTCGATGGGCCTCTCCGGGACCAGGACCACGTGGGCCCCTCCGGCAACGCCGGCGGTCAGTGCAATCCAGCCCGCGTCTCGCCCCATCACCTCGCAGACAATGACCCGATTGTGCGATTCCGCCGTAGTGTGCAGTCGATCGACCGCCTCGGTGGCAATCATGACTGCTGTATCGAAGCCGAAGCAGACGTCGGTCCCATTCAGATCGTTGTCGATGGTCTTGGGAACACCCACCCCTGGAACGCCGGCCTCAATCAGGGCGTTGGTCACCGATTGCGTGTCGTCGCCGCCGATTGCGATGAGCGCGTCGAGCTTGTTGGCCTTCAGCACCTCGACGCACTTCTGGATGCCGCCTTCGATCTTGCGGACATTGGTGCGCGAGGTACGAAGAATCGTTCCGCCCTCGATCAGGATTCCATCTACTTTTTCAAGCGTCAGCGGCACGGTGTTGTTGTCGAGCACGCCGCGCCAGCCCTCTAAGAACCCCACAAACTCGTCACCATAATGGATAATGCCTTTTCTCACCACCGCATGAATCACGGCATTCAGGCCAGGGCAGTCTCCGCCGCCCGTCAACACACCGATTCGCATCGCTTTCCTGTCTCCCTGTTTATGGAATTGGTTCTGATTTGGTTTTGGAATACTGAATCTGCTGGGAAGCTGCAGGACCCCCCGCGCGCGGGCGGGCGTATTTCCCCAACTCGCTGGTAGCTGAATGCAGGACCGTCACCCGCCATGATACCGGTTCGTTTTGACGCGATTCAAATTACTAAAATAACTGGCTCGACCGTTAAAATCTCATCATGTCTCTTTTGCAGGTGATAGTGCTGGCCGTCATTCAGGGTCTTGCCGAGCTGCTGCCCGTCTCCAGTTCCGCGCATGTCGTCGTCGCCGAGAAGCTGATGGGCCTCGATCCCTCCTCCCCGGTGATGACGCTGCTGCTGGTCATGCTCCACACCGGCACCATGTTCGCCGTCATCGTGTACTTCTGGAAGCAATGGCGCGCGACCTACTTTTCCGAGGGTGAGGCCCTGAAGCGCTTCGTGTGGCTCGCTATTATCGCTACCGTTCTTACGGGGATCGTCGGCGAAATCCTGATCAAAGTCATCGAGCACACGCTGTTCAAAGGAGTGCCGAAGGCCCAGATCGAAGACCTCTTCAGCCACCTTGAGATTGTCGCGCCGGCACTGTTCGCGGCCGGCGTTCTCATCCTCATCGCCGGCATCGTGGAAGGCCGGCAGCCCGACTCAGCGGAATCGGACCGGATCACGTTTGGCCAATCCGCGGTCATCGGCGCGGTGCAGGGTTTGTGTCTCCCCTTTCGCGGTTTCTCCCGTTCCGGCGCGACCATCTCCGTCGGCATCCTGCAAGGCATTAAAAAGGTGCGCGTTGAGGCGTTCAGCTTCGCCCTGGCTGTGATCCTGACACCGCTCGCGATTGGGCGGGAAGCTCTCCGGCTGCACCACGCGGACACCAGCGGCTTCGCGCACGCCGCGCTGCCGAGCCTGCTGGGCGCGGTCTTTTCGTTCCTTGCCGGCCTGGTCGCGTTGAAGTGGCTCAGTTCGTGGCTCGAGCGGGGCCGCTGGTACTACTTCGGCATCTATTGTCTGCTGGCTTCCATCGTCGTCTTCATCCTCCACAGCAAGGGATATTGAGGTGTGGATCCGCAAGCTGCGTATCGAGCGCCTCACCGCCAGCGGCGAAGCTCATTCGTGTCCTATCGCATGGATCGACAACTTCGCCATGCGCAACTTCACCAACCACGCCATCTTCGACGACACGCTGCCGGTCGGCGACGGAGCGCTGGAGGCAGGCTTCCGCGTCCCCCTCGACCGCCTGCGTGATTCGATGGAGGATTGGTTCCGGCGCAAGAGCTACCTCGCCGCGAACGAGACCCTCCGCGTCGAAGAGCTCCCACGCTAGTGGCGCTCACTGCATAGCCGGGGCGTGACGCAGATAAATGTACTGCTCGAAAGGCACCGCAACTCCATCCTTGATCTGCGGAGCGAACGTGAGGTGGTGGGCGAACTCCTCGGCGTCATGCACGAGGTCCTCATCGTCCGCATCGATGACGGTGGTCTTATGGACTTTGCCTTCGGCATCGACTGAAACCTGGATCAGAACGTTTCCGTAAAGAGAAACCATCTCAATTGGCTTCATCCCGGTCACCTGATGCGGAGCCGCGCCAGCGTCCTCCGGCTCCCCCATGTCCGGCTCATTCGCGGGGATCACGAAAAGCCCGTCGGGAAACTTCTTCACTTCCTCCGCAATCCCGGCCGCCTCGACCATCACGCGGCCGGCGTCGTAAATGCGGAACCGCTTCGGGACGCTGTGGGATCCGAGCGGCTGCCAGTCTCCCCACGTAACGGTTTCGTTATACATCTGCGCGAAGGCCAGCATGTGCACCAGCGGATCGAAACAAATCTGCACGTCGGCAATTCTGCTGGTGCAGTCGAAGGGCGATCCAGCCACTTCAAGAAACCCAACGTCATGTCTCACCCCGGACGCGCTGAACTCCTTTACCAGGTAGTCGGGCTCGCGGTAGTTCTGGCGCAGGTCATAAACCTTCAGCGGCATCACGGTATTGAAGTGCCGCCAGTTCAGCTTGCGTGCCAGGTCTTCGATGTGCGTGTAATGAAAATCGCCCGCCACGATTTCGGCGCGAATGTAGTGCTGCGGATCGCGCCAGATATCCCACGTTCCCGTGGTGAGCTTTCCCTTGCGATTGTAGAGTTTCAGGTCGTAATGGACGTGGTGGGGAATGTCGGTCGGGCTCGCACCGGCCTCGAGGGCGCGCGCTCGGTCGATTTCCGTTGAGAACGGATGCGTCGCCAGCACCTGCGCCCAGGCAGTGGGCAGGAGCAGAAGCTGCGTCAGAAGCAGCAGCACGGTGGGCAGCGCACTCCGCATGGCCAGAGCCTCTCGAAAACGGGCCATCATAACAGACGGCTGACCGCTCAAACGGCCCCATCGCCGCGAGCCGCCGAATGCCGCCGAAACAGGCGCGCTGGGCTCACGCGATAACTCGCCGGTTAATGGCAGCATCCTAACCACAGGAACCGGACGTGACGGCTGTTTGACCCGCCTGCCCCTTTCCACTCCGGCCAGCAATTCTGTCCTACATCACCGGTCCCATGGAGGGAACTACGCATGAAGAATGAGAATCTGAGGGAGCTGCTTGTCGAGGAACTGAAGGACCTCTACTCGGCTGAGAACCAACTGACCAAGGCTCTGCCCAAGGTCGCCAAAAATGCTTCCGATCCTGAACTGAAGAAGGCGATCGAGAGCCACCTGAAAGAAACCGAAGGACATGTCCGGCGCCTCGAGCAGATCTTCGAGCAACTCGAAGCGAGCCCGAAGGGCAAGACCTGCGATGGGATGAAAGGCCTGATCAGCGAAGCCGACGAGCGGATCAAGGAAGGCGGCGAGCCCGCGGTGCTGGATGCCGGCCTGATTGCCGATGCACAACGAGTAGAGCACTATGAGATCGCCGCTTACGGTTCGGCAAAAAACTTCGCTAACCTGCTGGGCGAGAAGCAGATCGTCACTCTTCTTGATGCAACACTCAAAGAAGAGAAGGCGGCGGACGAGAAGCTGACATCAATCGCCGAAAGCGTCAACGTTGAAGCCAAAGCGGCCTAGTTATTTCAAGGCCGGGCTTGGAAGGAGGAGGCTGCTTCGGTGCCTCCTCTTTCTGTCTCTGGCACTGCTTTCTGTCTCTGGCACTGCCCCCAGGGTGGTATTTGCGCCGCAACGCAGGCCTGCTAGTCTCCGTCCATTGAACCGCTGAAATTGAACCACTCAAATTCTGCTCATGGTTCTCGGAGGGAGCGTGCGGGGGTCCTGTCCTGTATTTTCATTGCTGGGTCTTTTTGCCTTGACCGTCTCGTCTATCGCCTTGTCAGGATGCGGCAGCGCCACCAGCAATACGCCCCTCTCCGGGAGTGCTTCCTCCTATGGCGTGCAGTTAACATGGACTGAGGAAACCGGCTCCGACCCCGCCGTCAGCTACAACATTTACCGCGAGCAAACCGCTGGATTTGTCCAGATTAACGCGTCGCCAGTAACGACTACCTCGTACCTCGATTCCACCACTGCTTCCGGGCAGACGTACGGATACATGGTTGAATCGGTGGACGCCGATGGCGTCCAGAGCGATCCCTCCGCGACAATCACCGTTTCAGTACCTTAATACCGGCTGGATACGGTGCGATAGACAGATATACACCGGGTCATCTTTGGATGGTGAACTGGGATGAGCGAGTGAGAGTGACGGAGCAGCGCGCCGAGGGTGGCCCCGAACGCGGTACGCTATGCGCTATACGTTGCTCCACCCATGTCCCTCTTCCAACCGTTCGCCGAGCTCTGCGACGCCCTCGCCGCCACCACCAGGAAACTCGAGAAGCGCGCCTTCATCGCGGACTTCCTGCGCGGCCTGCCGATTGCAGACGCCGGACGTGCCGCCCTCTGGCTATGCGGAACGCCCTTCCCCGAGACCGACCCCCGGGTACTCAATATCGGCGGAGCGCTACTCAGCAAAGCCGTTGCCGAGCTTTCCGGCGCAAGCCCGCAGGCGATGTCTGCCGCCTACCGCCGCCACGGTGACATGGGCGCAGCCGCCGCCGACATGCTGCTGGCTTCGAAGAGCGGTGACGCTCCATCCACCGCCTCCCTCACCCTGGCCGACATCGAATCGGCGCTCGCCTCCATCGCCGAGGCACGCGGTCCCGCACCCAAACTCCGCCTTCTTATCGATCTTCTACGCCGCGCCACTCCCAGCGAGACCAGGTACCTCATCAAGCTTGCCACCGGCGACATGCGCACCGGCGTAAAGCAAAGCCTCGTCGAAGAGGCCATCGCCGAAGCCTGGCCCTCTCGTTGTGGTGACGATTCTCCGGGTGCAGCACCGAAGGTGTCTCCGGCGGCTGGTGCTGCGGATTTTGGTTTAGTCCGCCGCGCCAGCATGCTCCTGGGCTCGCTCCCCGAAGTGGTAGCCCTCGCCGCCGCCGGGCAGCTCGACCAGGCCCGCATGAAGCTCTTTCATCCCATCGGCTTCATGCTCGCCAGCCCCGTCCAGTCCACCGAAGAGGCCATCGCACGCTTCACCGAAGAGATCGTCGCGGAAGAAAAGGGAATCTCTGAAGCTTTGCCTCAGGCACACGAAGAAATTCCGGCCGGCCAAGCCAACCTGCCCGACGCTCCACGCGGTGACTCTGTTTTGAAGGGGCACGGCTTGGGCGGTGCCAAAAAGGCTTCGAAAAAGAATGGGGCTTCAGCCCCTGAGGCTCCCCTCCGCGCGGCTCAGCTTGAAGACAAATTCGACGGCATCCGAGCCCAACTCCACGTCGACAATACACGCGTAGCCCTCTACTCCCGCAATCGCGACGACCTCAGCGAATCCTTCCCCGACCTCGTCG
>CAZSWI010000081.1:0-13664 GCA_964610635.1 uncultured Acidobacterium sp.
ACCAAAACCAGGGCAATGTGGATGGGCAGCTGGCGGGGCGGCTGAAGGAGTTCAGCGCGGGGCTGGCGGCGTTTTGGACGGACATGGGGGACCAGGCAGAGGATATTGTGCTAGTCACCATGTCGGAATTTGGGCGGACTTGCCGCCAAAACGGGACGGGCGGGACGGATCACGGGCACGCGAACGTGATGCTTGTGCTGGGCGGGCCGGTGAGCGGTGGAAAAGTGTATGGGCGGTGGCCGGGATTATCGCCGGAGCAGCTGTATGAGGGGCGGGATTTGGCTATTACGACGGACTTCAGGCAGGTGCTGGGCGAAGCGGCATACAAGACTCTGGGGTCGCGAAACCTGGAGATTGTTTTCCCGCAGTCCGGGTTACAGCGCCGGAACTTCCTGAACATCCTTCAAGTGTGAGTTTAAGGAATCAGGGAAGTAAATAGTCCTTTCGTTAACAGCCGGGGGCTTGGATTGGGCCATCCGTAGCAGGCTTGGGGCCAAATGCGCCCCGGCGCGAAACCTGGAAAGTAGGGAATCCTCCGCAAAATCTGTGGAAAAACTGTGGAAACGTGGTGGAAGCTAGCGGGGAGTGTGCATGAGAGCCGTTTTGGGTTTTGTGGGTTACTCCCGGGATTGGCCTGCGGGATTTTCACAGGTGGGCACTCCACCTAAAGTGCTATTGTTTCGGGAAAAGCTGGGATGAAATGCTCTGAGTACGTGGGCTCATTGCGCGATCTTTCCGGTCGCGGCGCGAAACTCCTGCGCGGGCCGGGCCATTAAGGACGGAGCATTCTCAAGAACAGTCTGGAGTTGTCATGAAGTTTGCGTGGTATGCCGCTTTTGCGCTTCCTGTGCTTTGCTCCTCCCTCAGTTACCCGCAAGCCAATCCCATTACAGGCAACGCGTTTTCGGACGCGAAAGGGGCCGCGTCACCAGGGAGGGCGTCGAGCAACGAGCCGGGCATTACCGAGGCGGAGCTGCGTCAGAGGCTGGTGGGAAGGCCGCTGTTTTTGCGTGGGCTGTGGCTGGACGAGAACCTGCACTTCAATATGGTTGGGGATTTGGTTGGGCAGTCGCCGAAGGGGTCGTTCACCTTATGCGGGTTGATGATCGACCGCGTGAGGATGACGAAGAAGGCGGTAGAGCTGGAGGGGATCCGGTTCGGGGTTCACTTTGAGGGCGAGGCGCCATGGGAGGATCAGGCGACGTCATTTGATCGGATCCAGATCACGCCAAAGAAGAAGCATCAGGTGATTGTGATCGACCGGCAGCTGGTGGTGATTCCGAAGAAGAAGAAGGGTGAGAAGGGCGGGGCGATTGGGGTACCGGGTTCGCGGCCGGTAGTGGCGGCAGCTCCGGCGTCGTCAACGGCATTGGCAGCGGGCGCGGATGGTGATGAGAGCGCGGCTGCGAACGCGGAGAGCGACGGAACGACGTCCGCAGCAACGGCGGCGACGGCGGGGGGCGCGGCTGGAGCGGCTGGACCGCAGATAGCGCCGACGACGATTTCGCCGGCGGAGTCGGCGGAGCACTTGAGGAATGCGCTGAATAAGATATTTGCGCCGGATCTTGACGCGAAGATGGTGGCGCAGATGCCGGACTACTGGCAGTTTTTCTATCAGGCGCAGCAGGCGCACAAGTCGCTGGTGCCGACGGATTCAACACTGGTGCATCCGGGGCCGGGGGTCGATGGGCCGAAGCTGGTGAAGAACGTAGTGCCGCCCTCAAACGACTACGCGCAACGAAGCGATGTGGCGGGGGTAGCGAGCTACAAGGTGATCCTCGATCCGCAGGGAAAAATTCTGGCGGTTGCGATTTACAGGCCGATCGGGTTTGGACTCGACGAGAACGCAGTGGCAGCGATCCAGAGGTCGACGTTCGCGCCCGCGGTGAGGGATGGGAAGCCGGTGAGCTCGGTGATCGATGTGGCGGTGAACTTCAGGATTTATTCGAAGCGGACGGCGACGGGCGCTCTGGAGAGCGCGGAGGCGGCTGAGCCGGTTATCGGGGCGTCGCCGGTGACGGGAAAACCCTCGATGCCGGGACTGTATTCGACGCAGAGTCCGCAGCAGTAGCATTCACACAATCTTCTGAGACTCGGGAGAAGCTGGGGTCGGGCAGCCCAGGTAAGCGTCCCCGCGTTTTCAAGGGGACGGCTGCGGGCAACTTCTGCCGGAAAGCGCGCATCCAAGGCCAAAAGAAAAATCAGGTGCTGGTAGTCGGTTCCCCGTGATTGCCTTGGAACGCTATGAGTGTGCGCCCTGTTACGAATCGACTGCCTGAGGCGGGTGAGATTGAGGGTCGGGGCGGGTCTGAGGACTCGACGGCCAACGGCAACGAAAGCCTGGTCACTCACTTTATCGACGGCATCTCCGATTTTGCCTACATGAAGGACCGTGAGGGCCGGTATGTCGCTATCAATGCGGCGGCGGCGCGATTTTTGGGCAAGTTTCGAGATGAAATCATCGGCAAGGACGACTTCGCGCTTTTTCCTCCTGAACAGGCCCAGCGGCTGACGGAAGAGGATCGCGCGGTCTTCGCGGCTGAAACGTCACTGACGTTCGAGGAAGAGATCAACGACGGCAGCCAGATCAGGTACCTGCAAACGATCAAATCGGTGAGCCGCGATTCGGTGGGGAAGGTCATCGGCCTGGTAGGAATCTCGCGCGATGTAGGGGAGCGCAAGAATCTGGAAAGGACCCTCCGGCAAAGGGAACACGAGCTCTCGGAAGCGCAGCGGCTGGCCAGACTGGGAACGTGGCGGTGGGAGCGTGCGACGGACAGGGTGACGTGGTCGGAAGAGGTCTACAGCATTTTGGGGCGGGACCGGTCGCAGGCGCCTGTGGGGTCATGGGAACTTCTGCAGATGCGAAGCACCGAAAGCCTGCGCCAGCTGAGCGAGGCGTTTGAGCGCGCGATGCTCTTCGGAGAGCCATACTCGGTGGATGCGGAAATCCCCGTGGCGGACGGGTCCCCACGCTGGGTCGTCGCGCGTGGAGAGGTGGAAAGCTGGGAAAACGGGCAGGTGGCCAGCCTGCGGGGGACTGTGCAGGAGATCACCGGTCGGAAGCAACTGGAGATGAAGCTGCGGGAACGGGAGCGGGAGCTGCTGGAGGCGCACCGGCTGGCGAAAATCGGTACATGGAGGTGGGAGCGGAACACGGGGCTGACGACATGGTCGGAGGAGATTTACAGGATTTACGGGATGAAGCCGACGGAGCCGCCGGTGAACTACGCGGAGTTCCGGAAGGGGACGGATCACACGCCGATGGAGAAGCGGTTTATCGAGGTGTTCGATCGCGCGATCGAGTTCGGTGAGCCGTACACGATAGATGTGGAGATCAGGCGAGCGGACGGAGAGACGGTGTGGGTGGCCGCGCGTGGGGAAGTGGAGTCGTGGGAGGAAGGCAAGGTAGCGAGCCTGCGTGGCACGGTTCACGAGATCACGGAGCGGAAGCGGCAGGAGGAGCAACTGGCGCTGAGCGAGAACCGGTACCGCTCCCTAGCGCATGCCAGCTCGCAAATTGTATGGACGACCAACGCGAGCGGAAACCAGATGAACAGGCTGCCGGAGTGGCAGGCTTTCACGGGGCAATCGGACGATGAGGTTCTGGGGTTCGGGTGGGCGGACGCGATCCATCCTGACGATCGCCCGCGGGTGGTGAAGGAATGGCAACACTGCATCGCCACGGGATCTGCCTACATTGTGGAGGAGCGCGTATGCCGCCATGACGGGGTGTACCGGAATATGTTGGTGCATGCGGTGCCGGTGCGCGACGCTACCGGGCATATCGTGGAATGGGTTGGCACACACAGGGATGTCAGCGAGCAGAAGCAAGCGCAGGATGAGCTGCAGTGGGCGCACCGACGACTGCAGAACGTGCTGGACAGCATCACGGACGGCATCTGCGTGCTGGACCACGGCCTGCGCTATGTCTATTTCAACGACCAGGGTGCGGGCATTTTGGGCTTGCGTCCAGCGGATATCGTTGGCAAACGCGTTGGGGAAATCTTCGCGGAAAACAGGATAAACGGCTTTGGGCGCGCGTACCGGCATGCGGCTAAGACGGGAGAAACGGTCCATTTTGAGGAGTACTACGGCGAGCCGCTGAATAAATGGTTCGAGTCCAAGTGCTATCCATCGGCGGACGGCTTGACGGTCTATTTCCGCGACGTCACGGAGCGGAAGAAAATCGATGCGGCGCTGCGGGAGAGCGAGTCGCGTTACGTGAAACTCTTCGAGTCGAACATGATGGGGATCGGGCGTCCGGATCGGTTTGGAGCCTTCAAAGAAGGTAACGACGAGCTGCTGCGGATCACCGGGTACACGCGCGCAGATCTGGAAGCAGGGCTTGTTCGGTGGGACACGATGACGCCGCAGGAGTATGCGGAGGTGGATCGGGCGCATATAGCGGAGGCAGCAGAGCGGGGAAACTGCACACCCTATGAAAAGGAGTACATCCGCAAGGACGGGTCTCGAGTACCGATCCTGTGCGGATACGCTCTGCTGGAGGGATCGGAAGATGAGTACGTGGGTTTTGTCTACGACCTGACGCGGCAACGGGCGGCCGAGGCGGGATTGCGGGAGCGGGAGCAGAGGTTCCGGCTGCTGGCGGAGAGCCTGCCGCAGCTGGTGTGGATTTCGGATCCGATCGGGTCGCTGACTTATTTGAACCAGCGCTTTCTCGATTATTGCGGGATAGAGCCCGAGCACATGGTGGGTTTCGACTGGCAGACGATTCTGCATCCAGATGAGAAGGAGCGTGTGAACCAGTCCTGGATGGCAAGTGTGGGGACCGGCGAGTCTTTCCGAATCGAGCTGCAGATGCGCCGGCACGACGGAGCGTTCCGCCATTTTCTGGTGCACGCGCTGGCCATGCGGAACGATGGGGGAGAAGTGGAGCGCTGGGTAGGCAGTTGCACGGATATCCACGATCAAAAGCAGGCGGAGGAAGCGCTGCGGCGCAGCGAGAAACTGGCGGCGACGGGGCGGCTGGCGGCTTCGATCGCGCACGAGATCAATAACCCGCTTTCGTCGGTGATCAACGCATTGTATCTGGCGTTGCAAGATGAAGGCCTGGCGACGGAGACGCGCGCGTACCTCGACACAGCGCAGGAGGAACTGGCGCGTGTCTCGCAGATCACGACGCAGACACTGCGATTCCATCGGCAGTCGAAGGCGGCGACATTTGCGGATCTTTCGGAAACGATGCAGTCGGTGCTGACGCTGTTCCGGCCGCGGTTCACATCGCGGCAGGTCGAGGTGGTGACGGAATGCGAGGCGGGTGTGCGGCTGTGGTGCTTTGAGGACGAACTGCGGCAGGTCTTCGCTAATCTGGTGAGCAATGCGCTGGACGCGGTTGGGGACCGGGGGCGGCTGCGGATTCGGATTCGGCGAGGCTGGGCAAACGGTGTGGCCGGGGTGCGGGTGACGGTGGCCGACAACGGGAGCGGGATACCAGCGGCGATCCGGAAGCGGATATTCGAGCCGTTTTTCTCGACGAAGGAGACGACCGGGATCGGGCTGGGGCTTTGGGTCTCGGATGGGGTAATCCGGAAGCACGGCGGGCGGCTTCGGTTTCGAAGCAGCACCGCTCGCAATGAGCACGGGACCGCGTTTCTGCTTTTCTTTCCCCAGGACGGAGTTCAGTCCGGGTCCGGGGGCCGGATGGCGGCGCGGGCCTCGTAGCGGCGGTATCCGGTTATCGAGGATTGGTTTGAACTGCGTACAGGCGCGCCTGTCGGCCGTTGTGACGCATTCGAGGGGCGTATGATCGCGTCGAATCTCCTGGCATCGCCGGCAGGGAGGCCGGAGTTTCGCGGAAGGTGAGACGTGGTGGGGCGTATGCGTTGGTTTGTGGTTGCTTGCGGGATGGGAGTCGTCTGCGGCGGCTGCTGTTTGGGACAGAAGACCAGCGGTGGGCCGGGGACGACGCCGACCGTGCAGGTGAACGTAAACCGGGTGCTGGTGCCGGTGGTGGTGCGAGACGCGCAGGGGCACTTGGTGGGGGATCTGAAGGAGGGAGACTTTCAGGTTCTGGACGATGGGAAGCTGCGGAGCTTGTCGGGATTTTCAGTGGAGCGGCACGCAGTCGCAGGCGGAAACGCGGGAAGCGGCGCGGACGCGGCCGATACGCCGAATTTGGTTGGGAATTCCGCGGACAAGCCGGGTGACAGATTTGCAACGCAGCCGACTGGATTGCCGGATCGGATCACGGTTTTTCTCTTTGACGATCTGCACATTGCCGCCGAAGATCTGTCGCGCGTGAAGAGTGCTGCTTCAGGCGTGCTGGCGGAAGTGGTGACACGTTCCGATATGGCGGCGGTGGTGACGTTGTCAGGCGCCGTCAACAGCGGGCTGACGCGGGATCGCGAGAAGCTGCAGGCATCGCTGATGAGCGTTCAGGCGCGGGGTCCTTATCGCACAGACAAAGGTGAATGCCCGAGGATCGAGTATTACCAGGCGGACCTGATCGTGAATAAGAACGATTCCACGGCTCTCGATGACCTGACGCGGCAGGTTTTGAACTGCAACCCCGGCATCGATCCGAAGCGAGACCTCGAAATCGCGCAGAGGCAGGCCGATTCGATGGCGAGGCAGGCGGTGCTGATGGGGCGGCAGGATATTGAATCGACTTACGCGAATCTTGGCGAGTTTGTTCGCCGAATGTCGAAGCTGCCGGGACAACGGACGCTGGTGGTTGTGTCACCGGGCTTTGTGCCGCTGGAAGCCGATGGGCTGACGCAGGAGTCGCAGGTGATCGAGATGGCGGCGCAGGCGAATGTGACGATCAGCGCGCTTGATGCGCGGGGGCTCTACACGACGGAGCTGGATGCGAGCCAGCACAGTCCAAATCTGAGCACGCAACAGCTGCAGGGCGACTACAGGCGCATGGGAATGATGATTGCGGGGAACGCGATGGGGGCGCTGGCCGATGGGACCGGGGGAACGTTCTTCGACAACAGCAACGATCTGGCGGCGGGATTCAGAAAAGTGGCAGAGGCGCCGGAGGTGGTGTATCTGCTGGAGCTATCGCTGGACGGGGTGAAGGCGGATGGGGCGTATCACAAGCTGAAGGTGAGGGTGGATCGGGAGGGCGTTGTGGTGCAGGCGCGGCGAGGATACTTTATGGCGAAGGTGGCGAAGAAGCCGTAGAGGTGCGGGCTGGATCGCTGCGGCGAGGTTCCGGGCCGACTTGAGTATTCGGCTGAGACAATCCCTCTCTCTCATTTCAATGAGAAGCCTCCACGTCCCACTGGAATACCTCGCTCAGGGGCACATTGAAGGCATGGGCGATACGGAAGGCGGCCTCTAATGACGGCGAATATTTCCCGGCCTCGATCGCGGCGATCGTCTGGCGGGTTACGCCGATGCGCTCACCCAGCTCGGCCTGCGACATCTCGCCACTGTGGAAACGAAGGATGCGTATTCGATTCGAGATCGATCCTTTAATCATGCCTGTCTGCGGTAGCTGAACACGATTACACCGTAGTGAACGAATTCTGCAGCGATAATCATGAAGAGCGCGGCGTTGATGATGCTCCATCCGCTGGAATTGAATGGCATGACGCAGCCGACAAGAATCATACCGCCAATAAGAACGTAATAAGCGGAGCTGACCGAGCGCCGCATGATGGCCTGATCCCGCTCATCGAGGGGCACGCGCGCCTCCTGCGTTGAGCCGCGCCGGAGATAGAGATGGCCGATGCCCAGGATGAACAACTGGACGATTGCTGTAACAGCAAACAAGCTAAGCTGGCGCAGGTTCGGCATCGGCTCACTCGGAAGTGCGCGCGTGGCAACCAACGTGAAGTAGGGGCCAAAGGTGACAAGCATGGCGAGCAGCGAGAGCCAGGCAGTTTTTTCTCGATACGGCATTCGGTACCTCCATCCAACGGACTTCAATGTAATTAATAGCGAACATGATGTCAAGAATTATTAACATAAAGCCCTCGATGTTGGCGCCCACGGACACATCGACCCAGATTTCTGGTTGATTTCGCCGGGTTTCGCAACGGCCTTGATTACTGGGGCGGAGGTGGAGCGGGCGTGTCTGGGCTTGTTCCGCTCGGGGTCGAACCATCTGGATTGGGCGGATTTTGGGGAAGGATGCGGACGGTCGAAGCGAAGCGGTGGTAGTTGGTGAAGAGGGTGTCGTTGAGCCACTCGGTGGGGGCGTCGTCGGCGATGGTCTGAGCGTTGGTGGCGGCGCTGGACCAGGCGACGCTGTGGATGGGACAGATGAAGTTGGCATCGCCGATGCGGACAGGGCCGTACTGGACGAGGATCGCGGCGCGGTTGAGCGATTCGCTTTTGAGGTCGGCCTGGATGGTGATACGGAGGATGGTTCCGGTGGCGGGATCGATCAAGAGCGAGCCGTGATACTGAGACGCGGTGCGGAGAAAGGTGACGTTGGAACCGCCGGCGGGCCTGGTTCCGATGCTGGAAATACCGCGGCCACCGCCGTTGGGAGCGTCGTAGGTTTCTGCGGCGCGCTGGTGCTCAAGAGAGCTGATGACTTCAAAATGCGAGGCGGAGCGGGGGACTGAATATTGAAAGACGGCGGCCTGGCCTTCGGGCGTTTGTTCCCAATGGCTCCAGGAAATTTTGCCCTGCGCGGTATCGGTGAGGATCATGCCGAGGGTAGCGCCGAACTCGCCGCCAGAGATAAGCCCACCCTGCTGATGCCAGATGGCGGAGCGCTGGCCGGGGAGTTTGCTTTCGCGTTCGTCGCGGATGGAGATTTCCTGGCTGGTGCGGTCGACGAGGTGCAGGCCGGCGCGCGAGGGCCATTGGCCTCTGCTGGCGACGTAGGGACCGTCGTCGTAGTGGAGGGTGGCGCGTGTGGCGAGGAAGTTGGGCAGGCGTGGCAGGGTATCGACGACATATTGATGGGCGGCGTTGAGGATGCGCTGCTGAGTGGTGTTGTCTGGAGCCGGCGTGGAGGGCAGTTCGCTGGGCGGGGGATCGAGAAAAGCGGATTGGTCGGCGAGTAACTGCAGGGCCGCCGCGACGGGGGTGCCGATGAAGTGCGCGCCGATACGATCGAGGGTGGTTTCGGTGAGGCGCTCGGTGAGTGCCGTGGCGGCGAGTTGGCGGACGATTTCGGCGTCGGATTTGTGGGCGGCGATGGCGGCGATGAGGGACTGTTCGAGTTGGGAGACGGTGAGGCGTCTTTCCGATACGGCGGGGAGGGTGAGCAGTGCCAGGACGACGACGACAAAGAGCCGACCTTTATGTTCAGACACTTTTGAGCTCACGCGCTAACATCGGTCATCATCGCATTTTACGGCCTGGTAAGTACACCGATCATGGCAGCTCGACGGTGAAGGGAGGGTTGACCAGCAACACGCTGAGCGCGGCGCCTGACCCGACGATTAAGGAGAACATCACGGCGAGCTCGGGGCCGACTTATACGGGAACGGTGAGTACCTCATCGACGCGAGACTTTGCGATTCGCGGGTGGGTGAACACGTCGCACGGGAAGGTGGAGACGACGGTGACGCAGAAGGTGGGGTTCACGAACGATCAGACGTTCGATGTGTCGCCAACGACGGACGTCCAGAACGTGCAGCAGCTGACGACGGTGGATTCAACCAGCGTAACGAAGCAGGGATGGTGGGAGACGACGACGGAGGAGCACTTCCGGTATCCGCTGACGATTGACTATTCGTTTGTGGTGAATTCGGACGGCAGCGCGGACCAGACGACAACCGTTGCGCAGGGATACGACACGCACGAGAAGACGAGCCTGGGGGGATGGCCGGTGTATGAGAGCAGCGTGCACAACGAAGCGAAGTCGACGGATACGCTACCGTTCGATGCGAGCGGGAATTTCCTTGGGGCCAATGGGGAGCAAGACCTCGCAGACTTACACCTGGAAGGATCCAATGGAGCTTGCTATAGCCGGACGATCAGAGCGGCGGCGCAGGCGCTGTCTTCGGTGGAGGACGGTCAGAAATGCGATGACTGGTGGCATTGGTAACAGTTGCGGGCACAAAAGGGGCTCGGGAGATTTTTCCAGGGCCCCTTTTTCATTGCGGAGTCAGGAGAGGGGGAACTCGACTCGAAACATTGTGCGGAATCCGGGAGGAAGGAAGTGGTTTTGAACGGAGATGCGGCCGCCATTCTTGTCGGCGAGGTCCTTGGTAACCCAGAGGCCGATGCCGGTGCCGACATCTTCTTTGGTGGTGAAGAAGGGTTCGAAGACCCGCGTGAGGTTTTCCGGGGAGATGCCGATGCCGTTGTCCCGGATGGAAATGGAGGCAGTTTTGTCATGGCGGACGATTTCGATTTCGATGATGCCGCCAGATGGAGGAAGGGCATCGCAGGCGTTGGAAACGATGTTGGTAAGGATCTGGCGGAGATCGTCGGGAGGCATGGGGAGGGTGAGCTCGACGTTGCTGCGGATACGTATTTCGGCGCCACGCGCAGTGCAGCGCGGCTGGAACATATCGACGACGGCCCCGACGGTATCGATGACGTCAACCGGGCCCGCGGATGATTTAGGCCGGACAAACGTGAGGGTGCGGCGGGCAATGCTGGCAAGACGGGCGAGCTCCTGGTCGGCCCGCTGGAGGTAGTCTTTGGCTTTGGGCGGCAGACCCGGCTCGGCCATTGCCAGGTAAAGGAGGTTTGTGACGGCTTCGAGGGGGTTGTTGACTTCGTGCGCGACGGTGGCGGAGAGGCGCCCGATGGCGGCGAGCTTCTCCGAACGAACGAGGGCAGCTTCTGCTTTTTTGCGATCGGTGATGTCGAGAGTGACGCCGTGCCAGATTTTGGGGTCGGCGCCGGAGGGAGTGCCACGGCTTTCCAGCCAGTGGAAGTGGCCGTTGGGCCATTGGACGCGAAACTCGGAGTGAAAGGCGCGAGAAGTGGCGATGGCGGTTTCGTATTCCCTCGAGAAGCGGTCCCGATCTTCTTCGTGGATCACGCTGAGAAATGCGTCCAGAGTCTCTTCGTCAGAGAAAGGGCGACCGAGGACGTGGGCGCCTCCTTCGGCCCAGTAGAGGCGGCGGTCGCCGGTCGAGAACATCCATGCGGCGGCATTGCTGGCCTTCTGCGCTTCCATCAGGGAATCGGTGCGTGCCTGCAGGGACCGGAGGGTGGCCTTAAGGCGGCCGCCGATGATGCGCTGACGCTCGAACAGGAAAGCGACGATGAAGCCGATCAAAAGAATGGCGGAGGTGTAAATGAGCGCAGCCGGCCTGAAGGAAAGAAAATGCGGAGGCGCAAGAACGAGGTGATTGAAGGAGAGCGCAGTCGAGACCGCGGCTACGATGCCGGGTCCGAGACCGCTGAGCACGGTGATGAGGGCCAGCAGGACGAAGCTGAGGGCAAGAGGTGTACCGCGCAATACGTGGCTTTGCAGACTCAGCTCGGCGGCGACGGCGGGAAGGACGAGGGCGGCGGCGTATCCGAGGAGCAGGACGAGCCACGCGGAACCACGGCGAGGAGTGGGGGATGGAAGCATCGCTGGAGCCGTCCCTCGCGGAGGATCGCCGGGCTGAGGAGCAAAAAAATGCGGAGCCAGGCAATACGAATTAAGGATACACAACGACTAGCATGTCGAGGAGCACGAGCTGCGCGCCGGAGCTACGTGCTGCGTTCTGGTTCGCGGAGACGGAGCCAGCAGTAAAGAGGCCAGGCGTGGGAGTGGGCGCACCAGGGAATCGCTGAGGCGAGGCCGTTCGTTTTGAGGAGAGAGGAGTCGATGGAGTCGGCGGCACTCCATTGACCGGTCCAATAATCAGGAAAAGCGCGGGCGTAGTTGGCGAAGGTTATGCGGCGAAGAAGATTTTCGGCGGCGGGCGGGTCGAAGGTGGCTACACCGAGGACGAGAGGGCCGTACAGGGCATACCAGAAGCCGCCGTTTTCGCGGGCGCCCTGGGGCGTGCCGGGGCGGACGACGGGAATTTCGACCTGGCGGGCGCCGAGGGCTTCTCCGGTGATGAGGCGGTGCTGAAGCTCGGCGAAGAGGCGGCGTTTGCGTTCAGCGGGAAATTCGGGCATGAGGAGGGTGAAGCCCTGCGGCTCGAGCCACATTTCGTCTTCGCCGAGGGGCTCGTTGAACCACATCCAGGCGCGGCGGGGAAAGGGACGATTGCTGAGGTCGCGCAGGAAGGCATCCTGGAGTTGTGCGCGATATTCGCGCATAGCGCCGGTGAGCTCGGCCGCATCAGGTTGGGCGTTGAGAAGGTCAGCGAGGTCGCCGAGGACGACGATGGCCATGGCGGCATTCATGTGGCTTTCAGAGACGTCGAAGACATCGTTGTAGGGATGCGGAGAGGGCCACCAGCCGAACATGTCGTTCCAGTCGGAGTTCCAGCGGAGCGGGATTCCGTGCGGGCCCACGGCGACGCGGTCTCGGAAGAAGCAGAAAGCCTGGCGGAGATGGGCGAAGCCCGTGTCGTGACCGGAATTTTCGAGCGGGTAGTAGCCTACGGATTCACTAAGGACGGAATAGTCGTGGGTGACGCGGAGGTATTCTGCGAGGAGCATGAAGAAGTAGAGCTGCTGATCGCTGGTTTGCTGCGCGCCGGAGGGTGACCAGCCGAAGCCGCCGTCGTTGAGCAGGATATTGCCGTCCGGGAGGGTGCGCTTCATGATGAAGCGGAGCGTTGAGCGGGCGATGGCAGGATTGAAATGGCAGAAGGGCAGCGCGTGCTGGGCCTGATCGCGCATGGAGCCGGTCCAGCCCCAGAGGTAGTCGTACATGGTGCCCTGGGGCATGATGGTTTCGTCGTAGTACTCGCGCCAGTTAGCCATCTGTTCGAGGACGGCGGCGTTCCAGCGCATCTCACGGCGGAGGATGGGGTCGGGCTCGTTGGCGAATGCGGGGACGACTTTGGTCCAGGCGTCGGCGAAGGAGGAGGCGATTTTGTCTGGCGCGTTAGAGGGCGGCTGGAGTTGCTCCGCGATGCTCTGGATGGATGAGGCCGAGGGGTCACGCGTGTAGCCGATGACGAAGGCGAGGGTGCGATCTTCTGCCGGCTGGAGGGCCCCGGACCACTCGGCGCCGAGCCAGGGATTAACCGCGGAGGTGCCGGTTGAGTCGTTGCGAGAGAAGAGCTGGCTATTTGTATCCGTGAGAAGCACAAATAGAGCGGGAGGGAACTGCTCGAGGCGAGACATCTGGCCTTGAGGCGGGAAGGCCATGCGACGCCGGGGGTGGGGCGTGAAATGGACGACGAGGGCGTTGCCTGTTTTTTGCGGAGGGATGGCCTGGTAGGAGACTTCCCTGGCGTCATTGTTCCAGGGCGCGAAGATGGGACGATAGCGGGCGAGGATGGATTCCTCGTAGCGGAGGTTGAGAGGCTGCCGGCCGGTGTTGCAGAGACGGACTTCGACGAGAAAGGCGGAGGTGCCCTCGTTGAGCCTGGTGGAGGGCGGGACCGAGATGCGGCGGGTGATGGATAACGATGGGGTGAGGGCGTAGTCGTAGCGGGCGAATCCGACGCCGAAGCGTTTATTGGCGGCGAGGGCGGCGGGGGAATCGAGGCCGGTGAGGGGGTGATTTGTGCCGTTGATGGTGACAGATGACTGATAAGCACCGGTGAAGCTGGACGATTGCTGCGTGGAGTCCTGGTTCACGAGGGGCTGATTCATGCGGCCCCAGGCGCGCTCGCCGGTGAGAAGCTGAAGAGCGCCGCTGGCGTGGGTGAAGA
>CAZSWI010000082.1:0-13646 GCA_964610635.1 uncultured Acidobacterium sp.
CTTCCGCTCGGCGCATCCGCGCAGAGCAAGCAACCACCCACCACGCTGCGCGGCGTTCTGCTCGAGCAGCTGCATACCACGCACGATCAGGAAGACTGGTTTGTGCCGGCGAAGATCGCAGTAGAGGGGCTGACCGCCGAACAGGCGAAGTGGATGCCCCCGGGCGGCGGCCATTCCGTGGGGCAGCTGGCCTACCACATCTGGTACTGGGACAACCGGGAGTTGCAGCACTTCAAGGGAGAGAAGCAAGCGCCGTACGACGGGAACAACAACGAAACCTTCACCGACTTCAGCGCCGCGCAGTGGGACGACCTGCAGAAGAAGCTCGACCAGGTACTGACGGACTGGGAGAAAGCGGTCGAGGCGGCCGACGATCAAACGCTGGCGAAGAATGCCTCGCTGATCGCGCATGTTGGCGCGCACAATGCCTATCACATCGGGCAGATTCTCTACGTCCGGAAGCTGGAGGGGGCGTGGGATCCGAGCAAGGGCGTGAAGTAGGGGCTTGAGCTGAAGCAGACGCGCTGAATTTCGCGCGCCGGAACAATCCAAACATGAACAGGCGGTCGTATATCTGGATAGACATGCGACCGCGTTCGATCATCCTCGTTGCCTTGCTGACCCTGCTGATGACCGCGCTGGCGTTCGCTGAGACGCCGGCGCCGGTAACGCAGCTCGCGTGGCAGCCCTGGTCCGATGCGGTCTTCGCGCAGGCGCGAGCGGAACACAAATTCGTGCTGCTCGATCTGGAAGCGGTGTGGTGCCACTGGTGTCACGTGATGGACGACGTGACCTACAAGGATCCCATCGTGATCCGGCTGCTGGGTGAGCATTATTTGCTGGTCAAGGTCGATCAGGATTCGCGCCCGGATATTTCGAATCGCTACGAGGATTACGGCTGGCCGGCGACGGTGGTATTTGCTGGCGATGGGTCGGAAATCGTGAAGCGCCAGGGTTATATTCCACCGCGGCCTATGTCATCGATGCTGCAGGCGATCGTCGACGATCCGTCGCCTGGGCCGAGCGTGGTGAAGGAGGCGGCGTTTCATCCGGCGGCGGCTGCGGCGATTGCGCCGGCGCTTCTCGATCGGGTGCGCGCGAGCTACGAGAAGCAATACGACAAAGATTCCGGCGGTTGGGGCTTCGGGCACAAGTATCTCGATGGCGATTCGGTGGAGTACGCGCTGCGCGCCGGTGCGCGGGGAAATGCGGTCCTCGCGAAGCGCGCGGCTGACACATTACGCAACGCGACGGCGCTGATCGATCCCGTATGGGGCGGGATGTATCAGTATTCGGTGGAAGGTGTCTGGACAGAGCCGCACTACGAGAAACTGATCTCGATTCAGGCAGTGGCGCTGCGCGAATATGCGCTGGCGTATGCGCAGACGCAGGTCCGTGAGGACCTGACCGCGGCCGAATCCGTGCATCGCTATGCGTCGCGCTTTCTGATGTCGGCGTCGACCGGCGCGATTTATGTATCGCAGGATGCCGATCTCCATGACGGCCAGGAAAACGAATCGTATTTCAGGCTTGCGGATGCTGAGCGCCGCCGGCAGGGGATGCCGCGCATCGACGAGCATGTGTATGCGCGGGAGAATGGCTGGATGATCTCGGCACTGTGCGTGTACGCGGCCGCGTCGGGCGATACTTCGGCGCTCGCGGAGGCGCAGCGCGCGGCGGTCTGGAACGCGGCGCATCGCAGCTTGCCTGGGGGCGGTTTTCGTCACGGCGAGGCCGATCCCGCGGGTCCATACCTGGGCGACACTTTGGCAATGGGCGAGGCTTTTCTGGAACTTTATAACGTGACGGGCAACCGCGACGACCTGCGCGCGGCGGAAGCTGCGGGCCGATTTATCGCGGCGCATTTTGCTCCGGCTGCCCGGGGGATGGGGTTCGTGACCTCTGCGACGGCGACTGATGCGGCGTATCGTCCCCATCCGGACCGCGACGAGAATATCGCTCTGGTGCGGTTTGCCACGAGGCTGGGGCTCGCTTCCGGCGACGATCGTTTCGAGGCGATCGGCCTCGAAGCGATGAGATATCTTGCGGCCGAGTCGATTGCGACGCAGCCTCTTTCCGCGGGGATTTTGCTGGCGAATGAGGACGCGAGTCAGGCGCCGACGCACGTCACCGTGGTTGGGCCGGCGTCAAGTCCGCAGGCGATGGCCCTGCACGATGCCGCGCTCCGCACCATCGCTTCGCATGAGCTGATCGAGGTTCGGGACCCCGCGGATCGGTCGCCGATCCCGACTAAGGTGTCGTATCCCCAACTCAGCCGGCCGGCGCTGTTCCTGTGCACCGCGACAGCGTGCTCGTCGCCGATCTTCGATGCCGCTCAGGTGCGGGGCAAGATCGAACGGGCGGAGTTGCGTTCCCAATAGCGAGCTCTTCCCGATTTGACGCCAGCACCGAAATGGTATTCAAAAATGAACTGACCCGTTTGTGGGAAGGTATGCCGCTTGCCAAGTCGGTCAGGTATCGATAGCATCCACTCAAGAGACCGGCCTGCAAAGCAGGTGAGGGCGATCAACGCTGGATGAACCTACATTCATGCGAACAGGGAGCTCGACTCGACAATCGGTTCGGTGTGCAGTGTCCGCCAGTCCGGAATGCCTAAAGAACCGCGGAGAGTTCCCACCGTCTTAGGACGGGTTCACCAGCGCATCGTTCCACGGCCAAGCGGGTCGGTCTTCTTGCTTGTCTCGCGTACACCTTTCCGTCCTGTCGACACGTGTACCCCATCCTCTTCCATTTCGGACATATAGCCATTCCAACCTACGGCGTTTGCACGGCAGTGGCTTTGCTGGCCGCGCTGGGCGTGTCCATGCAGGCTGCGAAGTGGATGGGCCTGGACCCCGAGAAGATTTGGAATATGGGGCTGGTAGCGATCCTGACATCGCTGTTCGCGGCGCGACTGCTGCTGGTGTTCACCCATCTGGGGCTCTTTAGGCAACATCCGTTCTGGATGCTGGGGTTGATGAGCGTCCCGAATACCTGGTTTGTGCTGGCCGGCGTCTTTGTGGCCCTTTTGGCGTCTGTGCTGTATTCGCTCGCCGAAGGATTGCCCCTGTTGAGCACCATGGACGCGCTGGCGCCCGCGGTGGCGCTGGCTTTCTGCATCAACCGTACCGGCGCGTTTTGCGGAGGATCAGCGTGGGGCACGACCACCCGGTTACCCTGGGGCGTGACGTACCGCAGCATCGTGGCGTATCTCTGGTATCGGGTGCCGCTCGGCGTGAGACTGCATCCGGTGCAGCTCTACGACGCGGCGGTTTCGCTGGCGATTTTCGCGCTGCTCGTGTGGATGAGGCGCCGTGGAATCACGGTTCGTGCGGGCGAGATCGCGGGAGCCTGGCTGTTTCTGTATGGGCTGTGTCGTTTCTTTCTTGAGTTTCTGCGCGGAGATGCGGCGCGCGACCCGCTGTTCAGCGGCGCTCTGACGCTGGCGCAGCTGCTGTCGATTCTTGCGGTGCTTTTGGGCGGCGGGTTGTGGCTGCGTAGACTGCCGGCGCCAGAACCCGTGACGGAACAGCCTTCGTAGAAGGCTTCAGGGTTGGGTGCCAGCATGCTGCGAATGTGGCGAAGCCGATTCAAATTTCACACGCCGTTGACGCTCGCGGTCACTGCAATGTTCTTCGCCGCTTTGCCCGTATGGGCAGGTCCGCCCTTTCAGACCGACGATCCGGAGCCGGTCGACTTCCGCCACTACGAGTTCTACCAATTCGGCCAGTTGTCGAGCACGCCCGTGGAAACCGACCCAACCGGACCAGCGCTCGAATTCAACTGGGGCGTGGCGCCAAATGTGCAGCTGCACGCGATCTTCGGGTGGGGCGAGGCTATCCCCTCCAACAGCGCGATCTATGCGCCGGCGGGCATTGGGCCGAGCGCGTACGGCCTGGTCGATACCGAGTTGGGCGCGAAGATCCGGTTCATCAAACAGACGAAGCGCCGGCCCGAGATCGGCTCCTTCACCATGCTGGAGCTGCCGACGGGCAGCTACGCGAAGGGCCTCGGCGTGGGGCGCGTGTGGTATCGGCTGCCGGTGTGGGTGCAGAAGGACTGGGGCGAGTGGACGACCTATGGCGGCGCGGGCTACACCCTGATCCACCAGACGCAGTACAGCAGTTTTCCGTATGCCGGTTGGCTGCTGCAGCGGAATATCGGGAAGAAGTGGACGCTGGGGGGCGAGGTCTTCTCACACGCGCATGAAGGGCTGGCGACGCCGCAGACGCAGGCTTCGACGCTGCTCGACCTCGGCGGCTATTACTACATCGAGAATCCCGGCCTGCAGATTCTTTTCGCCTATGGGCATTCGGTCTTTGGGCAGACGGAGAACTATGCGTACCTTGGCTTGTACCAGACATGGGGAAAAGACAAGGGCGGCGCCAAAGATTCGGACGATAAAGGCGACAATGGAGTTCACGGGCTGCTGAGCCGGATGCTGGCGGGCCGCTGATCCCGGAAGCCTATGCTGAACGCTCTACGCTCCGATCTTGTCTTCGCGATGCGCCAGCTGCGGCGTTCGCCGGGATTCGCGATCACGGCGATTGTGACGCTCGCTCTGGGGATCGGCGCGACGACCGCTGTCTATAGCCTGGTGGACGGCGTGCTGCTGCGGCCGTTTCCGCTGCCGCATCCTGAGCAGTTGATGGCAGTGAAGACAGTGGAGCAAGATCCGGGCGGGGCTCCCTACTCGCACGCGAGCTCGTGGCCGGATCTGCTGGACTGGCAGGCACGCAACCACACCTTCGTGAGCTTATCGGGTGTGGTGGGCGATGCTCGCCTGGTGACGCGGGGCGATCGGACCGGCGGTTCCGTGGTCGCTTTGAATCACGTTTCGCCGAACTACTTCGACATGCTGGGTGTGGCGCCTATGTTGGGCAGGGACTTCGTCGCGACCGACGAACGTGCCGGACAACACATCGCCATCCTGAGCTATGGATTCTGGCAGAGCGTCTTTGGAGGCAGCACTCACGCCTTGGGACAAACGATTCTGGTCAGCGACGAGCCATACCAGGTTATCGGAGTGATGCCACGGGGTTTTGTCGAACCGGAAGAATACACGGCGCAGGTGTGGGTGAATATCGCATACTACCTCGAGGGATCGGCGCCCTCTGCGAAGGCGCGAGACCGGATTTTGGGAGATGTTGTTGGGCGGCTCAAGCCTGGCATTTCGCAGCAGCAGGCGCAAGCGGACCTAAGCTCGATTCAGGCAGGACTGGCGCAGAGCTACGAGGAGATTCGCGACCAAAAAGCAGTTCATGTGGAGTCGCAGCTGGATTCCGTCACGGGCGAGACGCGCCCGACGCTGATACTGCTGCTGGCCGCTGTGCTGGCGGTGCTGCTGATCGTCTGCACCAATGTTGCAGGGTTGATGCTGACCCGTGCGATGCGGCGCAGCGGCGAGGTCGCGCTCAGGACTGCGCTGGGAGCTTCGCAATGGCGAGTATGGCGGCAGCTGTTGATTGAGTCGCTGTTGCTGGCCGGATGCGGTGGGCTTCTGGGCACCGGGCTGGCGTGGGGGCTGCTGCGGCTGACGCTTCCGTGGATTCCGGATCGCACGCCGCGCCTGGACGAGGTAGGCCTCGATGCACGGGTATTGCTCTTCACGTCCGCAATCTCGGTGGTCTGTGCACTGCTCAGCAGCGTGTTGCCGGCCTGGAAACTGACCCGGATGAATCCCATGGATGCGCTGCGCGAGCAGGGTCACCATGCCACATCCGGCCGCCGTACGCAGTGGTTCGAAAACACGCTGGTTCTGGTGCAGACAACGCTGGGCGTAGCGCTGCTGATCGCGTCAGGATTTCTCATCCGCGGTTTCGTCAACATGCGCAGCGTGAAGACCGGCTTTGCCTCCGATCACCTGTTCGTATCCATGTTGCCGCTGACGGAGGTTCGCTATCCGCATACGACGCGGGCGCTTTTTTACCACGCGCTGATTCCGAAGCTGGCGGCGATTCCGGGCGTGCGCAGCGCTTCCGGAGGGTATCCGTTGCCGCTGCAGGGAGCCTGGCAGTACGTCAGTGTGGAGATCGACGGACAGCCGGGGCCTCCAGGCCATCCTTTCACAACGCAGGTGGGGGTTGCGGAGCCGGGATTCTTCGAGACGCTGGGCGTGCCGCTGATGCGAGGGCGGTTGTTCACGGTTTCCGATGACGATGCGCGCGCGCCGCTGGTGGTGGTGGTGAATCAGGCGTTCACAAAAAGGTATTTTCCCGGCAGGGACCCGGTGGGGCGATTCATCCGGCCCGACATTCGTGATTTGCGCAACCAGGCGAAAGAGGTCGATCCGCTGGGGAATGCACAGCGGCAGATCGTCGGCGTGATCGCGGACACGCAGCAGACGTCCATGACCGGTGCGCCGGAGCCGTATGCGGTGTTTCCCTATGCCCAGGCTTCGGAGCTGATGCGTCCGCGAGTGGTGATGCGGGTAGCGGGCGATCCGATGCAGTATGAGAAAGCGGCAGCGGCTGCCGTCACGGGGATGGATCCGTCACTGTTCCTGCTTGGGCCTGAGAGTATGGAAATGCATCTTGGCCAGGTGACAGGCACGCAGCGGTTCGAAACCTGGCTCATCGCGGGGTTCTCGGGGATTGCGCTGTTTCTGACCAGCCTCGGTCTGTATTCGATGCTGGCGACGATGGTGACAACGCGAACGCGGGAGATTGGCGTACGCATGGCGATTGGGGCGGCGCGGGGCGACGTGGCGCGGCTGATCCTGGCTCGCGCCACACTCCTGCTGGTCGCGGGAGTGGCGGCCGGAAGCGCGATGGCAGCGGTTGCGCTGCGCGTGGTGGACAGCAGCGACTGGTCGCACCAGTTGCTGTTTGGCGTTTCGTGGGGCGATCCTCGCATGCTGGTGCCGATAGCCGTGGTGTTTGCTGTGGTTGCGCTCGGTGGCTGCCTGCTGCCCACCTGGCGGGCGACGCGCATCGATCCGGCGCGCGCGCTCCGCAATGAATAGCCGGCTCCATATACTGAACGCAATGAAGCGGCGATTGCATATTTCCTTCATGATGATGATGGCTTCCTTGTCACTCGCGGCACAGTTGCCTCCGGGCATGCCCCAGCCGGTGTTTTTGTGGCCGCATGGCGTGCCGGACGCTCTGGGAAACGGTGAAGCGGATTTGCCACGCCTTTATCCATTTCTGCCGAAGACGCGCTCGACGAGCACCGCGGTGCTGGTGATCCCGGGCGGGGGCTATGAGCATGTAGCGATCGGGCATGAAGGCGTGCAGATCGCGCAGTGGCTGAACACGCAGGGCATTCCTGCGTTTGTGCTGGATTATCGCGTCGCGCCCTATCGCTACCCTGCGCCCATTGAAGACGGGCAACGTGCAATCCGTCTGATTCGCTCTCACGCGGCGGAGTATGGGGTCGATCCCCACCGGATCGGCGTGTGGGGATTTTCGGCGGGCGGCCATCTGGCTTCGACGCTCGGAACGCACTGCGACGCGGATGCAGTCCCTGTAAAGACCCCCGACGAGACGGACGCGCAAAGCTGCCGGCCGGATTTTATGGTGCTGGCTTATCCGGTGATCAGCATGCAGTTGCCCGAGGCGCATCCTGGCTCGCGGATGAAGCTGCTGGGTCCGGAAATCGATCCGGCGCTCGAGAAGCGGTATTCGAATCAATTCGCCGTGAACGCTCAGACGCCGTTGACGTTTTTGTTTGCGACGACGAAGGACCCGACGGTGCCGGTGGCCAACAGCGTGGCTTTTTATCAGTCGCTGTTACGAAATAACGTTCCCGCCGAACTCCACGTCTATGACTTCTCGAACCATGGCTGCGGCTTGTGCGGGTCGATTCTGCCGCTTTCGACATGGCCCACGCTGCTGCGGAACTGGCTTGTGCAGCGGGGATGGGTTCCAGCGACGGCACCGCCTCCGCCGCCGGCCGCGCCGAATCTGCCTTCGTGGATTCCGGGGCTGACGGGTCCGGGCAAGCCTGCCGATCAGCCATAATGGTCGGTGAGCCAATCGTGACCATGACGGTTACGTATACAGTTCCCGCAGAGGCGGCGAAGCAGCGCCTGGATACCTGGCTGGCCGCCCAAATCAACGGCGTCAGCCGGGTGCGCGTGCAGCTGTTGTTGGAGCAGGGCAAAGTCCGCATTGCGGGCATCACACCGCGCGCCTCGTATCGACTGAGGGGCGGCGAAGCGGTCGAGGTGCTCGGCGATCCTGTGCCGCCGCCACTGAAGGCTTTTGCCGAAGACATTCCCCTCAGCGTTGCTTACGAGGATGAAGACCTGTCCGTGATCGATAAACCGGCGGGGATGACAGTGCATGCCGGAGCGGGCGCGACGGAGCACGGCACGCTGGTGAACGCGCTGCTGCATCGGTATCGGACGCTGTCTGCGGTGGGAGGCGATCAGCGCCCGGGCATTGTGCATCGGCTGGACAAGCAGACGAGCGGGCTGATCATTGTGGCGCGGAACGATGCGGCCCACGCACGGCTGGCGGAGATGTTTGCGCAGCGGAAGATGCGGAAGACGTACATCGCGCTGGTGCATGGGCATCTGAAGCAGGACCACGGCACGATTGATGCGCCGATTGCCCGCGATTTGTTGCGGCGGACGCGTATGACGACGAAACGGCACGCCGGCGCGCGGACGGCGGTCTCGCACTACACGGTGCTGCGGCGCATCGGTTCGCAGTTCGGCCAATTCACGCTGGTTTCGGTGCGCATTGAGACGGGGCGCACGCACCAGATTCGTGTTCACCTGGCTTCGATCGGACATCCGGTAGTTGGCGATACACTTTATGGCGCGCATGCGCGGCTGACCGTGATGCCTTCACGGCAGAGGACGGATCCTGAACCGGATTGCCCGACGCTGAAGCGGAATTTTCTGCACGCCGCGGAGCTGGAGTTCGAGCATCCGAAGACCGGCGAGAAGGTGCATCTAAAATCCCCTTTGCCCCGCGAACTCCAATCGCTGCTGGCTCAGATTGAATCGGGGAAAATCGGGCTGAAGTAGCGAATTCAACGGGCGTTCCCAAAGCGTTGCCGTTTATGAACGACAATTGTCAGAGAGGTTTTTAATCACGATGAAGATTTTGTATACAGCGGATGTTACGGCCGAGGGCGCGCGCCATGGGCATGTGCGCAGCGCGGATGGCTTGCTCGATCTGGATCTGGCGTTGCCGCCGGGGATGGGAGGCAGGGGAGATAAGACAAACCCCGAGCAGTTGTTTGGGGCGGGCTACGCGGCGTGCTTTGGTGGCGCGGTCGAATACCAGGCTCTTCAGGCAAAGAAGAAGACAGGCGTTGTAAGCGTGCGGGCGCGCGTGGGAGTCGGTCCGTTCGACGAGGGCAAGGGCGAGGGGTTCACGCTGCGCGTGGAACTCGATGTGACAATTCCGGAGCAGGATCAGGCAAGCGCCGAGGAACTGGTGGCGGCGGCGCACCGGACATGTCCTTACTCGAATGCGACGCGGGGGAATATCGAGGTGGTAGTGACGGCGCACGGCGGAAAGTGAAGAGCCCTGGGTGTAGGGAACAGGGTGTAGGATATCGCGTCCGGGGACGGCGAGTAGCGGCGGTGCCGGGAAGAGGTATCTCCAACCACGCCCCACAACAAACAACGTTGCTTACCATAGCTGTATGCGGAGCCAACCAAGGCCTGCGGCTTTTCTGGCGCTGAGCGGTGGGATCGTCGCGATCTCGTGGTCGGCGATTTTCGTTCGCTGGTCGAGTATGCCGGGGATCAGCTCGGCGTTTTATCGCATGGCCATTGCGTTGCCGGTGTTGTGGGCGGTGCTTCCGCTGCAGCGCGCCGGGCGCCGCAACCTCTCGGCGCGGACGATCTGGATTGCTGCGGCCGGGGGCGTTTTCTTTGCCGGCGATGTTGGGCTTTGGAACGTCGCGGTGATGCATACCTCGGCTGGGAACGCGACATTCCTGAGCAACATTTCTCCTTTGTTTGTGGGGCTCTTCACATGGGCTCTGACGCGGAAGCTGCCTTCGGGGCGATTCTGGACCGCCCTTCTGGTCAGCACGGCGGGAAGCTGCCTGATCGTGACTGCCGATCTGCGTCACGCATTCTCGCGCTCGTCTGCCGATGGCCTCGCCGTGGTTGCGGCGGTTTGTTTCGCGCTATATCTGGTTATCACCGGCCGGCTGCGCGCGAGGGTAGATGCCGGGATGCTGCTGGCGCTGTCGACCACCGCGAGCGCTCTCACTCTGCTGGTCTCTGCCGTCGCTGGGCATTTTTCGCTGGCGGTGCCGGGCGTTGGCCCGCTGTGGGCGCTGCTGGGGCTTGGTTTGGTTTGTCAGGTGGGCGGCTACTTCGGCCTGACGTATGCGCTGGGGCATCTGCCTGTCACGGTGAGCTCGATCCTTTGGTTGGCCATCGCGCCGTTGACGGCGGTGTTTGCGTGGATGATTTTTGGCGAGCGCATGTCGCCGATGGAAATTGCCGGCGGGGGGCTGGTTCTGACGGGGGTTTGGATTGTGGGGCGGGGGGAGAAGGCGGACATTCCGCAGATGGAGGAGCTGATTCCGCCGGTGGCGCAGGTTTAGCGCCTACAGCTTCTGCGAGCGCTGCACGTCGCGCACGCCGGGGAGCCGTCGTAACGCCTGCACCAGGCGCGTCAGGTGGCGCACGTCCTCAGCGTCGATGACGAACTCGATAGTCGCGTCGCCGGCATCGCCGGGATGGGTTTCCATGGTGCGGATGTTGGTGTTCTCGTCGCTGATGACCGCGGTGATTTCCTTCAGCATGCCGGCGCGGTCGTCGCAATGTACGGTAAAGCGGACAGGGTAGGTCTGGCGCGTGCCGGCCTTATCTTCGGCGGAGCGGGCCCACTCGACGGAGATGCGGCGGTCGGCCTCGTACAGCAGGTTCTGCACGTTGGGACAACTGCGGGCGTGGACGGCGACGCCTTTGCCTCGCGTGACGTAGCCGATGATTTCTTCGCCGCGGATGGGGTTGCAACATCGGGCGCGATAGACGAGCAACTCGTTCTGACCCTCGACGATGAGCGACTCGGAGCCGCTGGTGGCGGCCACGCGGCGAACGGCATCGGCGCCCGGGGTGGCGGGCGCGGCTTCGGTTTCCGCAGGCTGATGGATGAGGCCGGGCGCGAGGCGGTTGAGGACCTGGCGTGCGGAATACTTGCCGAAGCCGATGGCGGACCAGAGGTCATTGGGTGTGGCCACGCTGTAGTCAGCGGCGACGCGGGCGTAGTCCGACTCCTGAAACTGCGACAGGCTGACTTTGTACTTGCGCGCCTCACGCTCCAGCAGCTTGCGGCCGATTTCGATGGCGCGCTCGCGCTGATGCTCATTGAGCCAGTGGCGGATCTTGTTACGGGCGCGCGGACTCTTGACGAAAGTGAGCCAGTCACGGCTCGGTGTGTGGCCGTTCTGCGTGATGACTTCAACGATGTCGCCATTGCGCAGCTTAGTCCGCAGCGGCACCATGCGTCCGTTGACGCGTGCGCCGACGCAGGTATTTCCGACTTCCGTATGGATGGTGTAGGCGAAGTCGATGGGGGTGCCGTCGCGGGGCACCACGACGACTTTTCCTTTGGGTGTAAACGTGTAGACCTCTTCCGGGTACAGGTCGATCTTGAGCGTCGACAGGAACTCGTTGGGGTCGGTCATGTCACGCTGCCACTCGACAAGCTGACGGACCCAGGCGAGGCGCTGCTCGTCACGCGCGCTGACAGGCGAGCCGCCAGACTTGTATTTCCAGTGTGCGGCGATGCCTTCTTCCGCGATGCGATGCATTTCCTCGGTGCGAATCTGAACTTCGAACTGGTGGCCGCCCTCGCCCATCACAGTCGTGTGCAGTGACTGATACAAATTGGGGCGCGGCATGGCGATGAAGTCCTTGATGCGGCCGGGGACGGGACGCCAGATGCTGTGGATGATGCCGAAAACCGCGTAGCAGTCCTGCACGCTCGAGGTGATGACGCGCAGGGCGAGCAGATCGTAGACCTGATCGATGGAGGTCTGCGACTTCACCAGCTTGCTGTGGATGCTGTAGAGGCGCTTGATGCGCCATTCGACGCGGGCTTTGATGTTGTTCTCGTGCAAGCGCTCGGAGAGAAGGCCTTCAACGCCGGCAAGAAACTGTTCGCCTTCGGAGCGGCGGGCTTCGATGGCTTCGTGGAGCTGCTCCCACGTAATGGGATCGACCCAGCGGAAGGCCAGATCCTCGAGTTCGCCGCGCAGTTTGCCCATGCCGAGGCGATGCGCGAGCGGCGCGTAAATGTCGAGGGTCTCGCGGGCGATGGCGCGCTGGCGCTCGGGCGCCAGATGCTCGAGGGTACGCATGTTGTGCAGGCGGTCGGCGAGCTTGATGAGGACGACGCGCACATCGCTGACCATGGCGAGGAGCATCTTGCGGACGTTCTCAGCCTGCCGGTCTTCGCGATTGGCGAACTGAATTTTGTCGATTTTGGTCACGCCTTCGACGATGTGGGCGACCTGCTCGCCGAATTTCTGGACGATGTCTTCGGTCGTAACCGGGGTGTCTTCGACGGCATCGTGAAGAAGCCCGGCGGCGATCGCCGTCGAGTCGAGCTTCATCTCGGCGAGGACGAGCGCGACTTCGAGGGGATGCAGGACGTACGGTTCGCCGGAGGCGCGGAGCTGCCCGTCATGGTGCTCGAGGCAGAACTTCCAGGCATGGCGGATGATGTCGAGGTCGTCGGAGGGGCGATTGGTGTGGACGGTGTCGAGCAGCCGGCCAAACTTCTCCCGGAACAGGTCAGGGACCCGCTCTACGGGGAGCGTGGTGGACTGGACGACCGCCATAATCCATTATAGGCGGAAGTTGCAAGGGAGGCATCAAGAGGGGCACGGTACAGGGCTCAGGCAGAGGCCCCAGCGTGCTCGGTGTGGGGTACAAGCTCAGCTTCAACTTGCACCAATTTACTCCGGCTTGCCCGGATTCTTAGCCTTGGGCGGGTTTTTCTCCGGCGGCGGCGGGCTGCCGGGGAGCAGGCCAGGCGTCGGTCGCTGGTTGTCATGAACCCAGGAGAGCAGCTCGTCGAAGGCCAGGCCGGTTTGGTCGGCGGTAACGTTGCAGTGCCCGTCGCGGTCGACATACTGCTCCACGAAGTCGTCGCCGTTGCCGAGCCGGCGGGTGAGCTCGTTGTACCAGCCGGTGGTCGAGGCTGGCACCAGCGGGTCGTAGATGGTGTGCACTTCAAGCAGCTTGCGACGGAGGTTGCCGCTGGGCGAATACCAGTTGGCGAGGAAACGGTAAGCGTCGGGGTCGGCTGCGAAGCGATGCACGCGCTGGTTGAGCAGGGCGTCGTTGGCGGTACCGCTGTAGACGAGGTTGCGGTTGTCGAAGGGATTGCCGCCGGATTTAAGGCGGAGGTCTTCGATGACGAACGTGTTGAAGACGAGCACGTCGGCGAGGCCGCGGTTGGTATGGATATTGGCGAGATCGCGAACCAGCGCGGCCTGGTCCGGATTGGCGTCGAGGCTCTTCTGCACATTGGTGATGGTGGGGATGTCATTCATCATGAAGCTGGGCGGGATGTGCTCGACGTCGGGCAGCACTCCGGGGAAGAAGGCGTCGAAGGCGACCCGGTTGGCGAAGGCGCGCTGCATCACGAGGTCCGCCGGAGCAAGGACTCCGCAGAGCGCGAGGCCGCCGGCGTAGTCTTTGGGGTCCTGTTCGA
>CAZSWI010000083.1:0-13578 GCA_964610635.1 uncultured Acidobacterium sp.
CGCAGCTTTCAACCGGCTCGGTAAAATTCGTCACCTTGCGATAGAAGCCGCCACCCCCTGTGATGTAGGCGCCGCTCTTGTGGCTGAATGGGAGATAGTAGATCGGATCGATAGTGAACGACCAGGTGTTGATGTTGCCGCCGATACTGGCGCCACTGCCGCTGGTGCCCTCGGCGGTGTTCAGAGCGCTCAGATAGTCGTTACTCATTCCCTGCCGGAGGAACTGATACTCCAATAAGGCGCCGAACTTCTTCGTGAAGTTCCAGCCCGCGCCAACAGTGAGGTCGTAGCCAACGGATTGAGCCGGGCTCAGGTAGCCGTTGTTGATGTCCGCTTGTGAAAACTTCGTGTCATTTCCGACGGGCACGCTGAAACCAAAGCCGCCTTCGAAAGCAAGGTGGCTCCAGCGGCTCTCGTAGGTCGGATAGGAGGATTGACGGCCGCCGTTTCCACCATACTGGGGCAAAGCACTGGAGCTGGCAGAGGACGCACTGGCCGTGGGTTCGGACGCAGAGCCGCCCCCGGGTAATGCGTCGGTGCTGAGCCAGGCCCGATAGTCGGCTGAGCTGGAATAATTCTGTCCGCTCGCCGAGTTGTCCGCAGCCGATGTCGTCTGGGCTGCTGCGTTGAGCGAGAATCCGATGGCAAAAGCAGAAACAGCAATCAACACGCGCCGCAAAGTCGGGCAGCTACGATCACAGTTCGCAACCATTTTTGAACACCTCTGAGTCATTGAAAGTGCGGAGATTCAAAAGACAGGCCGCAGCCTGCCGCTTGCAGTTATTTGGACACGAAATCCCGTCCTAAGTTTCACTTTACGATGCATTTTCAGCCGTTTTGCGCCGTATTCGGACCCCGAAGCCGCGCCAAAGAATGCCGGGCCCGGGGGACAGGCCCGTTTTCATTTGCCGTACGTCTAACTTTAACCCTGTATGTCGAACTGGTCCGGCGGCAAGGCCGGACCGCTATTGCACCCCAGCGAGCAACTGCGCTCGCCCGGGACCCCGCAATGTCTCGATTAGCCCTGGATGTCAAACTGCTCCGGCGGCAGGGCCGGATCGCTCTTGACCAGGATCGTCTTGCCGATCATTTCCTCGAGTTCGTTCAGCCACTTCGCATTGTTCGCCTTGAGCACCTTGACGACCTCAGGGTGAACCCGCAGCATCACGTCACCCCGCTCGAAGTGGCGCATCATTTTGCGCATTTCTGTGTACAGCTCGTTCGCCACCGTGGTCGGGCTCTTCACCATCCCGGTTCCAGTGCACGTCAGGCAGGGCACGCTCAGCGTCCGTTCGAGCGACTGCTTCACCCGCTTGCGGGTGATCGCGACAAGGCCAAAATCGTTAAACTGCAGCACCTTCGAGGGAGCGCGGTCGGCCGTCAGCGCGTCTTCGAGGGCCGCCGTCACCTTCTGCCGGTTGCGCCGCTCGTCCATGTCGATGAAGTCGATCACGATGATGCCGCCCAGATCGCGCAGACGAATCTGACGGACGATTTCGGGGATCGCGTCGAGGTTGGTCTTCAGGATCGTATCCTCGAGCCGTGCCGTCTTGCCGACATACTTGCCGGTGTTGATGTCGATGGCCACCAGAGCCTCGGTCTGGTTGATCACGATCGACCCGCCGGACTTGAGCCAAACCTTCGACTTGAGCGCCTTGCTGATCTCCTCCTGAATGCCGAACTGCTCGAAGAGCGGCGTCTCCTTGGTGTAGAGCTTCACGCGCCGCACCAGCGAAGGCTGAAAACGATTCAGGAAGCGGACGATGCGCTCGTATTCCGTTTCGCTGTCCACCCATATAGTGGAGAAGTTGTCGCTGACCTGGTCGCGCAGAATGCGCTCGATCAGGTTGAGGTCGTGGTAGATCAGCGCCGGCGCTTTGGCTGCGTCGGAGCGCTGCTTGATCTCGTTCCAGAGGTTGATGAGGAAACGAATGTCCGCGCGGAGATCGTCCTCGCTGGCGCTCTCGGCGGCGGTGCGCACGATAAATCCGCCGGAGGCAGTTCCCTTCTCGCTGGCCAGCACCCGCTTCAGCCGCTGGCGTTCCTCGTCGGAGGCGATCTTCCTCGATACTCCCACGTGGTTCACCGTAGGCATGAAGACCAGGAACCGCCCGGGGAGCGCGATGTGGCTGGTGATGCGCGCGCCTTTGCGGGCGATCGGCTCCTTGGCAATCTGGACCAGGATTTCCTGCCCCTGCTTCAGCAGTTCGCTGATGATGGGAAGGCTCGAGGTCTGCATGTTGGGCCGGCGGCCTCCCTGACGTCGTCCGGGCTGTCTTCCCCCGCGTCCTCCGCGGCGCCCGAAGCGGCGATCTTCGCGACGAACAGGAGCACCGGCGCTGGCCGGAGTCTCTCCGCTGTTCTCCACCGGCGGCTCTTCGCTCTCCTCCTCGCCCCCTTCAGCTTCTTCGAATTCCTCTTCGTCAGTCTCGGCGAAGCCTGTTTCCGCCTCGTCCGTCCCCTCATCCTCGTCGGCCTCGGCTGGGGATCCATAGCCGAGCCGCTGCTCGAGGTGCACGTCGCGCAGAGCATCGCCAACCGTTGAAGCCTGGTCGAGCGTCTCCTCTTCCATCTCTTCGGTCAGGTGCTCCTCGGGCTGGCCCGGAATAGGCTCGAAATCGTACTCGTCTTCGTCGATGGTCTCTTCTTCCAGCACGCCCATGCCGGGTGCGTATCCGAAGAGCTGGCGGATGACTTCGCTTTCAGGGGAAGTCGCCTCCGCTTGCGTGCCCGTCGTCGGCATTTCTGCTTGCGGCAGCACCGGACCCGCTGTTGACTGCAATTCGTGGCCGGAGGAAGCCTCCGTCTCCTTGGCCTGCTCTTCGGCGGTCTCTTCTTCCTCTTCTTCTACAGACGCAAAACGGAATTCACTGCGGGGAGATTCCACGCGATGCGAAGCGGAGGCCTCCTCCGGTTCGTACTCATGAACTTCTTCGGTGGTCTCCTCAATTGTCTCGAACACCGGACGCTTCGCTGCCGCTTCCGGCTCAGGAACGATGACAGGAGCGGCAGCGACTGCGGGCGCGGGCGCGGCGTGCGTCTCGACCGGCTTCGGCGTTTCAAAGTGCTCCGCTTCAATCTCGAGGTGACCCACCTCCGGCTCGGGATCGTGAACACGAATGGGCTCCTCGGCGGTGGCCAACCTGGATTCTGCAAGAGGCGCCTCTGCGACAGCCGCCGCCTGGCTATACCCCGCTGACGACTGCGACCGCCGATGCCGCGACAGCGTCTCACCCGGCAGCACAGAGCCGCCATCCCAGCCGGTGGGTACATCGACCAGAGTGGAGGGCTTCGCAAAGCTCCCGCTGGGAGAAGCGCTACGGCTCAAGGCTGGAGCCGGCGAGGATTTCGTTTCCGGGCGGCCACCGTACTTTGAAAGTGACTCTCCCGGCAACACGATGGGAAGATTCTTTGCAGGGAAGCCGCCGGGTGCTCCGCGCTCGGGAAGCGATACGGGCTCGGCCGAAGTCGCTTCGCTGACCATTTCGGGCGATTCCAGCGAGGACTGGACACCACGCTGATCGGAACGCGGCTCGGAGCGCCCTTCCGATCTCCCCTCGGAACGGCCTCCACGTCCCCGGAAACCCCGCCCACGGCGCCCAAGCCAGCGGCGCGTCCCCGGCTCATCGCCTGTCTCGCCTCGCTCCTGGCTTCTTTCGGGACGCCGAGCAGGAGCTTCCGCAGCAGACATATCGGTCTGAGCTGTTTGAGCCGCCGCTGGGCGCGCCTCGCGGGGCTTCCGGCCGTTGCCGTTGCCGCCGTTATCGCTGCGATCGAATTCCGCCGAGTCTTCTTCCTGCTCTTCGAGGAAATCCGTGACGTAGAGGAAAGCGTCGCGCTCGAGGCCCAAGTCGACAAACGCGGACTGCATGCCGGGAAGAACCCGGGTGACACGGCCCTTGTAAATGGAGCCGGCTAATGTGTATTCGTTTTCGCGCTCGTAGTAGATTTCCGCGAGCTGATCGTCTTCAAGAATCGCAAGCCGCGTTTCGTGCGGCGTGCTGGATATGCAAATCTCTTTTGCCATTCCGCCTCAATACGCCAGCGCGGAACGAGCCGGATTACCGGAAAAGATCGGAGCTGAAAGACGAACGGCCGGGAGATTGCGCGCACCAACCCGTACCGCCCCGCCCTGCTCCGGTTCGGGAGCGCGATGGGGAGAAGACCGGTGAAAGTTCGCTGGGAATTTGCATTCTTTCCGGAGAGTCGTCCGCACGCATTGAGTTTGTGACCGCTTCTGCCGACCTAAGTGGCGGGGCCGTTACCCGTCTCTGCGTGCTCATTCCTGATCCTGCCCGGCCCGTTTTCGATCCACCTGGCCGGTTAACACTTCGTTCAAACTGTGCCCGCCCTGCGGGCCCTGCTGCGAAAACCTGTTGCCGATTTAGTTCACGAAGCGGCTCATGCGGACGTTCATAACCATGCCCAGAGCCAGAAACGTGAACAGTACCGAGGATCCCCCGTAGCTCATCAGCGGAAGAGGGATGCCGGTGACCGGCATCAGCCCCAGAACCATTCCGACGTTGACGGCGATCTGGAAAATCAGGACCGCCGCGACGCCCATCACCAGAAGCGAACCTGGCAGGTCTGCGGCTGTCTGAGCGTTTTGAATCAAACGCATCAGTATTAAAAAGTATAGCAGGAGCACAAGGATCGCGCCCACGAACCCATGCTCCTCACTGAACGCCGCAAAAATAAAGTCCGTGTAGGGGATGGGCAGAAAGTCGCCCTGGGTCTGCGTTCCCTGATTCGCCCCGCGCCCGAAAACCCCGCCGTCGCCGACGGCAATCAGGGATTGACGAATTTGATACCCTGTCCCCCGCGGGTCGTTGTCGGGATTGATAAAGCTGGTCAGGCGCGCTTTCTGGTACGGCTTGAGGACCTTGCCGCTCTTCCACACCACCCCCACCGACAACAAGATCACAAGCGCCAGAACCCCGCCCTTTTTCCAGTCGATGCCGCCCAGAAACAAACCCGCCAGCAAAACCGGCGAGTAAGTCAGCGCCGTGCCCATGTCCGGCTGCTTCAGAACCAGCAGCATCGGAACCGCAACGAACGCAATGGCCTTGAAAATGTCCTTCCACGTTAGATCGCGCCCCGCGAGGTTCGTGAAATACCGGGCCACCAGAACGATCAGCACCAGCTTCACCCACTCCGAGGGCTGGAAATGCGCGCCTCCGGGCAGCTTAATCCAGCGCTTGCCGCCGTTCACGCGCGTTCCAACGACGAGAACCGCAACCAGACCAGCAAGACAGAATCCGTAGATCCAGTAAATGATGCTCAGCAGCTTGTGATAGTCGATCACCGACATCACGAACATCGCGATCAGGCCGCCAACGATCCAGAGAATCTGCATGCGCTGGAAGCCGTGAAATTTTGTATGCAATGTGGCGCTGTAAATTTCAAGCACGCTGATGATCGACAGCATCATCACGAAGGCGAGCAGCGTCCAGTCGAAATCGCGGAGGGAGAGGAAACGGCGCATACGTCACGGAATTCCCGCGGAGGGGGTCTTTCGCTTCTCAGGAGGAATCTACTGGGATTATCGCACTGGCAGGGGGATGGTTTAGGAGTACGTACCTGCATGGGAACCCTCGGCCCTGACCTTAGTTTCCAACTGATACCCGACCGGGGCTCTACGGCTGCGCCCCCGACGGAGCAAAAATGTCTCGTTGCATCCTCGTGATGACGCTTGCTTCGTAGCTACACTGTATTTACGATAACAATGTTAACCTCCGCCACAGTGGTGGGATGAACACCAGGACGCCCTGGCCAGCGAATTTGAAGAGGCGGCTGCCTCGGGAAGACTTGGGCGCGGGACCGTTGCACGCAAGGGAGCGACACCGACCACCACAATTCGGCTCGACCCCAAAGACGTCGCGAAAGTTCGCATGCAGGCAGAACGCCATGGCCTGCGCTATCAGACTTACCTGAAGATGCTCATCCACCAGGCCCTGTATCAGGCAGAGGCTCCAACCAAACCCGGGCGGCCGGTCAAACGCTGATTCGTACGGTATGATCGCCGCTCTTTTAACGGCCATCCCTGAGCCTCGCCGCCAGTCGATCCGGCAAGCCCGCGCGCAGGATCCGCTCCTGGGCCTCGCGCACATCGTAGGGCACGCGGTACCAGGTCAGGACCATCCGGGCATCGTCGTAGAGCGCAAACGCCGCCCGCCAGTCCCCGTCCCTCGGCTGCCCCACCGATCCCGGATTCAGCAGGTAGCGCGCGCCTTCGCGCAGCTCCAGTTCGAACTCTTCGGCCTCTTCGTGGCCACTCTCGGTATGCCCACCGTTCGCGTTGCGGCCGCTGTGGCCGTTGCGATGCGTCGCATAGTGCGGTGCGAGCCGGAACCACTCATCTCCGTTGGTCGCGAATCCACCCTGCACATGGGTGTGCCCGAAGAATGTGATCCGCGCATCGGTGGCGTCCAATGCCGGCCATGCGTCGCGCACCGTCAGCACGTAGTCGTCTTCGTCCACCGGCGATCCGTGCACGCATCGGACGTAAGGCCCATCTGGAGCAATTGGACCCACCGCCATGGCTCGCAGCCATTCGCGGTGCTCGCCGGTCAGCACGCATTCGGTCCAGCGCGCCGCCCGCTGCGCTATGGGATTAAACTCCTCGATACCGCTCAGCCCGCAGCACACGCGATCATGATTGCCGCGCACGAATACGCTGCCCAGCCGCCGCGTCTGCTCAATTACTTCGTTAGGATTGGCCCCATAACCCACCACATCGCCCAGGTTCCATACCACGTCGTAGGCCGGAGCTGCGGCCAGCACCGCTTCGAGGGCTTCGAGGTTGGCGTGGATATCGGAGATGAGCAGCGCGCGCATGGAAATGGAAAAAATGCCGGCCCCGGGGTGGGATTTCCGCGCGCCCCTTCCGGGGCTGTGGAAATCGGGCCGTTCACTACTCTATTGGATGAAGGCCATGTCTGTCGCGTATTTCGGCGCCTGGCAGGCGCTTTTGATCGCTTTTCGCCGATTCTGGTCGCCTCACTCTGGCTTTGGCTCCCTTTTTCGCTGGTTCAGAGCGCTTCCTGACGGTTCACACCCGCGCCCAATGCCCCGGTGACGCTTCCCGCAGCGGTAGGTCCTCCCAGTCGCCGGAGCCCTGAGGCCCGGTCGAACGCCGCGATTGTCCCACGCCAGCCATCGCGAGCGGCTTTTCGAGCTCAGTCCGCATCGTGGGTACCGCGCTCAGCAAGCTGCGTGTATACGGATGCAGCGGATCGCGAAAAATCGCCTGCCGCGAAGCTTGCTCCAGCAGCAGTCCATTCCGCATTACGGCCACCCGATCCGCCACCTGGGAAACCACCGCCAGATCATGCGAGATGAACAGCATCGCCAATCCAAAACGCTCTCGCAAATCGGCGAGCAGCGCCAGAATCTGCGCCTGCACCGTCACATCAAGCGCCGTAGTGGGCTCGTCGGCGATCAGCAGCCGCGGGCGATTCGCAATGGCCATCGCGATCAGGATGCGCTGCCGTTGTCCGCCGGAAAACTGATGCGGATAATCGCCATACCGCCCCGCCGGATCCGGAAGAGCGACGGCATGCATGGCTTCGATCACTTTTTCTCTCACCTGCCGGCGCGACAGCTCGCGCTGATGAACCCGTACCGTCTCCGCAATCTGATCCCCCACTGTCAGCACCGGATTCAGCGCCGTCATCGGCTCCTGGAAGATCATCGCGATGTCGCGTCCGCGCAACCGCCGCATCGCCTCCGGATCGATCGCGAGCAGGTCCTGGCCGTCGAATTCAATGCGCCCTTCGACCGTTGCGGCGCTATCGAGCAGCCGCAGCACAGCCAGCGCCGTGACGGACTTGCCCGAGCCCGATTCGCCCACCAGCCCCAGCGATTCCCCACCTGCGATTTCGAGCGAGACCCCGCGAACGGCCTGCGTCGAGCCAAAACGAATCGTCAGATTGTCGATGTGAAGCAGCGCCACAGCGCCATACTACAAGAGCAAAGAAGCCAGGAAGGCCCGAGCGGCCCCGCCTGACAAGGAACCTCATTGTGAGGCTTTGGCCCCAGGCTAAGCTTTGCTCTTCTTCCGCTTGTATTCCTGCAGCCCCTTCTGAAAATCAAGCGAAGTGCCGGCATAAGGAGAAGGATGCACCCGGGCTCGCGCGGCCTTGCGCGGTTTTGCCGGTTCCTCAGCAACGGCCACGGCAGCCAATCCGTCAGTGCCCGCCTCCTGCGCAACGCGGAAGGAGCGCGGCAGCTCGGATGCGTTGTATTCGATCCCGTCGTTGACCATCTGCCGTGCTGCGCGCGCCAGCAGCTCGCGCTTGGCGTTCATGCGCTTCGCCGCCGCATCGCGATCGGCATCGCAGGCGAATTCCTCATAGCGGAGCAGATGAGCCAGCTTGCGATCGAAAAGGTCGATTTCCTCGTGGAGAGATTTCAACTGGTACTTATCCTGCAATAAAGCGGACATGAAGGACTCCAGCGGCCGTGGCCGGGGTTTGGCGAAAAGAGCAAAAGTCGCGGATCGAAATGCCGGCAGACGACTTGGAGGGGCGTAATGCACGACGAGGGGCCAAACCGGCCCCTCGTCTTATTCTGCTTTGCGATTGCTTACAGAACCTGCACGTTCTCAGCCTGCCAGCCCTTCGGTCCCTTTACCACATTGAACTGGACCGCCTGGCCTTCCTGGAGCGAACGAAATCCGTTGCTCTGAATTGCCGAGAAGTGGACAAACACATCCTCGCCATTGGTCCGGCTCAGAAAGCCGAAACCCTTGGCGTCGTTAAACCATTTCACTGTTCCCTGTTCCATAACTGTAACTATTTCCTTTTTCTTTGGAGTGTATCGCTGAACTCTGCGTGGATTTTTTTGCGAGTCAGCAGTACAGCCAGAACAGGCAAGAAACCATTTCGGATTCGACGATCTGCTATTAGTTTACCACGGCGCCCTAACCGGCCCCCGTAAAAACATCCGGGTCTGTGACTCATTCACGAATCGGGCCATTCCAGCCCGCGGAGTTTCAAATCGGCAGACGATCCGTCGAACCATCCAGAACACCGTCCAGCAGCTGTTTCGTGACGATCTGGAAGTGATACCCCATGATCGCCAGAGTCATCGCCGCACCGAAGGAATCACGGTGGCGCGTGGCTGCGGCGCCCACAAATTTCCAGTAACTGGCGCGCGATTTTCCAAATATGCCCTGGCGCACAACCGATAACACCACCGCCCGGACATTACCAAAACTGAATTGCGGATGATACCGCGGCCGGCAGCGGCTCAGATACTGCCGCACCCGCCTGTAGTAAGGCTCACTCGCATAGATTCGACGCAGTACCGAGCGGTAGCCCTCGATCAAGCGCTCGGCATTCATGCTCGGCCGAAAGTTCAGATGGCAAGCCGTGTTGTTCCCTCCCCCGCTGTCCACGATCCGGCCCTCGTGCGTGAGCCGGCGAAAAAGCTGCGTGCCCGGCATTGCCTGCAGCAGCCCGACCATCGCAATCGGAATTGCGCTCTTCTGAATGAACTCGACCAGGCGATCGAAAATATCCTCCCGGTCCGTATCGAATCCCAGAATGAAGCCGCCCATCACTTCAATCCCGTAGCCCTGGATCGTCGCCACGCTGTCCAGCAGATCGCGGCGCGTGTTCTGAAGTTTGTTGGTCGCCGCCAGGCTCGACTCGTCCGGTGTCTCTATACCCAGAAAAACCGAAGCGAAGCCGGCATCCTTCATCGATTGGAGCAACGCCGGATCGTCGGCCAGGTTGAGCGAAGCTTCGGTGATGAAGCGAAAGGCGTGGCTGTGCGCCCTCTGCCAGTCGCCGATCGCTGCCAGCAGAAGGCGCGCCCGCACCTTATTCCCGATGAAATTGTCGTCGACGATGAACACCGGGCCCCGCCAGCCAGCGCCGTAAAGCTGGTCCAGTTCCCTCACCACCTGCGCCGCATCTTTGTTCCGCGGACGCCGCCCGTAGATCTCGATGATGTCGCAGAACTCGCAGTTGAACGGACACCCACGCGAACACTGCACCGTCATGGTGCTGTAGCGCTCCATGCGGATCAGGCTTAAATCCGGCAGCGGGCTTCGCTCGAGGCCTGGCCGCTCCGCGCTCTCGTAATGCGCCCGCGCTGTCCCACGCTCCAGATCGCCAGCCAACCCGTCGATCAGATCCTCCGCCTCTCCAATCACCACGTGGTCGCACTCCAGCTCGGATTGTGGCACGCTGCTCGTGATCGGCCCGCCCACGACAGTTCGCAAACCCCGCGCGCGACAACGGCGCACGATGCCCACCAGCTCGCCCTGTTGCACCTGCATCCCGCTGATGAAAGCTATGTCGGCCCATCCAAGTTCGCGATCGCGCAGCCGCTCGACATTCGCATCGACCAGGCGCTTGTTCCAGGAGTGTGGAAGCAGCGCCGCCACCGTCATCAGTCCCAGCGGAGGCTGCGCGGCGCGCTTGCCCTGGAACGACAGGGCATAGCGAAAGCTCCAGTAAGTATCGGGAAATCGCGGATAGACAAGCAGCACGTTCACAGTTGCATCTCCACCGGGCCTGTCACCGGCGGATCGTGCAATCGGTTCTCTACGCACAAGGCCCAGCGTGGTCCTTTATTAGTGTGCGCCTGATGGGCCAGCGCGGAACCATTCGTACAAAAACATTACAGAGAGCGCCGCCGCAAAAAGCAAAAGGAAGCGGATCGCTCCGCTCCCTCTGTGCCTGTTGGTTCCGAAAACTACTTCTTGGGCGGCGCGATGGTGTCCTTCGCGGACTTTGCCACGCGGAACTTCACGACCGTCTTCGCCTTGATCTTGATCTGTTCGCCGGTCTGCGGATTGCGGCCCATGCGCGCCTTCCGCTCCGCCTTCACCAGGCGGCCCAGCCCCGGAATGACAAACACTCCGTTCTTCTTGGTTTCCTTGATCGCCGTATCGGCCAGCAGGTCCAGAAAAGCTGCCGATTGTTTGTTGGTGATTTCCAGTTTCTCCGCCAACTGTCTTACCAGTGCGGTCTTGGTCAGTGTTGTTGCCATCGAGTATTCCTCCTTGATTTTTCTTCGAGCTCGCCGGAGTCAATCTTCCGGAGCGCTCTCCGGGGCCCCTCAACCTGCACAAAAGCCAGTATTGACGCGGCTCCGAAATAACCTGCCGCCCTTTACCCTGCGGCTTTCAACGTCATTTGTCAATGGCAAAACTCCCGTTTCCACAGGTTTTTTGCGGTTTTTCCTGGCATTTCTCTGGAAAACCCGGCTTTTGCCTGATTTTGTGGCTGCCTGCGCGATGAAAGCCGCGAGCTGCGCGCATTTGCGATGGGCTCTGCCTTCCGTATTCCTGCTGCCGTGCAGTCTAGTCCTCGCGCGGCACGCGGGCAATGCGTCATCAACTGTGCAGCCTGCCTCCACTCCATGCCGGACGCGTTCGCTCCCGCTGCGCTCGCTCCGGTCCCGGCAATGGCGCGTTTAGAAAATCCACCACCGGCGCCGCCACACGGAATCGTTTCTCGATGGCTTCTGCCAGCCCGGGCTTCAAAGCCGTCTCGGCTGGCAAATGCGCGGTCACACCCCATTGCCGCCACTTGATCCACTCGCTCGCCGGATGCTCCGCGGGGAATCCCTTCGGCGCTCGCGCCAGTGCCATCGGATCGTGAATCGCAAAAACCCGCAGCAACTGCCGATCCTCAATCAGGCGCTTCCATTCCGCATGGTGCTCCAGCAATCGTCTGCGGATCGCCAGCAGCTGCTCTTTCTCCGGCATATAAACACCGGCCGCAATCACCAGGTCCGTCGACCCAACGTGCATGTAATAGCCGCCGCCCGACGTCTTGCTTATCCCCGTCCGCGACCACCAGGCGCCGAGGTGCGTCTTGTACGGCGACTTGTCGGCCGAGAAGCGCGTGTCGCGATAAATGCGAAAGAGACACTTTGCCGCCGGCCTCACGTGCGCGGGAGCATAATCGGCCATTCCCTCGGTGAGCCGCTCGATGAGGGCCAGCATCGGCTGTTTCAGCTCGCGTTCGTAAACGGAGCGGCGCTCCTCAAACCACTCGCGGCGGTTGTTGCGCTTCAGTCCACGCAGAAAACGCAGCGCCTCGGCGCTGAAATAAGCTTGCCGTTTCACCCGCCCATTCTATCGGGCGCTCCCTGTGGATTCACTCCGAGTTGTATTGCTTTGTACCGCCCCGAGCCTTCAAACTGAGTTCATGCGTCGTAGCTTCTCCACGATCGTTGTGCTGGCTGTCGCGCTGGTTCCCGCCGCAACCGCCGGCAGCGCCATCGCCGCAGCGAGGTCTCCCAAACCTCGCCTCACTCCTCATCAGGCACAGCAGATTGCCGCTCTTGTCGCCCACCACGACAACATCGATCTCAGCGACTCCCATATCGAAATGAACAGCATGGACGTGAGCGCCGATTTCGCGCCCGGCTTCTTCAGCTTTATCGTCATTCGCGAAAGCACCACCCCTGGTCCCGACGAAACCCTGCGCCGTTACGCCATCAGCCGCCACACCGCCGATGTGTGGGAGATGACCCTGTGCACGCATTACGATTTCCCCGAGCTGGAGCGCATGCAGCGCGCATTCGTGGGGCGCACCGGCCTTAATACCTACGAACTATCCTTCCAGGAGAAACAGCTCGGCTGCACCGGTGAGAAACCAAAACCAACGCTGTAGCTTTCGCATTTCTGGAGGGCCGCCGGATTCGCATTGCCGCCCCGCTGCCGTTCAGAAATGGTCGCGGCCGAATCAGCCCGCAACACCCGGTGAACTGATCTGCCGGACAACCCGCCACGCGTAAAGAAAACCGGAGAAGACCGTCAGCGCAACCGTTGCGGTCAGTGACCACTGGCGCAGCACAACCACCCAGTGCGGCCCGTAGAATTGACAGAGCAGCACCGCCGCCAACGCCAAAATCTGCGCCACTGTGTTCGCCTTGCCGAAGATGCTCGGCTTGAAATTGCGGATCGAGGTCGTCGCAAAAAGAATTGCGCCCACCACCATGATTCCGAGGTCGCGCGCAAAAACCAGCACCGTGACCCGCCGCGAAATCAGTGCCTCGTGATGCAGCACCAGAAACAGCGTGCTCAGCAGCAACTTGTCCACCACCGGATCGAGGTACTGCCCCAGCATGGTTCGCTGGTGCAGCAATCGAGCCAGCAGTCCGTCCATCGCGTCGGTTACCCCCGCAAAAACAAATAATCCGAAGGCAAGCGGATAGCGCCCATCGAGAACTGCCAGCACCAGGAAGGGCACGATGCAGAGGCGCAGAAACGTCAGCAGGTTGGGTGTCGCCCGAAGTTCGTTCATCGGATCAATCGCCGCGCCGACAACTCTCGCTCACTCAGAATCGACGCATTTGCAAAGGATTCATAGTATCCCAGCGGCTTCCAAATTCCCATGCGCAAACAACGACGCGTCCTGGACCGGGTTTAAACGGACCCTGTTCGCAGCGCTCAGGATCACACCTGAGCGCCGAGCCAGTCCTCCCCGTCCCTGCTAAAATGCGGGGAGGCCGGTTCGCCCCTGTAGGCGCGTAGCTCAGTTGGTTAGAGCGCTACCTTGACACGGTAGAGGTCAGGAGTTCGAGTCTCCTCGTGCCTACCATATCCTCTTC
>CAZSWI010000084.1:0-13441 GCA_964610635.1 uncultured Acidobacterium sp.
ACTTCCGATGCAGCCCGGGCCCGCCTGCGTTGCAGCCAGCGCTGGACGCGCCGCCGTATTCTCCCCGACAATAGAACTATGCCGCTGACCCGTGACCAGGCCCTGGACTACTTCCACTCCGACGACCTTATCGGCCTCGGCATGGAAGCCGACGCCGTCCGCAAGCGTCTGCATCCCGAAGGCATCGTCACCTACATCATCGATCGCAATATCAACTATACGAATTTCTGCACGGAATACTGCACCTTCTGCGCCTTCTATCGCCCCCTCAAAGGCAAGCAGGCCTCCGAAGGCTACATCCTCGACTTCGATACCATCTACGCCAAAATCGCCGAAACCATCGAGATGGGCGGCACCGGCGTACTCATGCAGGGCGGCCTGCACCCCGACCTTAAAATCGACTGGTTCGAGCGCCTCCTTCGCGGCATCAGGCAGCGCTTCCCGTCCATCTGGCTGCACTGTTTCTCAGCTTCAGAAATCCTCGCCATCGCCGAATACAGCGGCCTCTCCGTTCGCGACACCATCATCCGCCTGCGTGACGCCGGCCTCGACTCCATCCCCGGCGGCGGTGCTGAAATCCTCGACGACGAAGTCCGCCATCGCATCGCCCGCCTCAAGTGCGGCACAAAGGACTGGGTCCTCGTCCACCGCACCGCTCACCAGCTCGGCATGCGTACCACCGCCACCATGATGTTCGGCGTCGACGAAACCCTGGACCAGCGCGTCAACCACTTTGAAGTCATCCGCCACCTCCAGGAAGAAACCGGAGGATTCACCGCCTTCATCCCCTGGAGCTTCCAGCCTCACAACACCGCTCTCGGCGGACGCGGCTGGGACGAGGCCACCGCCGTCGACTACCTCAAAGTCCTCGCCATCTCCCGCCTCTATCTCGACAACATCGAGAACGTCCAGTCCAGCTGGGTCACCCAGGGCCTCAAGGTCCTCCAGCTCGGCCTCCGCTTCGGAGGCAACGACGTCGGCTCCGTCATGCTCGAAGAAAATGTAGTGAGGGCCGCCGGCACCTCCAACTGCACCACAGAAGAAGAACTCCGCCGCATCATCCGCGACGCCGGCTTCCAACCCCGCCAACGCGACACCCTCTACCGCACCATGTTCTTGAATTAAAGTCGGGGCGGGTGGATAAAAAGACTTATGAAAGCGATCGCAACGCTTCCGAGGTTCGCGAACGCGATCAACCAGAATCTCTTCGCGCTGATTATGTACTGGAATATCCACCGCACTACAGCCGTTTCAATACCCGTGGATAGAAACATCGCCAAAAGACAGGTGGCGGCCCAAGTGTAGGGATTGAATGTCCCCATCTTGAAAAGCTTCTCCAGAAGCAACCCCGGGAAGAACTCCCATAGAAATCCGGCCAAAGGCAACAGCAGGATTCCCGCAACCGTTGAAATGCCATTCATGACGACGTCGACCAGAACGGCCTTCTCCCATGGCATAGGAAACCCGTAGCGTAGAACGGCCGCCTCGAACACCAGTCCAAAAAGAATCGGCAGAATGCTCAACATTCTCCGTTCAAGGACCAAGGCAGGCCAAACCACATCTGCGACGTATGGCGCCATCACACGGCGATGATATCGTCATTTCCTGAGTTACGAAGTTTTTGAATTAGCCCGAACCTGCCGCCAAACCCACCGCGAAACACGGCCAGGTTCACCCCACAGCAAGAAGCAAACTCTCCCGCTGCCCCACCGTCAACGGCTCGATTGAGTTCATCGGCTCGAAAGTACCGCTTCGATATCCCCCACGCCATTCTGGGAAAGGACAGTCTCGGCATTCCCTTCATTGTTCGTTCGTTCCCTCAGCAATCGTGAATCACTGCGGCATGCTGCTCATCCCAACGCGACACGCTACACTGCACCGTGTTTCTGAACTGGAGTGCTTCAATGCAGGCAACCTCGTGGATTTTCCGTCCCGAAGAGCATCGAGGAGTCGCAGCCATCCTGTTCTTCCTGTCGGGCGCTTGGGTGACTCTGATTCTGCTGCTCAGTGCGTCCAGCTTCTGGTACATTCCTTGCGGATTTCTGTGGACTTTATCCGCAGTAATCTGGCTAATCGAACCCTCATGGGCTCCGGGTCTGGGCATTTTTCCGGTCCTTGGCGTTGCCGTCATGCTCCTCCAGCCACTGTCAGGATCGGGCCACCTGGACAGGAATTCAGGTTATTGGCTGCTCTCGATTGCCGTCCCGGTTGTCATTGCGCTTTCTCTGATTTCCTTCTCGCTCCGCAACCGAAACGCTCGGAAGGCCTGGCCATTCGCCGTCTCGTTCGTGTTAGTTCTCACTTCTCTTGCCGTTGACAGGCTCTTCACAAACAAGCTTGCCGTTCACTCGTACCAAATGAGCTGGTCGGCAAGTGGTGTAGCGCCTTGGGGTGACATTGAACTTGGCCAGAACGGCCAGCCGCCGGTTCTCGTTTACAGGAGAAACCAGCACGGGTACTGCTACGACGCAGTCTTCTCATCCGAATTGAAAGCCCGGCTGATTGGCTCCAACAAGTCTACGATCACCGTCGAGTACAACACCTTCAGAGATTTTGGCCAACAAAAGAGCTATAACATCCGCTCCGTGGACGGCTTGGTATTCAATGACGATAACCGTGTCATCCGCGCTGCGGAAGGGTACGGCGGAACCGTGCTCGATTCAGGCGCAAGCGTCGAGTGCGAGCGCTAAGAGCTTCCTAAGTCTTTGCTCAACCGTTGCCCTGCCGCGCCTTGTCCTGAATCATTGCGCGACCGCTAGGGTATTGCGCGAAACCTAGGTATTGCGCGAAACCCAGGCATTGCGCGAAACCCAGGCATTGCGCGAAACCCAGGCATTGCGCGACCCCAGGCATTGCGCGACCGCCAGGGTATTGCGCGAAACCCAGGCATTGCGCGAAACCCAGGCATTGCGCGACCCCAGAACCAAAAACCCCAGCCCGCGAAACACGGCCAGGTTCACCCCACAGCAAGAAGCAAACTCTCCCGCCTTCTCATCGGTCAATGATTCGATAACATGCTTTCGCCCCGAAGTACCGTCGAAACTTTCCCAGGCGCCTTTTTGGGAACGCCCACAAGCTTCCGCTGATGCGCAGTGTTCCTGGCGCGCGAAGCACGGTCCCGCCGCCCTCGAAGGACCTGATATTCTGAATATCAGAGATTCAGCCATGGACACCGCCCGTATCGGCAAGCGAGGAACCCTCGTCATTCCCGCCAAACTCCGCCAGCGTTTCGCCCTTAAAGAAGGCGACCTGCTCGTCACCGAGGAGCGCGAGGACGGTATCCTCCTCCGTCCAGCCGTCGCCGTCCCCGTCGAAATCTACACCCCCCAGCGCAAAGCCGAGTTCTTCCTGAATAATTCTCTGACCAAAGAGGACTACGACGAAGCCTGCCGCACCATCCGCGAAGAACTCGGTCTCGACCCCGCCAAAATCTCATTCACCGATCCCAAAATGCGCGATCGCCTTCCGACCAACGCCGAATTCGACGGGTGGATAGAGCGCAATCGTCGCAAGGACGAGGCCAAAAGCCGGCGCAAGCATGCCTGAACTGCTGCGGGTCTACCTGGACGCAAACATCCTCTTCTCCGCTTCTCACAGGGAAGGCCACAGGTTTCTTCAGTTCTGGAAGATGCGGACCGTTACTCCTATGACCTCGATGTATGCCGCCGATGAGGCCCGGCGCAATTGCATCAGCGAAAGCCACTCCGCTCGCCTCGCTCACCTTATAGAGAAGACCCACTTAGTCTCCGATGTTCCCGGAGCATTTCTACCCCGGGGCATCGTCATTCCCGCGAAGGATGCGCCAATCCTCGTCGCCGCCATTCACGCGGGCGCTGACTACCTGATCACAGGCGACAAGCACCACTTCAGGAAATGGATGAATACTCCCATTCAGACGCACCTTGGAACGCTGATCATTCAGGAGCCCTCTTCATTCCTCGTGGATCGCAAGGACCGGCTGCGATAGCAGCCCTCACTCCAGATCGATCTGCCCCGTCAGCACATGCGCCCGTAGCCGATACTCCCCGTCCGCCGTCGTCTTCGTAAAGCTCCGGAAAAACCCGCCCTTCTCCACTCCGTAAGCCGACGCATTCACTTCCCCAATGTCCACCGACGCGTCCACTGACTTATAGCTTCCGCTGCCTGTCGAGATGACGATCTGGCCGGCATACAGATCGATGTCCTTATCGCCCGCAACGCCGTCTACCTTCACCTGGCCCGCGCCCATATGCAATCGCAGATTCATCCGGCGCGGCACCTCGATACGAATCTCCAGGTTCTCGTTATGCACTGCCCCTCCGCCTTTCACCGTCAACCGCCCATAACCCGGAGTACCGGACAAACGCAGCTCAATGTCCTGTGGGTTTACTTCGTGGTTCACCGTACACGAGACGCGAATCACCTCCGCATCGGTGCCCACCACCTCAACTCCCGCTGGTCGCGAGTCGATGACCAGCGCAGCCCTCGATCGCAGCGGCGCCTCGATGGCGTGATCGCAGTCGCCCACCGTCTCCCCCAACCCCGCAACTCCGCAGAACAATAAACCCGCAGCCGCACCAGCGTAGAGCAGTCTCATGCCAATTCCTACGACAGCAGCCCTCCAAAGGTTCCCCCCGGCACTCACAAAACTGTCCCCTCGCCACAGCCAGAACCGGCATGATACAGTTCCGCTTCAACAGGGAAATAATTTCAGTCCCGGATTCTCCCCCCCTTGCTCCAGACAGTCCCGGAAACCAGCACTTATGTCCGCCACGCGTAAACCCAACCGTCGAACCTTCCTGCAGGCAGCCACAGCCATCCTCGCCTCCGCTGCCACACGCATTCCGCTCTGGGCCGCGCCGGACTCGACCCCCCCGCCCACACCCGCCGGCCGCCGCTTCTCCGCCGCCATCGGCCCGGCCGATTGGCAAGCTCTTCGTGACCGTCTTGCCCAGGTCAACGCCGACATCCGCGCCCACGGTCTCCGCACCCTCCCCGGCGTCCCCGGCCTGCTCCTCACCGGCTACCCCTACAACGAGTTCTACGACTGGGACCTCTATTTCGAAAACCTCTACCTCTCCTACTACGGCGTGTGGGAATACTGCCTCACCAACCTGCGCGAATTTCTCAACCGCCAGCAGCCCGACGGCTACATCAACCGCAGCCTCATCAAGCAGCGCGACCGCCAGCACTTCAAGCCCTTCCTGGCGCAGCTCGCGGTCCTCGGCTCGAAACAGAACAACAACAACTACGAATGGCTGCGCGGCAAATACTACGACCGTCTCGGAAAATATCTGACAAAGTGGTTCTCCTACGACAACGACGGCAATGGTCTACCTGTCTGGAACTCAGCCGACGCCGCCGGCACCGACAATCAGTGGAGCCGCGGCGGTGCTCTCTCCTCCTTCGAAATCGAAGGCGTCGACCTCGCCTCTTACCTGGTGCGCGAGCTCCGCGCCATGGCCGTCATCGCGCATAACCTCGGTTTAGCCGCCGATGCAAAAACCTATAACCAGCACGCCGCCCATCTCACCCAGCTCATGAACGCAACCTTCTGGGATGACTCCGACGGCATGTACTACGACCGCAACGAGAAGACTGGCAAGCTCGTCCGCGTCAAATCGGCCACCTGTTTCACGCCTCTTTTCGCCGGCGCGGCCACCCCGCAGCGAGCCCACCGCATCGTCCAACAGCACCTTCTCAATCAAAACGAATTCTGGCTCGCCTACCCGGTCGCCAGCTATGCCAAAACCGAGCCCGACTACTACCAGGGCTCGCACCACGAATGCAATTGGCGCGGCCCCACCTGGGCCCCCACCAATTACATGATCTTCCACGGCCTCATGCGTTATGGATTCAAAGACCAGGCCGCCATCCTCGCCGACCGCCTATTCCGCATGGCCCTTGAAAAGAATCCTGTGCTCCGCGAATACTACGACGCTGAAACCGGCCTCGGCCTCGGCCAAACCCATTTCTGGGGATTCACAGCCCTCTACTTCGGCATGAAGCTCGAAGCCCAGTTGCACTACGACGCATCCAGCCTCGACAAACCCATCCGGCCAATCATCGCGAGCCAGCTCGGCATTCCTTTCGCACCCGAAACGCACCGCGATCCAACCGGGAGCGACTAAGGAAGCTCTGAAAATCCGCTGTTTTGCACGGGTACGGCTTCAGCCGCGCCGTAAGCATCGGTGAAAAAGGGCTTCAGCCCCTGAAGGATGGTTTCTCGAAGGCTTAATCAGAAATTCCCCGAAAGGAGACACCATCATGATCAACTGGCTCGTCGTCGGCGTCGGAGATATCGCCCGCAAACGCGTCATACCCGCCATCCTCGCGGAGCCGCGCAGCACCCTCGCCGCTGTCGTCACCCGCAACCCATCCAAAGCCGACGCGTACCCGGGCGCGCTCGCATGGCCCACCCTCGAAGCCGCCCTCGCCCCAAAAAACATCGACGCCGTATACATCTCCCTGCCCGTGGCCATGCACGCTCATGCCACCATCGTCTCCCTGGACGCTGGCGTCCATGTACTCTGCGAGAAGCCCATGGCCATGAACCTCGCCGAAGCCCAAAGCATGGTTGCCGCGGCCCATCGGAGCGGCCGCCTCTTCGGCGTCGCCTACTACCGCCGCCTCTACCCCAAGCTCATCCGTGCCAAACAACTCATCGCAGATGGCGCTATCGGCCAGCCAGTCCTCGCCGAAGCCAACTGCCACGGCTGGCTCGAAAGCGAAGAGCGCGCCTGGCTCCGCGACCCCGCCCTCGCCGGAGGCGGCCCGCTCTACGACATTGCCTCCCACCGCATCGACGCCATGAATTTTCTCTTCGGCCGCGCTCGTCGCGCCACCGGCATCACCTCCAATGCCCTGCATAAGATGGGCGTCGAAGACTCCGCGACCGTCCTGATGCAGTTCGACGGCGGCATCCATGGCATTGTCGACGTGCGCTGGAATTCCCGCATCCCGCGCGACCAGTTCCGCGTCATCGGCGCCGAAGGCGAACTCAACCTCGACCCGCTCAACGGTCCCGATCTGCGCACGGCCGGCAGTGTCGAATCGCTGCCCACCGATGGCAACGTCCACTATCCGCTGATCGAAAACTTTGTCGACGCCCTCGAGGGCAAGTCCCCCCTCGCCTCTCCCGGCGATCAGGCCATGGGTGTCGATTGGGTCATCGAGCAGGTCATGCGCGCCAGCAACACCCTGGAGTCTGCGTCCTGACGACGTAGCGGGAGATATCCCCCCCTCTTCCCCAGGCGTCCGGCACGCAATGAAACCTGTTGCCTGTTGCCTATTGCCCGGTGCCTGCCTTCAGCCTCTCCACCACCAACGGAGCCAGCTGCGACACGTTCCCCGCGCCCAGCGTCAGAATCGCATCCCCCTCCCGCGCCCGCTTGACGGCCCGCGCAATCGCCTCCTCCGTCGAAGCCGCATACTCCACGTCGCCGCATTGAATCCCTTTTACCAGCGCCTGCGCCGTGATCCCCGCAATCGGCTCCTCGCTGGCGGCATAAATATCCAGCACCTCCACGCTCGCCGCGTCGTCGAAGGCATGCACAAACTCCTCCATCAGATCCCGCGTCCGCGTGTACCGATGCGGCTGGAAGATCACATGCACCCCGCCATATCCGCATTCCTTCGCCGCCCGCAGCGTCGCGCGAATCTCCGTCGGATGATGCCCGTAGTCGTCCACCACCGTCACGCCGCGCACGCACCCCTTCACCTGAAACCGCCGATCCACGCCGTGAAACGACTTGAGACCCGCTGCAATCGCCTCCGGCGCAACTTCCAGCTGCGTCCCAATTGCAACAGCCGCTGTTGCATTTAAGACGTTGTGCACCCCGGGCACCTGCAGCTCCAGCGGCCCGTACACCTCACCGCCCGCCGCCACCTCAAACCGCGTCCGGCAAACCCGCGGTCCCGCCGCGTTTTCCTCCGTGACCGGCGAAGCAGGTAACAGCCGCAGCACGTAATCCGCATGCGACGACATCCCATACGTGAAAACCCGCCGCCGCACGCGCGGCAGAATCCCTGCCAGCAGCGCATTGTCCGCGCACGCCACGCACGCCCCGTAGAACGGCACCCGCTCCATGAACTCCACAAACGCGCCTTCCACGTCCGCCATGTCGTGATAGCAATCCATGTGCTCGCGGTCCAGATTCGTCACCACCGACAATATCGGCGACAGCCGCAAAAACGACCGGTCGCTCTCATCGGCCTCCGCCACCAGATACTGGCTCTGCCCGAGCCGCGCATTCGACCCCATCGCATCCACGCGCCCGCCCACCACCACCGTGGGATCGAGTCCGCCCGCCGTCAGCACCGACGCCACCATCGACGTGGTCGTCGTCTTCCCGTGCATCCCCGCGATCGCGATGCCGTACTTCAGCCGCATCAGCTCGGCCAGCATCTCCGCGCGCTGGATCACCGGAATCTTCCGCGCCCGCGCCTCCATCACCTCAGCATTGTTCTCGTGCACCGCGGAGCTGATCACCACCACGCTCGCGCCCACCACATTCGCGGCCGCGTGTCCCTCGAACACCGTCGCGCCCAGCGTCGCCAGCCGCTCCGTCACCGCCGACCGCCGCAGGTCCGACCCGCTCACCGGGTAATGCAGGTTCAACAGGATCTCCGCGATCCCGCTCATCCCGATCCCGCCAATCCCGATGAAATGAACCCGCTGCGCCTTAGCGAACATAGGAGAAGTAAATCAGATTTGCGAGAACTGGCGTCGCAGCCCAAATATGAGAGCAGGGAACTAACCCTGGCGGGACACAACTGTTGGCTGTTCCCTGTTGCCTATTGCCTGCCTTCAGGCATCGTATGCAGCACCAGGTCCTTCTGGTTGATGAACCCCACCACCACATCGAACCCCTTCCGGGCCTCCCAATCCTTCTCCGTGATCGGAAAATGAAAGATCATCTGCCCCTCGATCTCCTGCCCAGGCGTCATCGTGATGTCGCGCGGCACAGCCCTCTTCTCCTGCCCGGCCAGCGCCGGATACGCCACGAACACCTTCTGAAAGTCCGGTCCGCTCGCAGCCACGCTGCGCTCTACGTCCCCGTTCGGCAGTGTCACATCGCCATACATGTCGTGTAAAAACAGCGGAAGCTTCGTCGTGCTTTGAATCTTCACATCGGCGATCACGATCACTTCGTCGTAGATATTCGCCCCGCCGTTCACCCCGCCCAGCCCCGACCCCGTCGACAGCTCGCGATGGATCGGGTACGCCGACACAGATATCACCTGCCCCGCGTGCACCGGGCCTCTGTAGTTGATCCACACATAAGCCCCGATCGCGCACACGACGAAAATCGTCGCCGCAAGGACCGTAAACAGGGGATGATTCCCGGCTTCGTTGCTGTCAGACATGGCGTTTATCGCATTCTAACGGAGTCGTTTCCGGGGTGCCCCATTCAAGCCTGCTTTTGGCTTGAGTGGCTTGCAGGGTGCCCCATTCAAGCCTGCTTTTGGCATGAGTGGGCTTGCAGGGTGCCCCATTCAAGCCCGCTTTTAGCTTGAGTGGGCCTGCGGGGTGCCCCATTCAAGCCTGCTTTTGGCATGAGTGGGCTTGCGGCGCAGGGACTCCAGAAAATCATCCGCCCCAAGCGTGTTCACTACGTCCCCCTTCGTCAGCCACGCCCGCCGCAATTGCCGGATCCCGTACCGCATCTTCGCAAGATGACTCGTATGATGCGCGTCCGTGTTGATCGCGATGCGGCACCCCAGCTCTTTTGCCAGCCGCAGATCGCGATCGCACAAATCCAGCCGGTCGGGATACGCATTATGCTCGACCGCCACGCCAAATTCTGCCGCGCGTCTCAGCACCGCGTCCAAATCCATCTGATAAGGCTCTCGCCTCAACAGCAACCGCCCTGTAGGGTGACCCAAAATCCGCACATAAGGGTTCTCAATCGCCCGCACCATCCGCTCCGTCATCTGCTCCAACGGCATGTTGAACAGCGAATGCACGCTGGCAATCACCACATCCATCTGCGCCAGCACCTCGTCGGACAAATCCAGCGCCCCGTCTGCCAGGATGTCCACTTCGATCCCCGCAAACACCCGGATCTTCCCCTCCATCTCCGCGTCCACCGCCCGAATCCGCCGAATATGCTCTACCGCCCGCGCATCGTCCAGCCCATTCGTCATCGCCAGGTTCTTCGAGTGATCCGTGATCGCAATGTACTCATATCCCTGCGCCAGACCTGCTTCCGCCATCTCCCGGATCGTGTTCTTCCCATCCGTCTCCACGGTATGCATGTGCACATCGCCGCGAATGTCGTTTTCCTCAATCAGCACCGGCAGCCGATGCTCCTCCGCCGCCTCAATCTCTCCGTTGTTTTCCCTCAGCTCCGGCGGAATCCAGTCGAGCCCCAGCGCCCCGTAAATCTCCTCCTCCGTCGCCCCCGCCACGAACGACCCATCCTCCACCCGCGCCAGCGCATACTCGCTCAGCGTGTACCCCCGCTTCAGCGCCCGCTGCCGTACCGTCACGTTGTGCATCTTCGATCCGGTGAAGTACTGCAGCGCCGCCCCATACGAACCCACCGGCAGCAGCCGCACATCCACCTGCAATCCGCTTCGCAGCCGGAAGCTCACCTTGTTCTGCCCCTTCGCCAGCAGCGTATGCAGCGCCGGATAATTCGCGACATACTCCACCGCCGCGCCTACGCAATCCTCCGCGCAAGCGGGCCCCGTCGCCAGGATGTCCAGATCGCCCACCGTATCCCGGCCCCGCCGCAACGATCCCGCCGGCAGAATCGTCTCGATCCCGGGGAATCCCTTCAGATACGCAATCAGCTTCTCTGCCGCTGTCTCCGCATCGTCCAGCAGAAAACGGCTGCTGTTCTGCTTAAAGTCCTCAATCCCCTTGCGCAGCTTCTCGATCAGCTTTTCGCCGAACCGCGGCAGCCCCTCCAGCCGCCCCGCTGCAATCGCCTTCTCTAACTCCTCCACCGACCCAACCTGCAGCGAATCCCACAGCAACGCCACCGTCTTCGGACCCATCCCCGGCAGACGCAGCAGCTCCAGCATCGTAGGCCGATACTTTACCAACAGCTCTTCCCGCAGCGGCAGTGTCCCCGCCCGCTCAATCTCCTGAATATTTGCCGCCATCCCCTTGCCGATGCCGGGAATCTCCTGCAGTTTTTTAGGATCGTCGGCAATCGTGCTCAGCTGAACGGTCGAAGACTCCACTGCCTCCGCCGCCCGCCGGTACGAACGGATGCGAAAAGGATCGCCCGCGCTGATCTCCAGCAGGTCCGCCGTATCCGCCAGCAGCTGCGCAATCGACCGATTATCCATCGCTGTCGATTACATCATGTCAGGAATTCTTCAGGAAATTCTCATCTAACCGCGCGCATCGCAATGCATCGCGCCCCGCACCCCGAAGTCCCCGCAAAACACACTCCGGATAACTCAGTTGTTCACGAGAAACATCGGAGGAAGTTTGTCGCGCCTTACGCCGCATCGGCGCTGGCGTCGCGAGCCCGTATCACCTGGTCCGCCTGTGGCCCCTTCTGCCCCTGCACGATGTCGAACTCCACATCGTCGCCCTCTTTGAGACTCTTATATCCATCCACCTGGATCGCGCTGTAGTGAACGAACACATCGGGCCCGTCATCACGGCCTATGAACCCGTAACCCTTGGCGTTGTTGAACCACTTCACCTTGCCTCTGTACTGAGCCACGTGCGCGAACCTTCCTGTCAGGCAGTGTGGGTTGGGGATTCCAACCTGTCCTGATAAAGACGCCGCGCCCTCAGCTTTGGTTTTCCGCCCCCCCGCAGGAAACCCAACATCATTTCTTCTTCCGCCCCCGCATACGCGCGTAATACATCACTGAAATCAGAGTCTTTCCGTCCAGAATCTTCCCTAAGGGGATCAACTTCAGTAACTCCGAGAGCGGCACAAACTGCAGCTCGAACGTCTCATCTTCCTCCGGATGCGCCTCCCCAGGCGTCAGATCCTCTGCCAGAAAAACCTGCATCCATTCCCCTAGAAATCCTGGACTTGCGAAGTACCGCACCAGCTTCGTCCACTTCTTTGCCCGGTAACCGGTCTCCTCCAGCAACTCCCGCTTCGCCCCCTCCAGATGGTCCTCGCCCTCCTCCATCTTGCCCGCCGGCACTTCGTACATATATTGCTGCGCCGCATGTCGAAACTGCCGCTCGATCAGCACCAGCGGATCCTTCTTACTTTTCGAATCGTCGATCGCCAGAATTACCGCCGACCCATTGTGCCGGATCACCTCCCGCTTCACCTTCTTCCCGGTCGGCTCCTCAATTTCCTCCGTCAACACCCGAAACAGCGGCCCCTCGTAAGCCACCTCCGACGCCAAAACCTTCGCCGGCCCACCCGGCCGAATCTTCAGCTTCTTCACCACCGGTATCGCATGCGCATCATTCTTCACCGCCCCACTTTTCTTCCTCTTACCCTTCTTCGCCATCCGTGCCTCGCTCCTTTTTCCTACCCTACCATCCGGGCGAGATGGCTGGCAGAGCCATCGCCTCGAACACATCGCCTCAATGTCTTCATCTGCGTACTCTCTTTGCTCTTGTGGTTTAAAAGACGCCCGCCTCCAGTCACCTATTGGCTATTCCCTGTTCCCTGTTCCCTGTTCCCTGCACTTCTGCATCTTCCCGCCGCTGCCCAACATCCCAACAAAAGCCCCCGTAAATCCCAATACGCCCCATGAGAAACTTCCATCAGGCCTGAGCCGTGAACGTCGACTGCTTCCCCATCTCGATCCTCCCCCGCCTCACCCGGCTCTTCCTCGACTACACCTCGAGCCACGAGTCTCTCGCCCCCTTCTATATCTCCACCCCCTGGTCCCGCGAATGGGCGAACACCATCCCCACCCAAAGCCCCGCCCACCGCAACGCCCTCGCCGACCTCCTCCTCGAACAAAATCGTGCCTGGTTTTCCGATTCAGGCCAGGCCGGGAACAAAACCCTCGCCAACATCGAGCGCCTCCGCCAGGGCACCGGCGCCGTCGTTACCGGCCAGCAGGTAGCCCTCTTCGGCGGACCCCTCTTCACCCTCCATAAAGCCGCCACCATCATCCAGCGCGCTCAGGCATCGGGCTCTGTCCCCATCTTCTGGCTAGCCACCGAAGACCACGACCTCGCCGAAGCCGATCACGTCATCCTCCCCTCGCGCCACGCCCTCCACACCCTCCGCCTGCGGCTCGACGAGCCGTCCGCGGAAAAGCCCGTCGGCAATCTCCACCTCGGCCCTAACATCGCCACCGTCCTCGAACGAGCCGCCGAGCTCATCGGAGGCACCCCCGAATTCGATCTCCTCTCCGCCGCCTACACCCCCACCGCCACCTTCACCTCCGCCTTCGCCCGCCTGCTCGCCAACACCTTCGCCGCCTACGGTCTCGTCGTCATCGACGCCTCCACACGCGCCTTCCACGCCCTCGGCGCTCCCGTCCTCCGCCACGCCGTTGAACACGCCGA
>CAZSWI010000085.1:0-13027 GCA_964610635.1 uncultured Acidobacterium sp.
GCCGCGCCGCCGAAGCCGTCGGCCAAAAACTCAAAGCCCTCTCGCGCGCCCAGCAAGTCCTCTGCGTCACCCACCTTCCGCAAATCGCCGCCTTTGCTGACCACCACTTCCTCATCGAAAAACAGGAAAAGCAACGCCGCACCCAAACTTCCATCCGCCTCCTCACCCCTCCGCAACGAGCCGAAGAAATAGCAAGAATGATCAGCGGCGCCACAGTAACCGAAACCTCACTACGCCACGCCGAACAAATGTTGAAGACGAGTGCGGCGGGCTAGCGGCTCTTCGAAAACTGGATCCGCGCCGAGCGGGAAAGGAAGAGAGCGGCGAACAGGCTACATATCGCACCAATCCACGCGATTGCACTTGACGCATTGATGGTGATCGCTGCCATCGCCATCAATGCGTATTACGCAATGCGGTCTATATCTCCCACCGCCGACCCCTTAGCCAGCTGGAAGGTGTTCATCCTGCTTTTTGTTCTCGGCGCGGCCTTGCTGTTCATCGGGATCGCAGTTTTTGTGTGTCCACCTCCCCGCTGGCCGCCCGCAACGGTAACTCGATAACCGCACCGCAGCTGCCGAAACCAGGCCAAGTCAATCGCGCCCCGAATCCTTCCATAGCCTTTCCCAGTTCCACATCCTTGACGTCATCTGGTTCGACAGCGGGGATCCGAGCTGGTGCGCGAGCATACAGACCTGTCCGCGATGGTGGGCTTCGTGCGCGAGCATGTAGCAGAGCATCTCCGGACCCGCTGGCCAGGGGCTGGCCCAGCCGTCTCTGCGGAATTCTTTGATGCGTCCGTCGCCGTCGAGCGCTTCCGCGAGCATCTCGGCACAGCGTGCGGCGCTCTCGGCCAGCCCGGCTCGAGCCTGGCGTGTCGTGCAATGGGCGCGGTTGAGCTGAATCGGAACCTTCAAGTGGGGTGCCGTGAGCCGGATCCACTTGCACCGAATATTGTGCATGTGCGTGAAGATCGCCGCGATGGTACGGACGGAACTCCGTCTGCTCCCAGGCGGTTTGACGACCCAAACAGAAGGGTCGAGATTTTCGATCAGAATCTGGTTCAGCCGATCATTAGCCTCAAAAATCCGAACTGCGGTCCCGCAGAGTTGCGAGTGGCCCTTGTCGAGTTCGATGTGAACCTTGCGTTGACGCGTGGTCACGGCTCCAGCTCCCTGACCCATGGTACTTCCGGGGCGTCGGGAAACCGGAAGGAGAATCAGGCGCCAGGGTGGTGGTTCTCGGGGTGTTGCTCGACCCAGGCCTCAAACGGGGACACAGCTACCAGGTCGCAGGCGTTGTAGATTTTCTCGACAACGGGAAAGCCAGGAAACTGGACGAGGTAGACCTCCCGCAGAGGCAACTTGAGGAAGATTTTGCCGATGGCTCCGCTGTGGGTGACGCGGACGTGCTGGCCTGGCCCAAAGATCATGATTGGGGAAATGTAGGCCCGGCTGCAAACAGGTCGGAATCCCCGACTGGTGGGAGCAGCTTGGCTGGTTGGGGCACAGGGGTGGGTTACTGCGGGCAGGTGTCTGGACGGGAAACAGCAATAATCAATATTATTGATTTACTTATTGACATTTTAAATTTATCTGTTAACAATAATCATGTTTGACAATTCTTTGGCCATGACACCGAGCGCGAACAACAGGACGGTTTCCGAGTGGCAGGAGCTGAGCCGGCTCACGCAGGGTCAGCCTGTCGTCGTGGAGCGGGTGCGCCTGTCGGGCAAGGACGTAGCCATTGAGGGCGCTTTCGAGCTGCCCCAGCTGGCGCGCCTGAGTTCCGAGGATCAGGTCTTCGTCATCGCCTTCCTGCGCAGCCACGGTTCGATCAAGGAGATGGAGCAGGTCTTCGGAGTGAGCTATCCAACGATCAAAGCGCGGCTGAATCGGATCGCGGGGAGCCTGGAGTTTGTTGAGATGAATCCGGCGCCGCCTCGGGGCGAGGTTCTGGAGCGGCTGAAGCGTGGACAGATTACGGCGACCGAGGCGATTGCCGAGTTGGAGAGAAGCAAGTGATCCGGCAACAGCGATCAGTGATCCGAGGAGGGGCGGCATGATTCCGTGGGGAGCGTCTATTCGAGTGCAGTGGTGGGATTGCGGGCGGGGCGGCCGGTCGCAGGGCCCTCACAGGTTCTTGATCTGGCTGCCGCTTTTCCTGGTCTGGCTGGTCCTGGCGCCTGTGGTCCTGGTCCTGTTTCCCTTGGTGGCAGTGGTTTCCCTGTTCTTTGGGATCAGCGGCGTGGAACTGTATGCGACAGCGTGGCAAATGCTCAGCTCGCTGCGGCGAACGCTGGTCGAGGTGGAGAGCCCGGATGTCTTGGTTCGGGTGAAGGTGTGGTAAGGGACAGGTTAAAAGGTACAGGCTACCGGTTTCAGAGGGCGTGATGTAGTCGGCGGGGATTGCAGCAGAGAGTCTTGAGAAAGGGTGGTAATCAAATGGGCGACGATCGGAGACAGGTTCTGGAGATGTTAGCTGCGGGGAAGATCAACGCGGAAGAGGCGGAGCGCTTGCTGGCAGCGCTGGAGGGCGGATCGGCAACCGCCGCGCCGGCCAGCGGAGCCGCGACAAAGGCGAAGTATATTCGTGTGACGGTCGATACCGATCAGAACTCCGGCAAGACGCCAACCAAGGTGAATATTCGCGTGCCCATGCAGTTGCTGCGATCGGGAGTGAAGCTGGCGGGGCTGATCCCGATGCAGGCGCGCGAGCATGTGGACCAGGCGATGCGGCAGCATGGGATGGCATTCGACCTGACTCAGATCAAGCCGGAGAATCTCGAGGAGCTGGTTGAGCAACTCAAGGATGTAACCATCGATGTCGACGACCATCGCACCAAGGTGCGGGTCTTCGCGGAGTAAGTGCAGATCCGCGCTATACGTAATGACGAAGGGAGGTCCGGTTCGCCCGGGCCTCCCTTTTTTGGTTCAGAGTGGTGTTGGTGGAATTTAATGCTGGGCCCAGATTTCGGGAGCGGAGGTGGCCCAGCTGGGGTCGACGTAGCTCTCCTTCGCGTTCACTACGAAGAGGTTCTTCTGGCTCGACTCGATGCAGTGGGCCGCGAGATCCGCGACGTTCCGAACACCGAGCTCGCCAAGACCGGCGAAGAAGGCATTGCCGGCGTCCATGCCCTTATCGGCTTCAACAAGCGAGCGCATGGGGGTGATCACGACCCATTCGCCGCCGTTGTTTTCGCCATAAATGCTCTCGTAAACCGCCCAGTGAGCATCGGTCACATTCTTATAGCCGTCGACATAAATCTTGACGAGGTCCTGCCACTCCTTTTCGTGACCTACCTTGATGGTGAACAGATTGAATTCCCAGTAGCGCTGGTGAGCAACGTCGACGCTGGCATGCTCGCTCATCTCGGGGTGGTAGACGAAGGTAGTGCTGTCATAGCGCGTGAGTAACTCGCCATCAGCCAGGGATGCGGCATCGATGGCCGCGGCGAACTTGCCATTCGCGGCTGTCGCTTCCTGGTCCTTACCGTAGGCTTCGAAGGAGTCGTAGGCAAACATGTAGAGCGCCCGGGTCGGCCCCGACATGGAGTCCATCGCGACGTAGTGCGTTGGCCATTTGGCCTCGGTAGCGGCCTTGATGAAATTACCTTCCGATTTGACGTGGATGGCCCCGGCCTTGCCAGGCTTGAGGTACTCACGCTGAATAACGAGGACCTTGGGCGGAGGCGGAAGCGTGGAGTCCTGAGCCGCCGCGACCACGGCGGAGGCGGCTAATAGGCTTGAGATTGTGAATTCAACGATGGTGCGGAATTTCATGTGGGTTGCCCTCCTGGGCTTGAAACTTCTCCGCGAGCTTACGGACTGCGAAAGAGCACGCCGGGCGCGAGTCGCGGTGCGCTGCTGCTGCGGAGATGGTGGTGAGTACGAGCGGAGCGGGACGCGATGAACCCGGCGCTGCTTGCCTTGTTGTGTGGGGGAACCTGAACCTGGAGAACCTGGGCCTGTGCTCCGGAGGAGCGTACGGATGGAGGGATTAGCTCCTGGGCGGGGCGCATCCATCTTTGGCTTCTGAGAAAGAATTGTCAAGACGGCTGTGGCGCTTTTTGACGCTTGCCACCTGATGGGCTGTGCCAGATAAAAGGGCCCGGGGCATTCCGGAATATTTCGCGGCTGGTCCCTCGTTTCATAAACCCGGTCACATGAACTTGACGCCGCTTTCCCCGATCACCGTGAACACGTCGAGCAGATGGGTAAGCCCGAGAAGATTCCGAATCTGCTTGCTCAGGTGAGTGAGTTCGAGGCTGCACCCGGCGCTTTTGGCTGCGACGTAAAGGCGAACCAGTGCGCCGAGGCCCATGCTGTCCGTGTGCTGCAGGTCAGAAAGATCGAGGACGATGCGCTGGTTGTTCGGGATGAGGGGCCGAACGCCGGTGAGAAGAACGTCCGTGACCCCGGCAACCAGCTTGCCGTGACAATGCACGATGGCGACCTTGCCCGCACAGTGTTCCACATCGAGAGAGAGGACGGGCGTCCCTGCGGCATTGGACATGCGGAATCTCCTGTTTGAGGCCGGTCGAGCAGTTGTCAGGAAGTCGAGCGATTATCGCATATCGGCGCTCAGAGACCCGCCTCAATTCCGAACATCCGCCATCGCCATCGCAACCTCGCCTTGCTGCTCGGCAGTCAGCGGCAAAAGCGGTATCCGTGGCACCCCGCCATAGTAGCCATTCAGGTCACAGGCGTACTTGATACCGGGCATGCCGAATTTGCCGGTGACCACGCGGGAGGCCTGGACGATTCGTTCCTGCTTCTCGCGGGCGACGGCGAGATCGTGGTCCTGCCAGGCGGTGTAAACCTCCTGGCAGGCCTGAGGCGCGGGCGCGCCAAAGGCGAGGATCGCTCCCGAGACACCGCCTTCCAGCGCGGGCAGAAACGACTCGGCCGAGCCGGACAGGACCTGGAAGCCGACTTCCTTTTTGCGCATGGTCCTGACGACCGGCGGCGGGGCGATGGCCGGGCCGACCCCGCCGCTGAGCATTTCCGCCGAGACGAAGTTCGATGCTGTCTCAGCGAGCATCATGCGATTGGTGTAGGCGGTGAAGACGCGCGTAACGAAGACGCTGCGTTTCGGAGCTGAGCGGGTGGCGGCGATGAGCTCGGCCAGACGTTCGAGCGAGCCGGAAGAATCCTTGATAGCGATGATATTGGGGTGCTGCGCCAACTCGGCGACGGCTTGAACCGGCAGCTCGCAGTGCGTGAATTTGGGGATGCTATAGAGCACGACGGGCAATGGGGAACGGTCGGCAAGGGCCCGATAGTAAGTGAGCAAGCTGGAGGCGCCAGTCGTCAGTCCGTAATAAGGCGCGTAATAATGCGGAGTTCGGACCAGGACTGCGTCGTATTGCTGCTCGGTGGCATATTCGGCGAGGCGCAGGGTTTCAACCAGGCTTTCCCGCCCAATCCCGGCGAGCATGACCTTGTCGGGCGCGGCGGCATTAGCGGCGTGGCGCAAAACCTCGCGAGACTCCTCATCGCCCAGCATGACCGCTTCGCCGGTAGAACCGAGGACGACCAGGCCGGCCGCGGGCGTGCGGGAGTACCGCTCGACATTGTGCTCAAGTTTGCGCAGGTAAAGGCGCCCGTCGGGGTAGAACGGAGTCGTGATGGCTGGAAACACCCCTTCAAGAAGCATGATTCGATTCTAGGGCCTGCAACGGCCCCGGCGAGTAACCGCACGAGAGGTAACCGGAAAGATGCAGGAAAAACTCCTGCGCCGCTGCTCAGGCGGGTTAGTCTGAGGGAGATGCGTTTCGGAGTTTCGGACATGAACGCGCGGCCAGTCGAAACCCTCGGACCAAACGAGACTCGGGTTCTCTACCAGGCGACGTGGTTTTTCCTCAACCTGGGGCTGAGTCTCTTGGTCTGGGGGCTCTCGCTCCTGGCGATCACGCTTTCCCATCCGCAATATGTGCCGCCTCTGGTGACCCTCGTCGTCTCCTTCGCCGTGCCCCTCGTCGCGGGTTTTTTGGTCGTGAAAATTCACCCCAGCGAGAGCGCCACTCTGCCCTGGATGATGGGGCTGATCTGGTGGATGGTGTGGGGCCTGCACGTGCTCGACATGCCCACCGGACCGATGGCCTGCTACCACTGCGGACCGACCGACAAGCTGTGGCTGACCTTTCTCAGCCTGAACGCGGACAGCGGCCTGCTGGATGGGCAGGGAAGGTTTATTGCCACCTGGCCCGCGGCGGCCACTATCGGCTATTCGCTGGGGGCGAAGCTGGGACTGCGGAACGCCGATATTCCTTTCGAGAGCAATTAAGCTGCCGAGGCGGTCGCCCCCGGCCGCGCAGGTTCCTGGGGGCGTCGAGACCAGAGCCGGCATCTGCGGTACTACCGCACCCTGGCAGCCTACTTATAGAATTGAATCGCGCAGATAGCTAATAGAGCTGGGCGAAGTTTAATGAAACAGACCAGTTCACGCAGGATGAGGCCGTCTTTCCGGCAGAGTCAGATCATAACTTTCGTAACCTGAAAAGGTAGAATTAGACTGATCTAAAGCACCGCCCGCGTCGATAGAACAAGCCAGCCAGCCCTGAATCGACCCGGCGGACTTAGCGGGAGCGAAACCGCGGCAGGTGAGAACTTAGAACTCTGCATAAGCGGAATGCAGTAATGGTAGACGGTGAAATACCTCAGACATCTTCGAAGGGACATAGCAGCGCGGGCCGTCATCCGAGTGTCCGAGGGTTCTCGAACGATCTTCCTCTCAGCGCTGCTCCTGGCGCTCGTTTGCACAGGTTCGCTCGCAGAAGCAACGCCGGCTAAGCGGCTCGTGCGTGCAGAGGAGGCATCTGCCCCGTGGCCGACGCTGACAACGGCGCGCCAGGTTCACTCGTTGGTTAGCAGCGACGCGGCGCGCGCTTATCCGGTGCACCTGCGGGGGATCGTCACTTACTTCGATCCCAGCACCGGCGACGGGAGCGGCGCATTGTTCGTCTGCGATGCGACAGGTTGTATCTTCGTAAGGGTCGCTGGAAAGTTGAGCGCCTCCCTGCCGGTCGGCACGCTGATCGATCTGCGCGGCGTGAGTAATCGCGGTGAGTTTGCCCCGATTGTCGCGCAGCCGCAAATCCGGGAAATCCGATACTCCGGTCTGCCGGCCTCCCCGCACCGGCCCAGCCTCGCCCGCCTGAAGTCCGGCCAGGAAGATGGCCAATGGGTCGAAGTCGAGGGCGTAATCCATTCAATAGTCGAACAGGAAACCCATGTCGACCTGCAGCTTGCCATGGTGGATGGGCCGACCACCGTCCATATTGTCAGACAGCCGGGCACGGACTATTCCGGGCTGGTCGATGCGGCGGTCCGAATCCGGGGCAATCCCGGACCACTTTTCGATGTCAACCGCCGGCAGATGATTGGCGTCAATCTCCATTGTCCCGGCTTCGCAGCGATTCGGGTCCTGGTGCCGGCCCCGGCCCATCCGTTCTCTTTGCCCACTCTCCCTATCAATACGCTGCTGCAATGGGACGTGGCGCCTCTGCTGGCTCACCGGGTGCATGTGGCCGGACGCGGTACCCTCCAGTGGCCGGGCTCGTCGGTTTGCCTCACCGATGCCACGGGCGGAATCTGTGCCCAAACCGGCCAGAGGTCCCCCCTGATGAACGGCGAGCTCATCGACATCGTGGGCTTCGTCAGCGTGGAAAGCGGTGCGCCGGTGCTTACCGATGCGCTCTTCCGGTCGGCTGGCGCCTCCTCCGCTCAGCCAGTTCCCCCCGCAGCCATGAACGCCGAACAGCTCCTGCGCGGGGACCACGAATCGCAGCTGGTGCAGACTGAAGGACAGCTGATCTCTCGCGACCTGGCTTCTTCCGACACGGTGCTTCTGCTTTCGTCAGGCAAATATATCTTCAAGTCGATTCTCCCCCGAAATCTGGCCGGCCCCGAGACCCAGCGCTTGGAAAACGGCAGCATTCTGCACATTACGGGAATCTGTTCGGTGCAGCTGGACGAGCAGAGAAGCACCCTGGGCCTGGGTACGGCTGTGCCGACGACCTTCCGGATTCTAATGCGGGCGCCAGGGGACGTGACCGTCGTGAGAAAGGCATCCTGGTGGACACCTGTGCATGCCGTATTGTTACTGGCATTCGCGCTGTGCATCACCCTGGCGGTACTGGCCTGGGTGGTCAAGCTGAGAAAACGGATTCGTGAAAGCGAGGAGCGCTTTCGCCACCTGGCCAACCATGACTCGCTCACCGGGCTGGCCTCCCGGCTGGTGCTGGCCGACACCCTCGCGGCGGCCTTGGCAACCGCTCAACGCCATCACAGCGCTGTGGCTTTGCTGATGCTGGATCTGGACGAATTCAAGGAGATTAACGACACCCTCGGACATCAGGCCGGCGATGAGGTTCTCCGCGTGAGCGCGCGGCGGATCCAGCTGGCTGTGCGCAGCAGCGACACCGTCGTGCGCGTGGGCGGAGACGAGTTCGTTGTGCTTCTGCCCGGACTCCGCGACCTGCGAATGGCGGAGAGGATCGCGGCGAGCATTGTGGAGACGTTGTCGACACCGATTCAGATCGGCGGCCTCCGGGTCGCTGTCTCCGCCTCGGTCGGGATCAGCACGGTCTCCGGGGGCGATCTGGATGCGGACGTGCTGCTGAGACAAGCAGATGTGGCGCTCTATCGCGCCAAAGAACGGGGCAAGGGCAGCTACCAGATTTTCACAACGGAAAGCGATCCCATCGAGCCCCAAAACGCCGAATCCGCGGCTGAGTATGCGCATGCGCAACACGACTATTCTGCAGGAACCGCTCCAGGCCGCTGATCTTCGCCAGGCCATGCCGCTTTCCAATCTGGATCCCGCGGAGGAACTCGTCGCCGGGAAGGCGCGGAAGGCGCGGAAGGCGCGGGAAGGATCGATTCAAAAAAAGGCTCGCGGGGTGAACCGCGAGCCGTGAGGTAGATCCACACTTGGGAGCGATCGGGCCGAAACCGCTGCCGCACCTCCCGGTTTCCAGGCCAGAAGCGCCTACGCCGAACGGCGTTCGCGCTGCTGATCCTTGAAGTTGTCGATTTTATTGTTGGCGTTGTTTTTCGCGTCTTCGACCTTGTGCGAGAGATTCTCGCGCGTCTCATTTGCTTTGTGCTGGCGATCGGCTTCGTGGGTCTTGCCGGCTTCGTGGGCCGCGTCTTTCACATTACCCCATGTTTCCTGTACCGCGCCTTTGGCCTGGTCGACAACGCCCTGATTGGCGAGCCGATCGTTGCCGGTCATTTCACCGGCTCCCTGCTTCACTTTGCCGACAACCTGGTTAGCTTTGCCCTTCACCTGGTCCGAATTCATAATAGGTCCCCCTTATTGGTATTGGTGACGAACCTGCGTACTTTTGTTAAAACAGACTGCCGGTTCGCCGCGGTTCTCAGAGCACCGGCCTTCGCCCGCTGATCAGCTGAATGACGAGCACCACGAGCGCCAGCACAAGAAGAAGATGGATGTACCAGGCAACAACGTGGAATCCAATCAAGCCGACCAGCCAGGCGATCAGCAGGATAATGAACAATGTCCAAAGCATCCGGCGAATCTCCCTTCTGGTTCCTGCGTGAGTTATCCAACGCTATGGATAGAGGCGTCGGCGGCGATTGGGGTTGCCGTTGAGATACAAATGATACGGAGGATAATCCCAGCGTGCGCATCGCCATCCAGGGAGAGCCAGGATCCTTCAGTCACGAAGCCGCTCTGAAGGCGCATCCGCAGGCAACCATTCTGCCGTGCGCGCTTTCGGCGGAGGTCTTCGCTGCGGTGTGCGAGGGCGCGGTGGATGCCGCGGTGATCCCGATCGAGAACTCCCTGGCTGGTTCGGTGCTCGAGCATTACGATCTGCTCCTGGCACACGATGTCGCTGTTGAGAGTGAGTGGCTGCTGCGTATCCGGCATAACCTGATCGGCGTGCCCGGAACCTCGCTCGAGCGGATTCGCCAGGCGTACTCGCACCCGGTGGCGCTGGCGCAGTGCCGGCGGTTTTTCGTGGAGCATCCGGAGATTGAAGCGGTGGCGTACTACGATACAGCCGGCAGCGTGAAGCAGTTAACGGAACTGCGCGAGACCAGCGTCGCGGCTGTTGCCAGCGCGCAGGCGGCGAGCCATTACGGCGGCGAGATTCTGCTGTCGGGCATCGAGGACAATCCAGAGAACTACACGCGATTTTTCCTGATTCGGACGCGGTCTCAGGTGGCGGCCGATGCCCACCCGGACAAAGTGAGCCTGGCGTTTGCGGTGGAGAACCGGCCGGGGAGTCTCGTTGAGGCACTTCAGGTCTTCGCCGGGATGAGGACCAATATTACCAGGCTCGAGTCGCGGCCCGTACCCGGACGGCCCTGGGAATATGTCTTCTACGCCGATTACCAGCTGGCGCAGCCGGCGACGGCCGATGTGGTCCTGAACATGCTTCCCAAGCACTGCTCCATGGTACGGGAGCTGGGGCGGTACCGGGCGGCGACCGGGGTCTAAAAGGCGGTCTGAAGGCGGCTCGCACGCGCGAAACAGGGAACATTAAGGAGGTCCACTCACCGGAAGCACTGCTCCTGCCGATAAGAAGTGCGGGCAGATATTTCCTGAACTCCTCAACCTGATTGCCACTCTGACGGCGCAAATGAAAGAGCAGCAGAACTTAAGGGCGTTCGGATGGAGATGGCAGAGCGAGGTCGGAGGAGGCGAGAGGTGCACGGGTTGTAACTTTTTCAAATCTGCTGAATCCAATGGGTAATTATTTGATATAAGGACACTCATGGCTAGCGATTTTATTAGTGTTATCCAGCCCGGCGACCCCAAACAGCGGGAGGGCGGCAACGACAAAGTCTTGCCCGTTCTTCCGGTCCGCGATACGGTTTTGTTTCCGCACGCGGTGCTGCCGCTGACGGTCGGACGGGAAAGCTCGATCCAGTTGATCAATTCTCTGGGCGAGGAAAAGACCATCGTAGTAGTTGCGCAGCGCGATGCCCGCGTGGACTCCCCTCAGCCCCAGGATCTGCACACGTTTGGAACCCTGGCGACCGTGCACAAGGTCGTCAAGATGCCGAATCAGAGCCTGTTCGTCTTCACGGAAGGCACGGAGCGGGTCCGGCTGGGCGAGTTCTCCCGGATCGAGCCCTTCATGGTCGCTTCGGTGGATACGGTGGCGGAGATACCAGCGCCGAAGAACCCCGCGCTCGAGGCGATACAGCGCAACATCGTCACCCAGTTCCAGCAGATCGTGACCGCCTCGCCCACCCTTTCCGACGAACTGCAGACCATCGCCATGAATATCGACGAGCCCGGCCGGCTGGTCGACTTCATCGCGTCTTCCCTGCCCTTCCTCGCGACGACCGATAAACAGGAGCTTCTCGAAACCCCCGACGTGGCGATCCGCCTCGAACGCATCAACAAGCACCTGGCAAAGGAGCTGGAAGTTCAGCAGCTGCGCAACAAGATTCAGTCCGAGGTGCAGGACCAGGTGCAGCAATCGCAGCGCGACTACTATCTCCGCGAGCAGATGAAGGCCATCCAGAAGGAACTCGGCGAAATGGACGAGGGCCAGAAGGATATCGAAGAGCTGCGGCAAAAAATTGAAGGCGCCGGCATGCCCGAGGAGACAAAAAAAGAAGCCCTCAAAGAGCTGAACCGCCTCTCCCGCATGTCTCCCATGGCAGCCGACTATTCGCTCACGCGCAATTACATCGAATGGCTGGCTGTTCTGCCCTGGGCAAAATCTTCAGGCACGACAGTCGATATCGCGAAGGCGCGCGAGATTCTCGACGAGGACCACTACGACCTCAAAAAGGTGAAGGACCGTATTCTCGATTACCTTTCCGTCCGCCGCCTGAAAGCCGATATGAAGGGTCCCATCCTGTGCTTTGTCGGTCCTCCGGGCGTGGGCAAGACCTCCCTCGGCCGCAGCGTCGCGCGCGCTCTTAACCGGGAGTTCCGCCGCATCTCCCTCGGCGGCATGCACGACGAGGCGGAGCTGCGCGGCCATCGCCGCACCTACATCGGCGCGCTCCCCGGCCAGATCATTCAGAACCTGCGGCGCGCGGGCGCCAACGACCCCGTGTTCATGCTGGACGAAGTCGACAAGCTGGGCCGCGATTTCCGCGGCGACCCGGCTTCCGCTCTTCTCGAAATCCTCGACCCGGAGCAGAACAATACCTTCCGCGACAACTACCTCGATCAGCCCTTCGACCTCTCGAAGGTCCTCTTCATCTGCACCGCGAACGTCCTCGACACAGTCCCCGAGCCGCTGCGCGATCGCATGGAGATCATCGAGCTGCAGGGATACACCGAAGAAGAGAAAAAGCACATCGCCTTCCGCTACCTGATCCCGCGCCAGATTAAGGAGAACGGGATACAGCCGGATAACATCGAGTTTCCCGACGAGTCCATCGGATACATCGTGCGCCATTACACGCGCGAAGCCGGCGTTCGCAAACTCGAGCAGCAGATCGGCACGCTCTGCCGCAAGCAGGCTCGCCGCATCGCTGAAGGCCATACCGACAAGCTCGTCATCACCCGCGAGGTGATTCAGGAATTCCTCGGCGGCATCAAAGTCCGTGTCGATACTGAAATTGCCGAGCGGACCAAACGCGCGGGCGTGGCCGTCGGCCTGGCCTGGACACCGGCGGGCGGCGACATCCTCTTCATCGAAGCCAACCGGATGAAGGGCAAGGGCGGCTTTACCATGACCGGGCAGCTTGGCGAGGTGATGCAGGAATCGATGCAGGCCGCGCTCACCTGGGTTCGCTCGAATGCGCATCCGCTGGGCCTTGAAGAGGACCTGCTCAAGGACACCGACCTGCACATTCACGTACCGGCGGGCGCCATCCCCAAGGATGGTCCTTCAGCGGGCGTGACCATGGCGACGGCGTTAGTCTCGCTGTTGACCGACAGGCCGGTCCACCCACTGACGGCGATGACCGGCGAGATTACGCTGAGCGGCAATGTGCTGCCGGTGGGCGGCATCAAGGAGAAATTCCTGGCCGCGAAACGGGCGGGCGTGAAAACCGTCGTTCTGCCTAACGAAAATCGCCTG
>CAZSWI010000086.1:0-12981 GCA_964610635.1 uncultured Acidobacterium sp.
GCAGCACCAGCGCATTCAGCACGCTGAACACCACCGCGTTCGCCCCAATCCCCAGCGCCAGCGTCAATACCGCCGTCACCGCAAATCCCGGCGACTTTTTCAACTGTCTGATTGCGTATCTCACGTCTGCGAACATGCGTTCCCCCACGGCCTGTTAAGTAGTACGCTCCACCCCGGCCGTCCGTTCCCGAGTTTCTCTCTTATGTGTCCGCGAACTAGACTGGCCGCTACACGCCCGGTGCTTTGCTAACAGCCTTTTGCTGACAGATTTTAGCTAACAGGCTCTGGCTAAGAGGTTCTTGCTGACAGGTTCTCGCCAAGAGTGTTCCCGCGAATCTCTCCTCGCTGGTATTGACCTCGCTCTTCCCTGTTGCCTATTCCCTGTTCCCTGTTGCCTGTTGCCTGCCTTTTCACTCGTCCCTCAGCGCCTCCATAGGATCCACCCCCGCCGCGCGCTGCGCCGGAATCCAGCTCGATACCAGCGCGATCGCCCCGATCGACACCACAATCCCTCCAAACACCATCGGATCGTAGGGATGCACTCCGTACAAGAGGCTTGCGATTGCCTGCGCCAAAAGCACCGCCATCGCCACACCCGCCGCTGTACCAATGCCCGTCAAAACCCCCGCCCGCCTCAGGATCATCCCCAGCACATCCTCGCGCCGCGCTCCCATCGCCAGCCGTACCCCGATCTCCCGCCGCCGCTCTTCCACCAGGTTCGCCATCACCCCGTAGATTCCAATCGCCGCCAGCAGCAGCGCGATCGCCGCATCCACGCCCATCATCGCCGCCGCATACATCAGCCCCGTCGTCTGCTCCCGGATATCCTGGTCATATGTCTCCATCGTGTCCAGCGGCAGCGCCGCATCGATCGCCGCCAGCGTCTTCCTCACCACCGGCGCCAGGCCCAGCGGATTCCCATCCGTCGTCACGACGTACTGCGTGCTCGATGGCGGCGCCTGCAGCGCATCCGTATACATCGCCGGCTGCGGTGTCTGGTCCACCCATTGATACGCTGCGTCCTCGCTCACGCCCACAATCCTCATCCATGGTTCGTGGCTGTTGCTCGACGCGTTCATCTGGATGCGATGCCCCAGCGCGCTCTCTCCCGGGAAATACCGCTCCGCGAACTTCCGGCTCACCACCACCACCGGTTCCGTCGTCAGCCCATCGCTGTCTCCAAAACCGCGGCCCGAGAGAATCGAAATCCGAAACGCCGGGAAATATCCCGGACTGATCGCCACCCGCACCCCGCTGTTGAACTTCCCCGGCGCCAGCGTCCGGTTCTCGATCCGGAAGTCGTCCACCCAACCGCCATCGCCATACGGCATCATCGTCGTCGTAGCCGCCTCCTTCACCCCCGGCACAGCCTGCAGGTCCTCGAGGCTTGTCTTGTACCAGGCCGCCTGCTTCACCGCGTCACCATAACGCGCCGTTGGCAGCGTCACCCCAAACGTCAGCACCTGCTTTGGCCGATACACATTAGCGAACTGGAGCGTCGACCACATGCCCTTGCACATCAGCGCCGACCCGATCACCAGCGCCACCGCCAGCGCAATCTGCGCCGTCGCAAAGAAATTCCTCAGCCTGTGACTCTTGCTTCCGCCCGTCTCCGTGCGCGATCCCGATTTCAGCTGATCCAGCAGATTGATCCGCATCGCTTCCAGAGCCGGCGCCAGTCCCGACACGACCCCAGCCGCCACCGCCAGCAACATCGAAAACGCCAATGCCCGCCCGTTTAGATGGATCGTGTACCATCCCGCCACCCACCGCGCCACGCGCGCCGGCATGTAACTCAGCACTAAGTGCAGATCCAGCCACGCCAGCAAAAGCCCGCCCAGCGCTCCGCCAACCCCAAGCACCAGATTCTCCGTCAGCAATTGCCGCAGCAGCAACCCACGAGGCGCACCCAGCGCCGTCCTCATCGCGATCTCCGGCCTCCGCGCAATCCCCCGCGCGAACTGCAGATTCGCCACATTCGCGCACACAATCAGCAGCACGAACAGCGTCCCGCCCAGCATCAGCCGCGTGTACAACGGCGTCAGCGCTCCGCTGATGTTATCCAGCAGCGGTTCTACCTCGACCGACCACCCCAGGTTCGTCGCCGGATACATCTTTGCCAAACGCCCCCCGATTCCCCGCAGCTCCGCGTCCGCCTCGTGCGCGCTTACACCCGGACGCAGTCTTCCCACCACCATGTACTCGTGGTCCGCCCGATCGTTCAGCTGCGCCGGCGTCAGTGCCAACGGCAAATAAAGATCCACCGCCGGCGGGTACACCATCCCCTTCGGCATCACCCCGATAATCGTGTATTCCCGATCGTCCAGTTCGACCTTCCGCCCCACCACCGCCGGGTCCGATGCGAACTGCATCTGCCAGAAGCTGTAACTCAGCACCGCTTCCCCGTCGCGTCCCGGCCGGCACTCATCCGCGCTGAATACTCGCCCCATAAACGCAGGGATTTCGATCACGTCCCAAAAATCCGCTGACGAACGCGACGCCGTCACGTGCGCTGCCTCTCCGGCGCCAGTCAGGCTCATCGAATACCGCTTGAAAACCGCCAGGCTCTCAAACGAGTGGCTCTGCCGCTTCCAGTCCTCGTAGTTCGCGGCGGACACCCATTCGTACTGGAATTTCCCCCGGCCCCGATCCTCGGCAACCGTCATTACGCGGTGCAGATCGGGCACCGCCAGCGGCCGCAGCACAATCGCATCCATCACGCTGAACAGCGCCGCGTTCACCCCAATCCCTATCGCCAGCGTCAGCAACGCCGTCAACGTAAATCCCGGCGACTTCCGTAACTGCCGCAACGCGTATTTCAAATCGCTGATCATCCCGTGCAACCCTTCCCCGTGCCCACTCGCTACTACCTACTACCTACTACCTACTAGCTACTACCTACTCGCACCCTGCACCCTGTAACCTGCACCCTGTAACCTGCACCCTGTAACCTGCACCCTGTAACTCGCCTTCACTCCACCCTCAACGCCTCCACCGGATCCAAACCCGCCGCCCTCCTGGCCGGAATCACCGCCGCCACCACCGCCGCCACTCCCAGCAGCACCGTCGCCGCCGTCAGCATCGCCGGATCCCACGGCTTCACCCCAAACAGCTGTTCCGCAATCAAATACCCCGCCCCAATCGCCGCCGGAATTCCCAGCACCAATCCAACTCCCACCTGCCACAGCGACCCGCGCAGCACCATCCCCACCACCCGTCCACGATCCGCCCCCAACGCCATGCGCACGCCAATCTCGCTCGTCCGCTGCTCCACCGTATAAGCGGTCACGCCGTATAGTCCCACCGCGGCCAGCACCAGTCCCAGGCCGCCAAACAGCATCGTCAGCGTCGCAATCATCTCCTGCTGCTCAAAATCCCCGCTCAGCACATCGGAGTAAGAATCCACCCCATACAGCACGAGATTCGGATCCACCTCCGCCATAGCCTTCCGCACCTGAGCCTCCAGGCCGGCGGGATTCCCCGGCGCCCAAACCACGACGTTCGAGAGAGAATGCGACCCGATTTCCCCCGCTATTTCGTTGGCTTCGTCGAAGTGCGCCCACTGCGCCTCCGCCAGAAAGAACATCGCCCGAGCAGGATCTTTCAACTTATAAGTGATGTAGCGCATATCCCGCGCCACGCCGATCACCTCATACATTCCGGCGTACTTCATCCTGTCGGGACCAAAGTGCCGCCCGATCGGATTCTCCCCTTTGAAAAATTTCTTCGCGAACGCCTCGTTGATCACCGCAACGTTTCGCGTCGTCGCCGTATCCTCCGGCCCAATAGCGCGCCCCATCAAAATCGGATCGCCCAGCGTCTCGAAGAACCCCGGCATCACCCGCGTCCAGAGTGCGCCGTCGTCTGACTTCGCTGCCGGCTCCGGCTTCCCTTCCACGCGGATCCCATCGTTCCAGCTGTCTCCGCTCATCGGCGCGTAAGTCGCGGCCCCCACGCCGCGTACCACTGGAATCGCTCGCAGTCGCTCCTGCAGCCGCTCAAACAGCAACTCCTGCTGCTCCGGCTTGTACCCCCCCAGCGACGTGTTGGTCCAGAGGACGTATCGCCCCTTTGTCTCGAATCCAAAATTCTGGTGCTCAAGGTTGCGCAGGCTCTGCCCCAGCATCGCCGCCGCGCTCAGCAACACCAGCGACATCGCCGCCTGCCCAATCACCAGCACCCTCTGCGGCCAACGCGCTTTGCTCCCCGTCGAACCGCGCGCCCCCCGCAGCGCCTCGACCGGCTCGGCATGCGAGGTCATCCACGCGGGCGCAATGCCAAACAACAGCCCCGTCACAACCGCCAGTCCCAGCGCAAACAGCAGCACCGGCCACGATGGGTTCGCGCTCACCGGCGCAAACGCGTTGCCCGATCCGCCCGTTGGAAACGCGATATGTACCATCAGCCCCGCACCCGCATACGCCACAGCGATGCCCACTACCCCGCCCACCACCCCCAGCGTCACGCTCTCCACCAGAGCCTTGCGCACCAGCCTCCCCCGGCTCGCCCCCAAAGCCACACGCACCGAAATCTGCTGCCGATTTTTCAGCCCTCGCCCCAGCAGCAGGTTCGCCAGGTTGGCGCACGCCACCAGCAGCACGCACCCGGCAGCGCCCAGCAACAACTTCAGCCCATCCTCGTAGTTCTCTCGCAGCTCGCTTACCCCCGCGCCGCCCGGCGTCAGGTAGAGCTTCGTCTGCTTCTCCCATACTTCCTTTTCCTGCGGACTCATATCTGCCACATGGCTCGCCTGCCACGCATGCAGCTCCCCGCGCAACTGCGCCTCCAGCGCCTTCGGATTCGTCCCCGGCCGCACCCGCCCAATCAGATCCAGCCAGTGCTCACTCGCACTCTTCAACCGCGCAGTCGCCCCATCCAGAAGAAACTCCGTCGTCAGCGGCATCCAGAAATCCGGCATCCCCCAACCCTTCACCGCCGCGCCATCGAATCCCGGAGCCCCCACCCCCACCACCGTGAATGGATGCCCGTTGATCGAATAGCTCGTCCCCACCACCGAAGGATCGCCGCCGAACTTCTGCTTCCACACCCGGTAACTCATCACCGCTACCGGAGCCGCGCCCTCATGATCATCGGAAGGCTCGATCAGCCGACCCATCCACGCGCTCAACCCGAATGTCTGAAAGAAATTCCCCGAAACGTAATCCCCATTAAACGTCTGTGCCTGCTCCGAGCTCCCCGCGCGCCGCACCCCCAGCTGCGCATTGCCTCCCTGAAACGCCGCCAGTTGCTCAAACGCCGGTGTGTTATCCCGGAACCGCTGATACAGCTCCCACGAGAACAGCGAGAACTCCTCGTCCTGGGTGTAACCACCCCAGTTGCAGCAATGAATCTCGTTCCCGATCCGCCACAGCTGCTCCGGCTTCGTCACCGGCAGCGACTTCAGCATCACCTGCTGCACCAGCGTAAAGATCGCCGTCGTTGCCCCAATTCCCAGCGCCAGCGTCACCACCGCCGTCACCGTAAATCCTGGCGCCTTCCGCAACTGCCGCAATGCTTGTCTCAAATCGGCAAACACTCATCCCTCCTCATCGTCTCGGATTCAGCTCGGCTCCAGGCCCCGGGCCGGTGACATACGTGCATGCCCCGCACCAGTCCCACCACCAACTACGCCCATCAAAACAAAAGGGTTCCTTTTTTGAGGAACCCATCCCCTGTCCGCAACTGCCGCCCCCTGTCCACAATCGAACAGTTGCCGGCTCCCGCCTCCCGCCTCCCGGCTACTCGCTCCCAGCTACAGGCTCCCAGCTACTCCCCGCTCCCTACTCCCTGCCACCTGCTCCCTGCCCGAACAACGCCCCCACATATCCCGCATTCACCCGCTCACCCGCAAACTGAATCTTCCTCAGCAAATCCGCAAACGCCGCATCCACATCCCCCTGCGAAGGCCGCGCCGCGATCCGCTTCTCCGCATTCCCCGTCCCGCCCGGCAGCTTCGCAAACCCCACAATTTCGTCCCAGTGCCCCGGCCGGTCAAACGTCACCACGCTCGCAGTCGCATCCATCCTCTTATAAGTCCAGAACGCCCATCCAACATGGTTCGCCTCCAGCGTCTTCCTGAACCCCTCCACCCACGCATCCTTGTTTTCACCCGACTCACCCAGCCACACCGGCACATGATGCTCATGCCGAAATTCCAGATACTCCTGTATCACGCTCACGTCCGTCACTGGCGTCCAATACTTATGAAACGTAAACATCATGTCAGGATCGAACGCTCCCCTGAACACGCTGAAATTCGTATCCCAGTTAGCGCCGCCCAGAATCAGCACATGATTCCGATCTACCGAGCGAATCCCCTCCGTAATCTTCCCGTACAACGGAACCAGCTCCCGCTTGTACTGCTCCAGATTCGCAAACTGCGGCAGCGGCTCATTCAGCAGATCGTACCCCAGCACCATCGGCTCGTTCCTGTAGTGCTGCGCGATCCGCCGCCACACCGCCACCGTCTCCGCCTGCGCCTCCGCGCTCGAATACAGCCACGGATACCCCCAGCTGTCGTCGATATTCGCCCCCGTCTGCCCGCCCGGCGCGCAATGCATGTCGAGGATCACATAAATCCCATCCTTCTTCGCCCACCCCACCAGTTGATCTACAAGCCTGAATCCCTCAGCATCCTCGCTCGTGAAAAACTTCCAGTGCAGCGGCACCCGCACCGAGTTAAAACCCATCCCCTTGATCCGATCCAGATCCGCCTCAGTGATGTAACTCGCCCGCCACTGCTTCCAGAAAGCCTCAGCCTTCGCCGGCCCCAGCAACTCCTTCGTCAGGTCCTCAATCTCTCGCGGCGACTGCGGCCCGCCGTCGAAGTGGAACATATACCCCTCCACCTCAAACCAGTTCCCCAGATTGATCCCCCGCAAAGCCAGCGGTTGCCCCTCGCCATCGACCAGCTCCTCAGCCTTCGTGTGCACAAACCCATGCTTCGCCTGAGCAAAGAGGGTTGAAGATGATAGAGCCAAAACGAAAAGAAGAGAAAAGCAACCCGCGGAATTTTTCACGATCCCAACCTACTCCGCGGACTGCGCCCGTTCAAGCGCCATTCAAACGATCCTCAAATCCGGTGGGTTTGTTGAACGGGCCCCATGCCGATCCGAAGCCGCGTGTCACGCCGCCATCCAATCTGAGCCCGGCAATGCCGGCGGTGACCAACTTTCCACGGAGCGGGGCAATCGGATCTGACTTCAGAAGCAGGTTGTCAGCCGTAAAGAAAAGCTCCTCGATGGCCCAAGGGCGTTGCCCGAGAACAGCCCTCCAAAGTCGATAACTTCGAGCTGATTGCTCAGGTTCTGAACGTCTGCCTGCAATCGCACCGAGCGTTTTTCCCGCTGGTAGAGATCGCTCCCCACCGAAGCGTTTTCCGTCAGGTAAGGGCTGATCCGGTCGCGATCGAAATTAAGGTGATCGGTCACCACCTGACCATATTCTGTCGCATATTGCTGAGGGGTCAGGTCCGGTTGAAAAGGCAGTCCGCTGTTGTAATCGCTTCCCAGCGCGAACCACCAGCGCGGCGCGGCCTGGTAACGCACCCTCCCCCGAACCGTCTGCCGCTGGTCCTGCGAATCCGGTGAATGTCCGGTAGTCTGCATCAGCGCGGCCGAGGCGTCATCCCCGAGAAACAATCCGCCGGTCACCGGATTCCACACATTTCCCACGATGTAAGAGTAGCTGGCTATGCCGGAAAAGCCCCCCCAGTTCTGAACCTCGAGTTTCCCCTCGGCGCCGTAGAGAATGGCTTTTCTGAACGCGATCGGAAAGCTGATTCCAGTACTCAGGATTTGAGAGTCGTCGGCAAAGTTATTAACATCGCGGCGGAATATATTCGCGTCCACTCGCAGTCTCTCGAAGAGAGCCTTCGTCAGGCCCAATTCATAATAGCTGCCGTGAGAGGGCCGGACCGGAAGTTGCACCGCGGGAACGCTGGTGTCCAGAGATTCAGCCGCCGGAGAGCTGGACAACAGAATGTTTTCGAAGGATGGCGTCTGAAAGATGCGGTCATAGGATCCGTGGAGATTCAGGCGAGGTGTCGGGAAGTAGCGCGACAGGGCGACGCGCGGGCTCACCGCGTTTTGGTTCACCAGCAATTGGTAGTGGTCCCAGCGCAGGCCTGCATTGACCGTCCAGTTGCCGAGGCGAATTAAGTCCTGAATATAGGCCGATTGTTCAAGGTCCGGACGGCTCCCGCTAAACGCAAAGGTGGTCGCGCCAGTGTCGAATATGCCCAAAGTGATCGGGCATTGTGGATCTGAAAGGTCGGCGCAGTCGGCCATCGAGTAACTGGTGTTTTCGTGCAGGAAGATCGCGTCGGATTCGACTCCCGCCTTCCATTCGTTCCTTCCGTGATGGACGGCCACACTCCCGTTGAAGTAAATCTCCTTGAAGTCATTGTGCTGGGTTGCAATAAGAGGCCAGGACGCCGGATTCGAATAAAAGTCTGTAGAGCTGTCCCGGCCCATGAATCGCAGCCAGCCTGTCGTATCCGCGGAAAACATATGCTGCCAGGAGGTGCTCCCCATGGTTTCAAAGTTGTCCCCCGTCTGTAACTGCCCACCCGGAATGAATACGCAGTCGCTCGGCTCGTCCGCAGGCGGTACGGGCGGGCAGCCCACGTTGTTGTTTGAGTTTGGCAAATATGCGCCATTCTCCTGCACCAGTTCGTTGGGGATCTCATAACGCGCTAATTCATGGCGCACAATTAAAGTGAGACGGTCCTTCTCCGTCAGGTCCGGCTCGTAGTTTGTGGAAACACTCCCCGTAGTACCGTTGTTGGTGTAATTCTCCGGGACAACCGGGTTGAGATAGTGGCCCGTCATATTCCCGGAGCCGCTCACGCCAAGCGTGTTGCCCTTCCATGTGTATTGATCCTGACTATCGATCGCACCCGTGGCATAGGTGCCCCCGAAAAGAGTGAGTTGCCCATGGAATCCAGGCTCTGAGCTTTTGAGCGTATTGATTTCAACGACGCCGCCCATCTTCCTGCCATACTCCGCGGGAATGCCCGCGGTATAGATCTCGAGCAGTTGCACGTCATCGGCTTCGGCAGGCTCCGGTCCGAAGCTCGGTGAGCGATTCTCGGTGAGCGGAATTCCGTCCACAACAAATTGTGTCTGATATTCCGATCCGCGCGGATGCAGAACCGCATTGCCTTCGTAGAGCCACCCTGGCTCTGAGTTCACCAGATCCTCCATGGAGCGGCCGGGCAGTGCGGTCAGTCGATTCTGAATCATTTCCGTACCTATCTCATTGACTGAACCCGCGCGGTACGGATCCACTAATGTCTCGGCCGCGGTGACCTTAACCGACTCCGAAACCGAACCTATTTTGAGCCCAATCGTGCGATCCAGGGGAAGCGCCGACCGTATTTCAACTGTCTCGGAATCCTCGGCAAAACCCTGCGCTCGGATCCGAACCTGGTAGATTCCATACGGCAGACGCCTGGCATCCAGGTTCCCCTGTTCATCCGTCGTGAATGCATTGCGATACTCGTTGCCCTCGCTGACCAGTTCGACCGTGCTCCTCAGTCCCAATCCAGCGGGATCGGTTACGGTTAAGCGCAATTCCCCAGTGGTGCTTTGCGAAAGCATGGGAAGAGCCCAGAGAAATGCGGCGATGATCGAAACCTGTTTCATCCTGGAATGTCGTCCATTTGTACTGGATTCGGAGAATGCGAAAGGTGCGCTGCGCATGCGCAGACCCATGCTTAGCCTAATTAAAAGGGGTTAAAGTTGAAAGAACCAGAACCGAAAGAAACGAAAAGCGCGCTCCGGATTTATATGTAGCGAACGCTCGGGCGTGGGCGATCGGTCGTCGTCGGAACCGATTGCCCTATCCGCACCTCGGTGGCGCCTCTTCCGCAGCTTGCGCACCGGCACTCGCGCACGCACCGGGAAAGGCAGCAAAGCAGCCCCTCGGAGATTCATGCCGCCCCCACCTTCCCCGTCCGCGCAAATACCCACCCATCCCCCAAACCAAAATTCATCGCCGAGCAGCAAAGAATCGCCGCCCCGTTCGCCACCACTACCGGCATCCCCACCACCCCAACCAGCAAGGGCATCAGCGCCAGATTTCCAGCCATCGATACCGCCCCATTCGACAGATGGAATCGCACCAGCTGCCCCGCCAACCCGCCCTCGCCGCGCCGTTCGCGCCACGTGTACCGCACATGCCACCCAAAGTTGTGCAGCAGCGTCACCTCAATCGCGGCAGCCGTCGCCAGCAGATAATGTCCCGCCATCCACCGATTCAGGACAGCCAACACCGCCAGCTGCACAACCATCCCCAGCGCTCCCACCGCATTGAACCTGCACCACCGCACCAGGGCACTCACGGCAACGGCTCCTGCCGATACAGCTCCGCCGTATGTCGCACCGTCACCACAATCGCCATCGCCAGCATTCCAACCACGGCAACCGCCCCTCCCAAATCGAACAGCAGAATCCGATGCCCCAACACCGTCGCATACGGACTCCGCAGCAGCGCCAGGTTTCCCACCACCAGCAAAATCCGCAACTCCGTCGGCCCAAACATACCCTGAGATAACTCAAATCGCCCCAGTGTGTAAGTCGCAAGATAACTCTCCCCCGACAGCAGCAGAAACGCGACTAACATCGCCATCGCCGTATGCCAGTGCACGAGCCCCGACCACCCCAGCCCGCACAGCAACGCCGCCGCTCCAAAAATGTCCACCATGTGATCCACATAGAACCCATACCGTGGCCTCTGTTGCCGCCGCACCCGCGCCAGCGTCCCATCCAGGCTGTCGCCCACCCAGTTCAGCGCAATACACAGGATCACCACCAACAGCGCCCGCCGATCGTAGCGCGCCAGCGCAAATCCGATCCCCGCTCCCACCTGCGCCCCCAGCCCCAGCAACGTCAGCTGATCCGACGTAACCCACCGCGGCGCATGCTCCGCCATCCACTGCAGCAGGCGCCTCTCCATCGGCGCAGTCAGGGACTGGTTCACTCGCCGCGCTGCTTGAAACCCCGCCCCCTCTCCCCTCACCGCCACATTTGCACTCATCATCGTCTCCTTTCCCCGGCCACCACCGCACGCTCAACCCCCGCGCTCCTTACCGCGTTGCAAGCCGCCCGCAGCGTAAACTCCAGCGACTCCCGCGGAATGCTCTCCACAAACGGCCCCACCGCCCATCCCAGTCCCCGAGGTATCGACCGCGTCAGCGACACCGACTCGACCTGCACATACACCCCGCCGTCGCCCTCCTCCCAGCTCCAGTAGGTATTCATCCGCCACAGAAACCCATGCTCCTCCCCCGATCCCAGCGCCCGCTCGGCACTCGTCCCCGCTTGGTCCACCTCCGCAATTCGTGTGCTCCTCGACGCGCTGTACCCATGCTGCCCATCCAGCCGCCCAAACCTCACCTCGTAACTCGAATCCATCACCACCGTCATCAAGTGCCGCTCGCGCACGCGCATCCATCCCCGCACCTCATCGCCGTTCTGCGCAATCAGCCCCGCCTGCAACACCTGCGGAGAAAAGTATTTTGGATAGCCATCGAAATTCCGCAGCATCCGCTCAAAATCCTCGGCTCTCGCACCCGCCGCAAAGGCCGTCCCGCGCCAGTGATGCAGCAACGCGCCCGTCAACTCCGCGCCCGCAGGCGGAGTCAGCATCTCGACGATCACCTCACCCCGCCGCACCCGCATCTCGCTCTGCGAATCCGCAGCTTCCCCCGCCAGAAATCCATCGCGCGACCGATGCTGCTCCCCCAGCCGCGCCTCAACCGCACCAATATAAGAGTTGAAAATAGAGACCGCCCCAGCCGGCGCCCCACCCGGCGCCCCAGCTTCGCTGCGCCCCGGAAGCGCCAGCACCAAGACCACGACCCCGACCAGAAATCGCCCCTTCATGCACCGCACTTTGCCCCGCCCGACACCCGCGAAGCAATGCACGCCATCTCGCCTGTTAAAGGAATGTTTCTCACGACGTAAGCCATTCCAGCCAAACCGCTTCCGGCAAGTTCTCCATCACCCGAAGCCCCTGAAATTGCCCCCCCATCGGCTACACTCGTCACCAGACAAATGACCGGCCAGGACCCATCACGCCGCTATCGCTTCGGAGCCTTCGAAGCCGACGCTTCCACCGGCGAGCTCCGCCGCCAGGGCATCCGCCTCCGCCTCAACGCCCAACCCTTCCAGGTTCTGTGCATGCTTCTCGACCGTCCAGGCGAGCTTCTCACCCGCGAGCAGATCGCGCGCGAGCTTTGGCCCGACGGCACCTTCGTCGATTCCGAACACGGCGTCAACTCCGCCGTCAACCGCATCCGTGAAGCCCTCAACGATTCGGCCACCAGCCCCAGATTCGTCGAAACCCTCGCCCGCCGCGGCTATCGCTTCGTCGCCCCCGTCGAAAGAATCGCTCCCACGAACCCCGTAGCCGGCCCCATCGCCTCACCCAAACCCGAACCGGCATCGACCTTAGTCACCTCAACCGGCACAACTCCGCCCCCCAGATCATCGCCCGGCCCAGACTCGCCCACACCAGCCCCGCCCCGCACCCGCATCCTCGCATCCCCCGAAGAACTCCCCAAAATCCCCTATTCCGTGGCTCAGACCCTCTTTCTCCTGCTGCAACTTATGTATCTGGGCTTCTACATCGGCGCACTCGCCAACCTGGCCGAGATAGAGGACCTCTTCGCAACGCTCCTGCCCAAACCGACTCCGCCCCTCTCCGTCCTCATCGTGACCGCCGCCATTCTCATTCCCGTCCGCGCCTTTCTCCTCTGCGCCTTTCTCTTCCACGCGCCCGCCATCCGCGAAAAATTCCTCAGGCTCTGGCAGTTTCTCCTGCCCCTCGACGTTCTCTGGGCGCTCTCGCCCTTCCTTCTCCTGCACCACATCGACTTCGGACTCGCCCTGGCCTGTACCGCCCTCCTCGTCTACTCACCCTTCGCCCAGCGCTCCCTCGTCCTCATGGGCGCAGGCGCCCATCCCGAAGTCTCCG
>CAZSWI010000087.1:0-12871 GCA_964610635.1 uncultured Acidobacterium sp.
TATGTCGAGAAGGATCGGCTGACGACCGTGCAGTATCCGGAGGAGCGGCTGCCGCTACCCGAGGCGTCGCGGGTATTTCCGTTTCTTCTTTATGACGGGAGCGATGCGGAGAAGGGACTGCGCTGCGTGGCGTGCCAGATTTGCGAGAAGGAGTGTCCGCCGCGGTGTATCCATATTGAGAAGAGCAAGGACAAGAAGCCCGATTTTGCGGGCAAGGCACAGTTCTATCCGGCGGTGTTCGATATCGATGTAGCAGTGTGCATGAGCTGCCAGATTTGCGTCGAAGTTTGCCCGTTCGATGCGATCCGCATGGATAAGCAGTTTGAGCTGAGCACGACGGATCGGTTTGGCGGACTGCTGTGGACGAAGGATCAACTGGCGAAGCCGAACGATTACTACCGGAAAATTCATCCTACGGAAGCGGCGGAAACGGATGAGCGGCGCGCGAAGGAACTGGCTGACGCTCAGGCGAAGGCCGCGGCCGCTGCGGCGGCGGCTGCCGCGAAGGTGGCGCAACCGGCTGAGGCTGCCTCCGGCAACGGAGTTTCCGCGGCCGTTAAAGCGCCGGCGAAAGTGGAGCCGCAGTGATGGTTGGCGGAACCGCTGCGGATCAGGTTTTCGTCAACCTCGATCACTGGATCGTTGGGCATACGCCTGGTTCGCTGCAGGCGCTGGTTTCAATTGTGATTGCAGTTGGGGCAATTATCGTGGTGTTCGCCGGGCTGTTTGCTCTCACCACGGTTTTCGAGCGCAAGGGCCTGGGGCGGATGCAGAACCGCTATGGGCCGAACCGTGTAGGTCCGTTTGGCGTCCTCCAGCCAATGGCCGATGCGGTGAAATCGCTCACCAAGGAAGACCTGGTTCCGCGCGCGGCGGACCATGTGGTGCACTACCTGGCGCCGCTGGTGCTGGTGGGAATTGTTTTTCTGACTTACGCCGTTCTGCCCGTGGGGCGAAACATGACGGCGGTCAATCTCGACGCCGGCGTGCTGTTCTTTTTCGCGGTTGGGGCGGGGACGGAACTGGCCATCTTCATGGCGGGCTGGTCGAGCCACAATAAATATTCACTGCTGGGCGCGATGCGCGCGATTGCGCAGATGATCAGCTACGAGATTCCGCTGATCCTGTCATCGGTTCCGGTGATTATGACTGCGGGGACGCTGTCGACCGTGGCAATTGTGGAGCAGCAGGCGCGCTACTCCAGCACGCTGGCGCACTGGTATGTGTTTACGCCATGGGGGCTCGCGGGGTTCATGCTGTTTATGGTCGCGGCAACGGCGGAGACGAATCGCAGTCCTTTCGACCTGCCTGAAGGCGAGTCGGAGATTATCGCCGGATATTTCATCGAGTATTCGGGGTTCAAGTTTGCTCTGTTCTTTCTGGCTGAATATCTGGAGATGTTCGCTGTGAGCGGGCTGGGAATCACCCTTTTCCTTGGCGGATGGTCCGCCCCGTTCAGTTTTCTTACCTGGATTCCATCGTGGATTTGGTTTTTTGGGAAGTTGCTGGCACTGATTTTCGCGTTCATCTGGGTGCGGGGCACGGTACCGCGCCTGCGCATGGATCAGCTGATGAACTTTGCCTGGAAATTCATGTTGCCGATGACGCTGGTCGTGATTCTTTCGGCAGGAATCTGGCACTTTCTAACGATCGACGTGGTGGGGCCGAAGCCGCTGGGCGCTGTGATACGCTGGCTGGTCTGCGCTCTGGTGATTGTGGCGCCCTTTATAGCGCTGGCGCGGGGGCTCGAACGCGGCAGAAGGATTGAGAAGAGGACGTATCGCTTCGCAGAGTGAAAGGATTGGCCGCTCGGGACGGATGGGTTCGGATTTAGCCGGGTGGTGATTTGAGTCACAGTCGGCGTGGGCCCGCTGTGCAATCGTGGGAGAGGCCCGGCGAGGCTGACGCTATCGCGAGCGCTCCGAAACCATGACAGCTCCAGAAACTTTGCGCGATAAACGATGACTGCGGCATTTCTGATTCTTGCGGTGTTGACGGTGGCTGGAGGCGTGGCCGCGATGACGCTGCGCCGCCTGGTGCATTGCGCTCTGGCGCTGACGGTGGCATTCGCAGGCCTTGCGGCGCTCTATGTGAATCTGGGGGCGGAATTCGCGGGGCTGGCGCAACTGCTGGTTTACGTGGGAGCGATCGCTATCCTTATAGTGTTTGTGGTCCTGCTGACGCGCGGTGGGGAGTCGGAGCCGGCAAAGATATTTTCGCCTTCCGCGCTGACGGGAGTGGCGATCGCAACGGCAGTATTTGCGATGCTGGCCTGGGCTGTGAAGACCAGCGGGGTTGCAGGAAGGGTTATCCCGGCCGCGCCCCAAGCCTCGATGCAGGCAATTGGACTGGGGCTGATGCAGCGTTATGTTCTGCCGCTGGAGGTGATCGCGCTGATGCTCACGGCGGCGATGATCGGGGCCGTTATCCTGGCTCTGCGCGAGAAGCCTGGGAGTGCGGTGGACAAAGTAAGGACTCCGCCGGTTCCGGAGCAGCGCGGCTAATGAATCCTCTTGCTGGCTGTCTGCTGGTTTCGGCGTTGTTGTTCTCGGTCGGCCTCGCTGGCGCGCTCACACGGCGCAGCGCGATTCTGGTGCTGGCGGGCATCGAGCTGATGCTCAATGCGGCCAATCTGAATTTCATCGCGTTCTGGCGATTTGGGCCGCATCCAGAAGCTCTGACTGGTTTGATCTTTGTCATCTTCTCGATTGCGGTTGCCGCAGCGGAAGCCGCTGTGGGGCTGGCGATGATCCTGGCTATCTACCGTCACGCGCGGACCTCGGACGTGAGCGAGATTACGGAGATGAAGGGATGAGCCCGAGCTGGATTGTGCGCCATTTGTGGCTGATCCCTGTGTTGCCGATGCTGGCGGCGGGCATCAGCGGGTTGCTGAAGCGGGCGCAGCGGCGGCTGTCGGCGGCGCTGGCGATTGGGGCCATGTCACTGTCGTTGCTGCTGGCGCTGGCCGCTTTTGTTGGGATGCTGATCGATCCAGCGCGGCAGGTGGTGAATTTCCGCTGGATGCAGTTTGGCGATCAGTGGGTGACGCTGGGATGGCTGCTCGATCCGCTGGCCGCCGTGATGCTGGTGATGGTCACCTTTGTGGGGCTGCTGATTTTTATTTACAGCCTCGGCTACATGGCGCACGACGACAACTTCACGCGCTTCTTCTGCTTCCTCTCGTTGTTTGCAGGCGCGATGCTCGGCGTGGTGATCGCCAACAGCCTGCTGCTGCTGTTCATGTGCTGGGAGGTTGTGGGGCTGACTTCGTATCTGCTGATCGGGTTCTGGTTTCATCGGCCGGCTGCGGCTGCGGCGGCGAAGAAGGCCTTCATTACGACGCGGGTTGGCGATCTTGGCCTGCTGATCGGTATGGTATGGCTCTACGGGCAGAGTGGGACTTTGCTTTTCTACGACCGCGGAGCCGGATGCCTGGAGCAGAGTGCGCTCACCGTGCTGGCCGCACACCTCACCGTGGCGGGGATGGCGGTTTCGACGGCAATCGGGCTGCTGATTTTCTGCGGCGCGGCGGGCAAGTCGGGACAGGTGCCGCTGCATGTGTGGCTGCCGGACGCGATGGAGGGCCCAACGCCGGTCAGCGCCCTGATCCATGCGGCCACAATGGTGGCGGCGGGGGTTTATCTGGTGGCACGCGTTTACCCCCTGATGAGCGCGCATGCGCTGGAAGTCGTCGCATGGGTGGGAGCCATCACGGCGGTTTTTGCCGCATGCATTGCAGTCGCGCAGAACGACATCAAGCGCATCCTGGCTTATTCCACCGTGTCTCAGCTGGGCTACATGATGCTGGGGCTGGGCGTGGGCGGCGTTGCCGTCGGAATGTTTCACCTGATCACGCATGCGTTCTTCAAGGCTTTGCTGTTTCTCGGCGCGGGCTCGGTAATTCATGGCTGCACCGAGGAGCAGGACATTCGCAACATGGGCGGGTTGCGCCGGTTTATGCCGGTGACGTTTGCTACCTATGCGTGCGGCATGCTGGCGCTGTGCGGGTTTCCGCTGTTTGCGGGGTTCTGGAGCAAGGACGCGATTTTGCACGCGGCTCACGGGTGGGGCGTTTCGCGCGGACCGTTCTATTTGGGCGCCATTGGGGCGCTGCTGACCGCGTTCTACATGACGCGGCAGATGTACTACGTGTTTTTCGGACCGCAGCGGGTGAGGGCGGCGAGTGTTTCGGCGGGGGCCGCGGCGGCGCATGCGATTCCAGCATCGGAGCTGGAGCCTGTCGTCTCGCCGCGTTCGGGTGAGGTTTGTGCGATTGAGGATCCGCACGAAAGCCCGGCGGCGATGACCCGCCCGCTGCTGATTCTGGCGGTGTTTGCGGTGTTTCTGGGATTTGTGGGAACACCGGCGTGGCCGTGGTTCCAGAATTTCCTTGCGGGAGAGGCGGTGCGCTTTGGCTGGGGCGGTTTCCTCGAACCGGGCGTGCTTTCGTTGATGCTCGTCTCGTCGCTCATTGTTTTTGCCGGGCTCGGTCTGGGATGGTGGTTTTACGGGCGCAAGCCGATTGTGCGTGTGACGGACCCAGACTTGCTGGAGAGGGTGTCGCCTGGAATCTTCCACGCACTCGCTAACCGGCTTTACGTCGATGAGATTTACGATGCGACGATTATCCGGCTGACGCGCCTGGGTTCCGCGTTGGCTGCGTGGCTGGATCGCTGGATTTTTGGCGGCGCGGTGAATCTTATCTCGTGGCTCGTGACTGGGCTGGGCTGGCTCGACGCCGGAGTCGACAGGTATGTGGTCAATGGCGGTTTCGACGAGGGCTGCCGCGATGTGGCGCGTGGCGGGCGATTCTTTTCGCATCTTGAAAACGGCCGCGTTCAGACTTATCTGCGGGTGATCGGCGGCGCGCTGGTAGTGCTCGCTCTCCTGCTGCTGTGGGGGCACCGTCGATGATCACGCTGCTGACTCTGCTGCCCATCGCCGGTGGACTTTTGGTGCTGGCGTTTTATCGCTCACGCGATCTGGCCCGCGTCCTGGCAGTGGCCTTTGCCGGGGGCGCGCTGGTTCTGGCTCTGTTCCTGTGGCACGGATTCAATCCCGGCGCATCCGGCATGCAATTCGAGGCGCAGCATGTGTGGGCGCCGTCGCTCGGGATCTCGTATCACGTGGGTGTCGACGGCCTGGGCGTGTTGATGCTGGTGCTGTCGGCGGTCGTGGTGCTGATGTCGCTGGCCGCATCATGGGCGAATGAGAAACAGGGGGCGGTCTATTTCGCACTGGTGCTTTTCCTCGAAGCTGGATTATTTGGAACGTTTACTGCCCTGAACTTCATCCATTGGTTTATCTTCTGGGAGCTGAGTCTGATCCCTGCTTTTTTCCTGATTCGCTTATGGGGAGGACGCAGAAGCGGACGCGCGTCGACGTTGTTTTTTCTTTACACCATGGTCGGCAGCGTGGCCTTGCTGCTGGCGTTTCTTGCGCTGTTTCTGGCTACGACAACTGCCGCACACCCTGGCACATTTGACTTTGTTGAACTGGCCCAGATGGGGCAATCGGGCCGGCTCACAACGGCGCTGGCTCAGAACCTGCACTGGGCTGGCAGCCCCGAGCACCTGTCGATGCTGCTTTTCTGGGCGGCTTTTCTGGGATTCGCGGTGAAGACGCCGGTGGTTCCCTTCCACACGTGGCTGCCGCTGACCTACGCCGAAGCTCCCAGCGAGACCACGATGTTACTGACCGGGGCGATGTCGAAGATGGGGGTATATGGATTTCTGCGCATCCTGCTGCCTATTTTTCCTGAGCAGATGCGGCGGGCTTCGACACCGCTGTTGTGGCTGGCGGTCGCGACGATTGTGCTGCCCGCTTTTGCCGCGTGGGTGCAGAAGGACCTGAAGCGCACTTTCGCCTACTCGTCGATCAACCACCTGGGGTATTGCGTTCTCGGCGTATGCGTGGCAGCGAGATTTACTGGCACTGATCCGGGACTGGCGGCGGAAAAAGCCGCGGCGCTTACAGGAGTGTTGCTGCAGATTTTCAGCCACGGACTCACGGCGGCGAGCCTGTTCTGGTTCATCGCGCTGCTCGAGCGGCGCACCGGCGGTCTGAGGGGGATTGCCGACTTCGGTGGACTGCGCAGAATCGTGCCGGTGTTTTCGGGGCTGATGGGCATGGCGATATTCGCATCGCTCGGATTGCCCGGGCTGAATGGGTTTCCGGCGGAGTTTCTGATCTTCAAGGGCTCGTTTCCGCTGGCCGGATGGGCTACATCGATCTCGGTGCTGGGGCTGCTCATGACGGCGGTCTTTCTGCTGACCGTGATTCAGAAGGTGTTCTCGGGGCCTGTCAATCCCAAGTGGGAGACGATGGCAGACCTGTCCACGACGGAGAGGTTGGCGATCGCGCCTGTAATTTTGCTGATGTTCGTGCTGGGGCTTTATCCGCAGCCGATCACAGGCATGGTGCATGGGACGGTGATGCAGTGGGTGACGAGTCTAAGCCAGGGAGCGGGGCTCTGATGCTGGCGTGGACGATCTATCTATCGTTCATCGGCGCGCTGGCTGCGCGGCTGAGCCCGACGAAGCGCCTGGCGCGTGGAGTTGCGCTGATCAGCGCGCTGGCTGGCCTGGGGCTCGGCGTGGTTGGGCTGGTGCATTGGCAGCCCGGGGAGTTAGTCACGGTCACGCGGGCCGCGTGGATTCCGCAGTTGGGGATCTTCTACTACCTGGCGGCAGATGGCATCAGCCTGACGTTGCTGTTGCTCACCGGCATTGCGGCGACGGCGGGGATTCTGTTTTCGTGGAACATCGAAGAGCGCACGCAGGAATTCTTCACGTTTTATCTGGTGCTGATCGGAGGCGTTTACGGTGTGTTTCTCAGTTTCGATCTCTTTCTGTTGTTTGTGTTCTACGAAATTGCGATTATTCCGAAGTATTTTCTGATTGCCATTTGGGGATCGGCGCCGCGTGACAGCTCGGGAGCCAATGCCGGCGCGCACGCCGGAAGCCAACGTGAATATGCCGCGATGAAGCTGGCGCTGTATTCGTTCGCCGGAAGTGCTCTGGTGCTCGCGGGGATGGCAGCGGCGTGGGCAGCTTCCGGCGGAACGAGTATGAGCTTCGAGGCGCTCGCCGGATATCACTTTTCGACCCATTTTCAGATGGGGATTTTCCCGTTGGTGTTCGTGGGATTCGCGGTGCTGGCGGGCATGTGGCCCTTCCACACCTGGGCGCCGACCGGGCACGCTGCCGCGCCAACGGCCGCCTCGATGCTGCTGGCGGGCGTGGTGATGAAGCTGGGTGCTTATGGCTGCCTGCGCGTCGCCATGATGCTGTTTCCGGCTGGCCTCGATCCGTGGGGATTCCGCGTCCTGGGGTTGGGATCGTGGCGGGAGGTCTTCGCGCTGCTGGCGCTGATCGGCATTGTTTACGGAGCGAGCGTGGCCCTGGTGCAGCGCGACTTCAAGTTTGTTATCGGCTACTCCAGCGTTTCTCACATGGGATTTGTTTTGCTCGGACTGATGACGCTGACGCAGGTTGGGCTTGATGGCGCGGTGCTGCAGATGTTTTCCCATGGGGTGATTGCGGGGCTGCTGTTCGCGGTGGTGGGGCGGATGGTCTACGACCGGACGCACACGCGCGACCTGAACGCGCTTGGGCCTATGCGGCTGGCGCACTTTATTCCGTTCGCCGCTGTTACCTTCACGCTTGCGGGGATGGCGTCGATCGGCCTGCCGGGATTCAGCGGGTTTATTGCGGAATTCCAGGTTTTGATCGGAACCTGGCGCGCATTCCCCTGGATGGTGGCTGTCGCCGGGCTTGGGATTCTCATCGGTATTGCGTTCACCTGGCGCGCATTAACCAAGGCGTTCTTCGGCGAAGCTACTCCGGGCGCCGCGGAACATCCGCTGCCGCCGATCACGATCCCCGAGAAACTGGGCACCGCGCTGTTGCTGGCCGCCACGCTGGCGGTTGGTCTCTATCCGCGTCTTCTGACCGACCTGATTCTTCCCAGCCTGAACTCGCCACTGTTCGAGGGATTGCGCCGAGGTGCGTGGCGATGAACGTCGTGAGCTACGCCGATCTGCTGCGCTTCACTTTGCCGGAGATCACCATCACTCTGTCTGGGCTGCTGGTGCTGACGCTCGATCTGACGATTCTGCGCCAGTCTTCGCAGAGAAGGCGCTTAGGCATCGCGGCGCTCATTGCGTGCCTTGGGTGCCTCGTGGCTATGGATATGCTCACGCGCGGCGCGCCGCACTATAGGCTGCCCGACGGCATGTTTGCGATCACGCCGCTGACCGGCATGGTGCAGGTTGCGCTGCTTGCGCTAACGGTTCTGACAGTTCTGCTGTCAACCTCGACGCGAATCACAGGCAACATCGGCGAATACCTTGCGCTGATTCTTTTCGCGACTGTGGCGATGATGTTTCTGGTGGCGACGCAGAATCTGCTGCTGGTTTTTATTGCGCTCGAATTTCTGTCGCTCTCGCTGTATATCCTGACTGGATTCGACAAGCGCAGCCGGCAGTCCGCCGAAGCGGCGCTGAAGTACTTCCTGTTTGGGGGAATGTCGGCAGGGTTTCTGCTGTTCGGTTTGAGCTTGCTTTACGGGCTTTCCGGCTCAATCGAACTACCTCGGATTGCCGCGGCGTTGAGCGGGGCGGCACTCGACCCGCTGCTGCTGGTGGCGATTGTGATGGTGGCGATTGGCTTCGGATTCAAAGTTGCAGCGGCTCCTTTCCATCTGTGGGCGCCGGACGCCTACCAGGGAGCGCCCACAGTCAGCGCGGGATTCATCGCGTCGAGTTCGAAGGTCGCGAGCTTCTTTGTTTTTGGCCAGGTCGTCATTCTGGGACTGGGCTTCGCCGAGGGCCGTGGCGCTGCTCATGCGTATGCGCCGGGGTGGGTCCCGGTGCTTTGTGTCATGGCGGCGCTTTCGATGATCTTAGGCAACCTGGCGGCGATCGCGCAGACGAGCGTGCGCCGGTTATTGGCTTATTCGGCTGTTGGCCACGCCGGATACATGCTGCTGGGCCTCATCGCTCACACGCCGCAGGGGCTGAGCGCGCTGCTGTATTACGTGATCACGTATGCGCTGGCTTCGCTCGGGGCGTTCGGGGTGCTGGGCGCTCTGGAGTCTGAGGGTGTGGACGAGATTGCCGACCTTGCCGGATTACACCGCCGCGCGCCGGGGCTGTCGTTTTGCATGTTGATTTTTTTGCTGTCGCTGGCGGGAATTCCGCCGCTGGCCGGGTTCTTTGGCAAGTTTTATATTTTTGGTGCGGTTCTGAGGGCTGAACCCAACCTCGGCTTGTTGTGGCTGGTGCTGTTGGCCGTTGCGATGAGCGCCGTCTCGCTCTATTACTATTTGCGGGTGCTGAAACAGATTTATGTCGTGGGCGGCGCGGCGGAGAAGCCGGCGATCCGGACGCCAATCGTTACGCGGATTACCGTTTGGGTGCTGGCTGGTTTGGTTGTAATTTTGGGGTGTCTGCCCGGACTTTTGCTGCGCTGGATCGGCGCTTAAGAGTTACACACGATCCCGGAACTCAGAGAACCGCAACGCTCGGCTTTTTTGAGTACATCGCGACGTCGGCCACGCGCTTCAAATCGTCCTTGGTGAAGCCGTCTTCGGGATAAATCGCGATCCCGATGCTGGCGGTTCCCCGGATCGAGTAGTCGTCGATGGCAAAGGGCGCGTTGAAGCACTGGGTGAGGCGGTGGGTAATCTCCTCAACTTCAGCGCGACCGCGGACAAGAGGGATCAACGCGATGAATTCATCTCCTCCGACCCGAGCGAGAGTGTCCATGCTGCGCAACTTCTCCGAGAATCGCTGTGCCACCTGCTGCAGGTAGAGATCGCCAACGCGATGCCCATAGAAATCGTTGACCTGTTTGAACTGGTCGAGATCGACATAGATCAGCGCAAAGCGCGTCTGGCTGCGCTCAGCGTGGGCAAGAGCCTCGTCCAGGCGGCTCTCGAGCAGGAAGCGATTGGCCGCATTGGTCAGTTGGTCGAATTGCGAGCGATGGACCAGGGTGTCGTAAAGGCGTCGATTGTCGATGGCCAGGGCGGCGAGGCTGGCTCCCATCTCCAGTACTTCTCCCGTGGGCTCCTGATAGAGTTCGGAGCCAGTGACTACAAGGGATCCGAGGCGCTCTCCCGCGCCGGAGTAGATGCCGCGGCGGACCGCGTCCTCGACTCGACCGGGCTCGCCGACGATGGTGCCATTAGCCATCTCGCACCAACACGACCTGTCCTCGAGCTGGGTGCTGATCAGGCGGAGAATCATCCGCAGGACCTCGTCCATGTTCAAGGTGCTGTTAATGGCTTCGAGCACCCGGCCGCGTTCCTTTTCGAGGAACGCGATTCGCCGCTCGCGGGCAGCCTCGGATTCCATGGTGAGACGAATCTGTTCTGTCTGATTGCGTACCTTGCCCCGGAGCATGACCGCCCAGAGGAATGCCGCGATCATCAGCAGCAGCAGGCCCGCGCTCAGGTAGAGCAGGCGCGGTACCGTCCAGAAAGGCGGCGCGGCGAGGACTGCGATGTCCTGAGTGGAGCGAAGCTCCAGATCGAACCAGCGCTCCGTATTCCATGGGCCTCCGGCGTGGACGATGCAAACACCGGTAATGCGGACCTTACTTCCGGGACGGTAATCGGGGAGAGAGAGCTTATCGGCTTGCGAATCCCAGACGGTCCTCGGCAGGATGGCAGAGAAGACATGGGGGCCGGCTTCGATCACCAGCGTGTCCTGCTGCCGCTCATGAACCTCCGCCGCAACCTTTCCTTCCATCGACACCAGACCGAAAGGATAATGGCCGGCGAGAGCCTCGTCCCAGAGGATCGGCACCGGCTGAATCGGGCTCGTCTGGGCTGTAGGCATCACGTTGCCCTGGCTGATCACCTCAGAATAGTCATGCGGGTAGGGGAACCCCACCGCGTTCACGACCTGGTTCAGGTGCAGCGGCGATTGCTGATAGGTGTAAACCAGGACGGCTTTGCCTTCGGCGTTCTCGAGGACCATGCGCAGACCGGGCTGGTAGAGCGTGACGCTGCCCCGAACATGGACTCGCTGGCTCTCATCGTTGACGAAGTAGCCGGACATGAGGCGGCTGATGTCTGTTAAGGGCAGACTCGCCGCCGAGCTGCTCGCCCGCTCCAGCACCTCCATGTGGCTGGGGCTGTTCATCCACAGCTGCGTGCCGATGTCCTGCTGCTTGCCATCGAACAGGCCTCCCGCCACCCCTGAGACCCGAACCCGCGCATCGAGAAGCCGTATAGGATCGATGCCGTTGACGTCTTCGATGTGCACGCGGACCGAGCCGCCATTCGTCTGGAGATCCATCAGCAGGTAGGGCTGGCGGCTGGCTCCGGCACCGGGAGCGGCTGGGGGCGCCGTGAACTGCAGCGTGGCCGATCGCACTTTCCCCGTCACGCTCACGTAATCGCAGTCGACCGATCCGCGGATGAGCTCGCGCCAGCCGACGGGGACAACCTCGGGAAACCGGCCCGCGTGCTCGAACTTGATCTGAGTAGCGACGACGTTCGTCGCATAGGCCGATGTCGTCGTGCCTTCAACGGTAACTGCGTCCCCGGCTTTGAGCGCGGGCGGATGCGGGGGCACGGCTATGAAGATAGCGCCTGTTGAATCCTGGGCAAAGGCAAGCCCATCCACCGGCTGATAGTAAGTCAGCACCGCGTGGAGCTCAACCGGGAGACCATTTGCGGCTTCGCTCGCGGAAAGAGCGCGGATTTGGGCCACGGTCCTGAGGACTGGCTGCCGTGATGGAACCGAACCGGCTTCCGGCTTTTGAATGGCCTGCGCAGAGAGAACTTTCCCGCAGCACAAAAGGATCAGTCCGAGCGCCAGCGAGGATCTCCGCAACTTCCTGCACCCCTGGTGTCACCAGTCGTAATCAAGGATGCACCCCAAAGATGCACTCGTCTGTAACATTTTTAGGGGAGAACAAAGACGCTTAGTTACTTTGGTTGTAATGAGATGCGTGACAGATGCCAGGCTTGCCAGACGGCTGCTCCAGCCGCGAGATCGGCCGCTGCAACGCCGAGAGACTTGAAGACAGTACGGCTGGCCGGGACGGGTATGGACCCCGACAGAATTTGGCCGATTTCGGCGTAGATCGGCGCTCCCGAATCGATGATATCGCCCGACTCGCGCAGGGCAGCCTCTCTGGACTCGACGACGATGGCGGCGTTCATTGCGGCGTCGTCCAGCTCGCGGCGGTCAGGAGTGACGGCCCCGACGGCGCAGACCAGGGTATGTTCGCCGAGCCACTCGCCATGAACCAGAGGTTCCCGCGTGGCCGCAACGCTGACCACGACGTCGGCGCCGCGGACAGCCTTTTCCGGAGTGTCAACGGATGTGAGGCTGAATTCCGAGGCGAAGCGGCGCGCATGTTCCGGCGTGCGGCTCCAGACGCGCACCTCGGGAAAATCGCGGACGATGCGCAGCGCCTGGAGGTGCGATCGAGCCTGGACGCCGCTGCCCAGAATTGCCAGCACCTGCGCATCCTTACGCGCGAAGAGGCGCGTCGCGAGGGCTGACACGGCCGCGGTGCGCATTTCCGTGATAAGCCGGCCGTCCATGGCGATGAGGGGTTCGCCCGTCTTTGCGGAGAGCAGCTGGATGACGGCCTGGTGCGTAGCCTCCGTCGTGTTCTTCTCGTAAAACGTAACGAGCTTAACGCCCATCAGGTCGCCATCGACGGCAGGCATGAGCGCGAAGATGCCTCTCGTTTCGCCGGTTCGGTGTTCGGGCACACGCAGGATGCTGCGGACTGGTTGCTGAATATCGCCAGAGGAGAGGCGGATCAACGCGCCCTGCACCGCCGGGATCAGTGCCTCCCAGGTCAGCAACGATCGGACTTTTTCTTCGTCGAAGTATTCCATT
>CAZSWI010000088.1:0-12822 GCA_964610635.1 uncultured Acidobacterium sp.
CGGCTTTGTTGTCGGCGTCGGGATCGCCTTCGCCGGATTTGTCGCGGTTGTAGTAACTTTCGCGGTGGATGAAGGCGACGACGTCGGCATCCTGTTCGATGGAACCGGATTCGCGGAGGTCGGAGAGGAGCGGTTTCTTGTCGCCGCCGCGCTGCTCGGAGGCGCGGGAGAGCTGGGAGAGCGCGATGACCGGGATGTTGAGTTCTTTGGCGAGGGCTTTGAGGCCGCGTGAGATCGCCGATACCTCTTGTGTCCGGTTCTCGTAGCGGCGCGCCTGGGGGCCCATGGAGCCGGCGGACATGAGCTGCAGATAATCAATGACGACGAGGTCGAGGCCGCCGGAGGACTGGCGGAGGCGCCGGGCCTTGGCGCGCATCTCGGTGAGGGAGATGCCTGGGGTGTCGTCGATGAAGATGCGGGCTTCGACGAGGCGCTCGAGGGCGGAGGTGAGTTTGTCCTTATCTTCGCGGAGGAGAAAACCTTTCTGGATTTTGACGGAGTCGACGGTGGCTTCGGAGGCGAGCATGCGGCGGAGGAGGGATTCCTTCGACATTTCGAGCGAGAAGACGGCGACGACTTTGCCGCCGTGGATGGCGGCGTTCTGCGCGATGTTGATGGCGAGCGCGGTTTTGCCCATGGAAGGGCGCGCCGCGATGATGATGAGCTCGGAGTTCTGGAGGCCGCTGGTCATGCGGTCGAATTCGGTAAGGTGAGTGGCGAGGCCGGTGATCTCGCGGCCTTCCTTATAGAGGTTATCGATGTTTTTGAAGGAGCCGGCAACGATGTCGTGGACGCTGGAGAAGCCGCGTGTAATGCCCTTCTCCGTAACTTCGAGGAGCGAAGTTTCCGCGGCGTTGAGGACGTCGAGGGCTTCTTCGCTCTGGTCGGCGGCGCGGGTGATGGCGCTGGAACAGATGTTTATAAGCTGGCGGAGGAGGGACTTGTCCTTGACGATACGGACATATTCTTCGATGGAGATGCGGCGGGGCAGGCCTTCCGTGAGAGAGGCAAGCCAGGCGACTCCACCGACGGATTCGATTTCCTTGCGGCGGGCTAGCTCTTCGCTGAGGGTGACAATGTCGACGATGTGATTGCGGTCGATCAGCTCGCCCATGCGGGAGAAGACGCGCTGATGGGCGGTGAGCGCGAAGTCTTCGGAGCGAAGGGAGCTTGCGGCCTCGCTATAGGCATGATTGTCGAGGAGGACGGCGCCGAGGATGGTGCGCTCGGCGTCGAGGGAGGCGGGGAGGCCGCGCTCGAATTCGATGTCGGGGGTGGTGGCCATGTCTTCAACGAGTGTAGGACGGAAACGGGAAGGCGGGACCGAGTTGAACCTCTGGAAGAACCTGGTCAAATTGTGAAAAACAGGATCACGCGCGCTGCCGATGATGGCATTAGAGGCGTGCGAACGTCTATCATGGAGGGAGTCCTTCAAAAGAGAGTTTTTTATGCGTATTCATTCAATCAGGATTGCAAGTGCGGTGTTCGTTTTGTGCAGCGTTGCGGGATCGGCGCGCGCGCAGCAGGCAGAAGCGGTGACTCCTGGTTCGACGACCCAGCCGCCTGAGGTGAAGGAGTTTCAGGGGCTCGAAGACCAGTGGAGCAACGCGGTCGTCAAGAACGATCAGTACACGATGGAATTCCTGCTGTCGCCGCTGTACGTGGATATTTCCTCGACCGGCGACGTGACGACGCGCAACCAGCAGATCGCTATGCTGTTTCAGAAGGGCGGCGAGCCGGTGAGCATGGAGCAGCGGGTAGTGAGTGTGCGAACGTTTGGCGACACGGCGCTGGTGAGCGGGACGTACATTGTGAAGTGGCGCACGAACGGCAGCGTTCGCGAAGAGCGCGGTATTTTCACGCACGTGTACAACCGTTCACGGATGCACTGGGCCTGCGTGAACGCGCAGCGGACCGCGGTGGTCGACCTGATGCCGGGCAAACAGAAGGCGTCGACGAAGAAGAGCAATGCGCCGGAGCCGTTCCATATTCCGTTGCTGTATGAGGGGGCGCAGCCATCGCAGGCTGCCACAGGGCAGAGCGCGAGCACGCCCGCTCCGAACTAGCTGTTAGCTGTTAGCTTTTAGCCGTTAGCCGCGAGCCTCGGAGGAGATGACGAGCACACGACCCACCTGGGCTGAGGTTTCTCGCGGCAGGCTCATTCACAATCACGATGTTCTGCGCCGTTTGGCAGGCGACGGTGCGGAGTTGCTGTGCGTGGTAAAGGCCAACGCTTACGGACACGGTCTGACGGGGTGTGCGCAAGCGCTGGAGGCGGATGGCGCGCATTGGTTTGGGGTGACATGCGTCGAGGAAGGCGTGGAGTTGCGACGGGTCTGCCCTGCGGCGCGGATTCTAATCATGTCGGGGATCTTTGCTGGCGAGGCGGAGACGGCGATCAAGGAGAATCTGACGCCGGTGGTTTGGGAGGCGCAGCATCTGGCCTGGCTGGACGAGGCAGCGCGGCGCCTGGGCCGTGGCGCGGGCGAGGTTCCGGTACACCTCGAGATCGATACCGGGATGTCGCGGCAGGGCGTGCAGCCGGAGCATCTGGGGTCATTTCCGGCGTGGCCCAGGCCAGAGTCGCCGCTTCGGATTGAAGCACTGATGACGCACTTTCATTCGCCGGGAGACGCGGAGATGACTGCGGGGCAGGACCGGCAATTTGTAACTGCCGCAGATATAATTGCCGCAGCCGGGATGCGGCCGGAGATCCTGAGCGCGGGCAGCTCGGCGGGGACGCTGAGGCAGGACGTGGAGATTGCCGGCTTGGCGAAGCGCATGGGAGCGAGGCTGATGCTGCGTCCGGGGCTTGCGCTCTATGGTTACGTGCCGCGTCCTGGTTCCGAAAATGCGGGAGATGAGCTGAAACCGGTGCTGGCGTGGAAGACGCGAGTGACTTCTTTGCGGGAAATTGAACCGGGCGCGATGGCCGGGTACGACGCGACATTTCGAGCGCTCCGGAAGACGCGGCTGGCGCTTCTGCCGGTGGGGTACGCGGATGGGCTGAATCGTCTGCTGTCGAATCGGGGAGATGTGCTCGTGCGGGGGAGGCGGGCTCCGATTGTGGGGCGCATCTCGATGGATCAGACAATGGCGGATGTGACGGATGTTGAGGGAGTCGCGGCCGGTGACGAAGTGGTGCTGATCGGGGAGCAGGGCGGGGAAAGGATTACGGCGGCGGACGTGGCGGATCTGACGGGAACGATCCCTTACGAGGTGCTCTGTGCGATTGGAGCGCGAGTGCCGAGGATGACGGTGGATTAACGAATCATGCTCGGAAAACTTTACAGCCGGTGGATGTACGACTGGGAGACGGCGCTGACGACGCGCGATGAGAATCGCGTGGTGCGGCCGATGGAGTGGGGTTTCGAGTGGCTGAGCGATTTTATCGATGCTGCCGGGTTGCGGGGTGCGGTTGCGCGGGCGGCGGGCGATGGGGGCGCCTCGGAAGAGGCGATGGCGGCGCTGAACGAGGCGATTATTCGCGACAGCGATGCGTTCTTCGCCTACGGGCGGCCCGAGGATTTTCGGCTGGAGGAGCGGGCTCCGCAGTTGTTTCCGACGAACGTGCGGCCGGAGACTTTGCGCCGTGATGCCGAACTGAAGGAGAAGGCAGAGAAAGGGAAACTGAAGAAGGCTCTGTTTTTGAGGTTCACTTCGCCGGTGCGGACGCCATATCCAGAAAACGATCAGGTGAACGCGCGCTGGTATCCAGCAGAAAGCAGGGAACAGGGAACAGGGTTCGGGGGACAGGAAAGCGGCAGGAAGCCGCGGCAAGCCATGATTGTGATGCCGCAATGGAACGCCGATGGGTTCAGCCATAACATCTTGTGCTCGCTGTTCAACCGATTCGGGATTTCGGCGCTGCGATTGAGCAAGCCGTTTCACGATATCCGGCGACCGGCGGAGACGGAGCGGTCGGATTACGCGGTGAGCTCGAACATTGGACGAACGATCGCCGCAGGGCGGCAGGCGGTAGTGGATGTGCGGTGCTGCCTGGACTGGCTGGAGTCGCAGGGCTACGAGCAGTTTGGGATTCTGGGGACGAGTCTCGGTTCGTGCTACGCGTTTATGGCCAGCGCGCACGATGCACGGCTGCGGGTGAACGCATTCAATCACGCGTCGATGACATTTGGGGATGTGGTGTGGACGGGGCAAAGCACGCGGCATATTCGCGCCGCGTTTGAGCAGGCAGGCATGACGCCGGCGCAACCCTACCGGCTGTTCAGCAGCATCAGTCCGGCTTCGTATATGGATCGATTTGCGGAGCACGCGAAGAAGGTGCTGGTGATCCACGCGAAGTACGATCTGACGTTTATGCCGGAGTATTCAGAGCAGGTACTGGAGAATTTTGCGCGGCGGGGGATCGATTTTGTTTCGAAGGTTTTGCCGTGCGGGCATTACACGACGGGGGAGTTCCCGTACAAATTCATCGATGGGTGGTATATCGGATCGTTTGTGTATTCGGCGTTCCGGGATCTTGTGCGGGAATGGCCGCTGACTGGGGAAGCCGAGCACGAACCGGAAGCATCGGAGATGGTGGAGAGGTAGAACTGGTCTCGGCGAACTGGGAAGCGCCATGACACCTCGGATGAGACCCGCCGCCGAATCGGGGCTAAGGGTGTTGACCGAAGCCGCGAACCTATCTGAAAACAGTTCCGGAGTCAGGCCTCAAGGTGGACGGTTGCCATAGCCAGCGAGGCTGTGTGGGTGAGCGAAAGTGAGACATTGGTGACGCCGAGCTGTCCAGCGATGGCACGAGCGCGGCCGCTGAAGATCAAGACTGGCCTTCCCCCCGGGGCGCGCCAGACTTCGAGTTCCTTCCATGAGACGCCATGCTGAATGCCGGTACCGAGGGCTTTGGCGCCGGCTTCTTTGGCGGCAAAGCGGGCGGCAAAGCTCTCCGCGTAAGAGGCTCTGGCGCGGCAATACGCTATTTCGGCGTCAGTAAACACGCGGCGCAGAAAGCGGTCGCCGAAGCGCTCGATGGAGCGCAGGATGCGCGGCACTTCGATGAGGTCGATGCCGGTGCCGATGATCATGGGGCAACAGTAGCACAGGGAAAAAGCCTTTAGCGCACGGTGAGTGCAAATCGGATTGAAGAATTGCCAGGAGTTTTCCGATGCATAGAGTATGCACGACTTCGCCGAGCAAAACGGGGGACAAAAGGGGTGGGATCTGAACCTGTCAGCGCTTTGCGCGGAGGATTCCGCTCGCACGGTCCGCTTTCTGACTGGCGCGGTATTGGCATGCGGAGGATACGTGCTGTCGCGGCGATTCGATTACGGGAATACAGCGGCGATTGAATTTGAGTTTGTGCGCGCCACATGCGTCGAGATGTACAGCGTGTTGATCGCGGCAGGGCTCGAGCTGACAGCGCAATCACATTTGACGATGGCGGCACTGTGCCAGTGCACGCGCGAGACGCTGGAGGCGACGGCAGGCGACCCGGTGCGCGTGGAGCTGACGATTCGCAAGTCGGCGCCGAACCCACGCTGCGAGCCTGGCGGTTCGGCTGCACCGCCGCAGGCCGCGTAACCGGTCGCATCACTTGTCATTGACCGCCTGAATGATCGCAAGGGGGGCCTTCCCCGTTGGCGCGCTCCCGGACATACTATCTCTGACATGGAGCCTGTTTCTGACGACAAGAGATGGGACGCCATCGTGGTGGGGGCAGGGCCGGCGGGATGCGCGGCGGCTTACGACCTGGCCAGCGCGGGGCGCGCGGTTTTGTTGCTGGACCGCGCCGAATTTCCGCGGCACAAGGCCTGCGCGGGAGGATTGACGCGCAAATCGCTGCGAGCCTTGCGCTACTCAGTCTCTCCCGTGACGCGAGAGACGGTCTCGGCGATCGTGGTGGAGAAGAAACGAGGCGAGGCGGCGACGCTGGCCAGCAGGACCGCGGTGTGCGCGATGACGGTGCGTGAGGAGTTGGACGATTTCTGCCTGCGGCGGACGATCGAGGCGGGAGCTAAGTTTGCGAGGATCGGGCCTATTGTCGCGATCGACACCGCGGGGGATGGAGTTCGGGTCGAAACAGCAGAGCGGACCTATCGGGGTCGTTTTCTTGTTGGGGCCGATGGAGTGCATAGCCGCGTGCGGCAATTGTTGTACGGGGAAAGGCCGCCGTGGCTGAGGCGGGGCTTTGCGCTCGAGGCGGAGGTGCGCACTGGGGGAGCGGGAGACGGTGATCTGGTATTCGATCTGGCCGGGGCACGACAGGGATATGGCTGGATCTTTCCGAAGGGAGATCACGTCAATGTGGGGCTATACACCGAATCCGACGAAGAGAAGCTGGACCGGACGCGGTTGCAGGCATACATTCAGGGGCGATTTGGCGATGTTCATGTGAGCCGCGTGACGGGACAATTTTTGGGATTTGGCGCGGAGAACGCGCCGGTGGCCGAGGGCAGGGTTTTTTTGGCTGGAGATGCCGGAGGGTTCGCCGATCCGCTGACTGGCGAGGGCATTTATGGGGCGATCGCGAGCGGACAAGCGGCTGCTGCGGGGATCGATGGCGAACTGGATGGCGGGGTTGCGGCCGATCGAAACTTTGGCCGGCTGACGGCTCAGCTGCGCAAGGATTTGCTGTTATCTGCGTCAGGGGCGCGGTGGTTTTACGGAAACCTCGATGTGGGTTACCGGGCGCTGACATTGCCGGTTTTTCGCGGAGCCGTAATCAACGCGTATGCGAACGGGACTAAGATTGCAGGGCTGGCTAACGCGATTCGGCGATTCGCCAGGGTTTCGCGGCGAGTTCACAGGCCGTAGCGAATTTGTGTACGTGCGTTCGACGGAGGAGCATCTGCGAATGCTGCTAATATTGCTTTTCGGACGAGATGATTTTTAGTTTGACCCGCACATGAAGCCGTGGAGAAGTGAGCGACATGGCGGGCATCATCAGGCCATTTTTCCTACCCCCTGCGAGACGAAACGAATCCAGCAGCATCAAAGGCAGCCTGAACGAGGGCAGACGCAACCCATGATCCGGGAGCAAAGCGCGAGAGCGATTCGGCTGGTTTCGCTGCCGATCGTGTGCATCGCTGCCGCGGTTGCCAGACAGGCCGCTTGGGCTGATGGCCCACAAAGTTCGCCGAGCGTCTTCGCTCCAGCATCGACGCCCGCGAGCAGTATTTTGGGCCTGTCGTTGTTCGTGCTTGCGATCACCGGCGGAATTTTCGTGACGGTGGGTGGTTTGCTGGCATGGGCGATCATTCGCTACCGCGGGCGCAAGGACGATGATGGCAGCGAGCCTGCGCAGATCTACGGGAGCACGCAGGTGGAGCTGGCGTGGACCGTGATTCCGATTCTGATCGTCGTCGTGCTGTTTCTGACAACGGCACGGATTATTTTCGCTATACAGGATGCGCCGAAGCCGCGGGCCGCGCTCGATGTGACTGTAGTTGGCCATCAGTACTGGTGGGAGTTTCGATATCCGAAGCTGGGCATCGTGACTGCGAACGAGCTGCACGTGCCAGTCAGCAGTAAGAACGATCCCAGGCCGACCTGGCTGCATTTGCTCTCGGCGGATGTGGATCACAGCTTCTGGGTTCCGCAACTGGCGGGGAAGACCGACCTGATTCCCAATCATCCGAATGAAACATGGATCGACCCGCTGCATACGGGTTTGTATGTCGGGCAGTGCGCGCAGTTTTGCGGCGTGGAGCACGCGAAGATGCTGCTGCGGGTGTATGTGGATACGCCGGAGCAATTCGCAGCATGGGTGCAGCAGGAGCAGCGGCCGGGCGTACAGGACGCGAGCGTCGCCGCGGGCCGGCACATTTTTGAAACGGAAGCCTGTACGAATTGCCACAGAATTGCCGGGACCCCGGCGGCAGGAACATTTGGGCCCGATTTGACACACTTGATGAGCCGCGCGACCATCGCTTCCGGCGCGGCGCTGAATACGCGGGAAACCCTTCGTTCGTGGATCGAGGATCCGGATCACACGAAGCCGGGAGCGCTGATGCCTGCCATGCAACTGAACGATGAGCAGGTCGATCAACTGGTGGCGTACCTGACAACTCTGCGTTAGGACTGTCTTCGACAGGACGGGGGAATGGCGGACCAAACCTTACCGATTGCGGGAACCCTGGATGTGACGCCGCGGGAGCGGTCGCAGGCCATGCTGCTCGAGTCATTGCACGGCTGGGTGGTGACGGTAGATCACAAACGGCTGGGGATTCTGTACGTGGTCTACTCGATTTTCTTCCTGCTGGTGGCGGGCGCGGAGGCACTGGCGATCCGCATTCAGCTGGCCTGGCCGGGACAGCACTTTCTTTCGCCGCAGGTCTACAACCGGATGTTCACGATGCACGGAACCACGATGGTGTTTCTGGTGGGAATGCCGATTTTGTTTGGGTTCGCAAATTATCTGGTGCCGCTGATGATCGGCGCGCGCGATATGGCGTTTCCGCGGCTGAATGCGTTTAGCTTCTGGCTGACGGCGTTTGGCGGGCTGCTGCTCTATTACAGCTTTATTGGCGGGTTTGGCTTGTATGGGATGGGGAGTGCGCCGGACGTGGGGTGGTGGGCTTACGCGCCGCTGACGGCGAAGGCGTTTTCTCCAGGGCACGCGACGGACTACTGGGCGCTGGCGCTGATTGTGAGCGGATTCGGGACGCTGGGCACGGCGATCAATGTGATTGCCACGACGCTTTCGATGCGGTGCCGGGGGATGAGCCTGCTGCGCATGCCGCTCTTCGTGTGGCTGATGCTGGTGGTGAGCGGACTGACGCTGGTGACGATTACACCGCTGACCGCGGCGCAGATCATGCTGGTGATCGACCGCTATCTGGGCGGGCACTTTTTTGATACGCAGGCGGGCGGGTCGGCGGTGGTTTGGATGCATTTCTTCTGGATCTTCGGGCATCCGGAGGTATATGTGCTGGTCATGCCGGCGTTCGGGATTGCGAGCGAAATTATTCCGGTCTTTTCGCGGAAGGCGATCTTTGGATATCCGGCGATGGTTGCGGCTTCGGTGGGCATTGCATTTGTGAGCCTGGGAGTGTGGGCGCACCACATGTTCACGGTGGGCATGACTTCAGTGGGTAACGCGTTCTTTGTGCTTTCCACGATGCTGGTGGGGATTCCGACGGGGATCAAGATTTTTAACTGGGTGGCAACGATCTGGGGCGGGAAGATTCGGTTTGCCACGCCGATGCTGTTCTGCATCGGGTTTCTGTTCCAGTTTTTGATTGCGGGGCTGACGGGAATCATGCTTTCTGCAGCACCGTGGAATTGGCAGCTGCATAATTCTTATTTTGTGATTGCTCATTTTCACTACGTGCTGGTGGGGGCGATTGTATTCAATATTTTTGCGGCGATTTACTACTGGTATCCGAAAGTGACGGGCCGGATGCTGAGCGAGACGCTGGGTAAGTGGCACTTCTGGCTATTTCTGATTGGCTTTCACATCACGTTTGACACGATGCACTTTGTCGGATTTCTGGGCATGCCGCGATCGATCTATACGTTCGAGCCGGATCGCGGATGGAATCACCTGAACTTCGTCATCTCGGCGGGGGGAATGATCCAGGGAATCGCAGTGCTGATCTTCGCCTGGAATCTCGTCGACTCGTATTTTCGCGGCAAGGTGGCGGGGAACGATCCATGGGACGCGTGGACGCTGGAGTGGTCTACGCAGTCGCCGCCGCCGGCCTATAACTTCGCGGCCGATCCGGTGGTGCGCAGCCGGCGGCCCCTGTGGGATCTGAAGCACCCCGACGATCCGGACTGGAAGTACGAAGCATGAGCGCGATTCCTGTTAGTCCAATTGCGGAACCGTGGCGCCTGCCATCGCGCGGGCGGGTGGCGATGCTGTCGCTGATCACCGGCGAGACGGCGATCTTCACTATCTTCGTTGTGGCGTACATCTTTTATATCGGCAAGAGTCTGAGCGGACCCACGCCGCAGCAGGTTCTTGACATCCCCATCTTCAATACGATTTGCCTGTTATCGAGCAGCGTGACGATCTGGCTGGCGGAGCGGCAGATCGAGCGGGGAAAGATGCGGGCGTTCGGGGCCTGGTGGGCGCTAACCATTGCACTGGGGGTGGTTTTCATCGCCGGTACGGGGATCGAATGGCACAAACTGATCTATGTGGATGGGCTGACGATCCGGACGAATTTGTTTGGGACCACGTTTTATTCACTGGTCGGATTGCATGCGACGCACGTGGTGGTGGGATTAATCGGGCTTTCTTTGATTCTGCTCTTCACGGTGACGGGGCATGTGCGGGAGGAGCATTCGGAGCGCATCCAGGTGTTCGCGTTGTACTGGCATTTTGTGGATGCGGTGTGGGTAGTGGTTTTCACGGTGGTGTACATCGTGGGGCGGTAGGCGGAATGACGGAAACGATTCAGCACAAAGCGGGACCCGCGCACGGTGAGACGATCCATCTGCCGGCGCCGACGGCGTGGCCAATCATCCTGGCGTTTGGCTGCACGGCTGCGGCGGCGGGGCTGGTGACGAGCCTGTGGGTGACGGCCTTTGGCGCTGTGCTGATGGTTGCTGGATGCGTGGGGTGGTTCCGCCAGGTGCTGCCGCATGAGGCGCACGAGGACGTTCCGGTTGTCGTGCAACCGATCACGATTACGACCGCGCGCCATGTCGTGCGACACATCCACATCGGTGGCGAGCATCGCATCCATCTGCCGATTGAGACCTATCCGATCTCGAGCGGCATCAAGGGCGGCATTGCCGGAGGAATCGCGATGATCTTCCCGGCTTTGCTGTACGGGCTGATCGCGCAGCACAGCATCTGGTATCCGGTGAATCTGCTGGGTGGTGCGGGCGTGGGGCCGTCGGCGAATATTACGACGGCGGAAATTGCGGCGTTTCACTGGAGCTGGCTGCTGGTGGCAATTGTGATCCACACTGTTACTTGTTTGCTGGTGGGACTGCTGTATGGCGCGATGCTGCCTATGCTTCCGACGAGGCCGGTGCTGCTGGGAGGGGTTCTTGCGCCCCTGTTGTGGACGGGGTTGCTGCATTCTGCAATGGGAGTGATTAATCCGGCACTCGATGCGCGGATTCAGTGGGGATGGTTTGTCGTTTCGCAGGTGTTTTTTGGGGTGGTTGCGGGGCTTGTGGTGGCGCGAGAGGGGAAGATCCGCACCAGCCGAGGGCTGCCGTTCTTTGCGCGGATGGGGATTGAGGCTCCTGGGCTGATGGAGTCGCATCCGGATGCGGGGCCGCCGACCGACGAGGAGAAGCGCTGATGAGGGCTGCGGCGATGTTTGCGCTTCCACTGGTGCTCGCCGCGGCGGGTTGCGGACGATTGCCGGGAGCGGCAGCGGCCGCGGGAACTGTGCCGCGCCCTGAGCAGGTGATGGATTTTCATGCGCTCTACAGCGCCAATTGCCAGGCTTGCCATGGAGCCGATGGGCAGAACGGCCCAGCGATGAATTTGGGCAATCCTGAATATCAGGCGCTGGTGGATGACGCGACGATGCGGAAGTGGATTTCCGGGGGCATGCCGGGGACGCAGATGCCGGCGTTTGCGTTGTCGGCGGGCGGAATTCTGACGGACGCACAAATCGACGCGATTATTGCCGGGATGCGGAAGGAATGGGCCAGGCCGAATGCGTTCGTTGGAGTTACGCCGCCGGCGTATGCGCAGGATTCAGGCGGCGATGTGAAGCGCGGGCAGGCGGCGTATCAGGTGCGGTGCGCTTCGTGCCATCAGAATCCGGCTCGTGAGCAGGTGGCGAGTGCGGCGTACTTGTCGCTGGTGAGCGATCAGGCGCTGCGGACGATCATTGTTGCGGGGCGGAAGGATATTGGGCAGCCGGACTGGCGGCTGCAGCCGGTATCGCGGGACGGCGTCGACATAGATGTTTACGCGCCGATTCGGCCGCTGTCCGCACAAGATGTCACCGACATTGTTACGTATTTGGGATCGCTGCGGAATCCAGCGTCTGTTTCCGCTGCGCCTCAACCTGTTTCGCCGAGGAGATAAACGATGAGTGAGCAGAGCGACAGCCCGCGCAAGCAAAGCACGGGGCCTGCAATCGACAGGGCGAGCGAGCAGGCCAGTGATCAGGAAGGGCCGGCGATCGTCTCACGGCGCTGGTTGCTGCTGAAGGCGGGCATTGCGCTGAATGGGTTGGTGGGGCTGGCGCTGGCGGTGCCGATCGTACGGTATTTGCTGGCTCCGGTGCGGAAAGACGATTCGTATAAATCCTGGATTTCGCTGGGTGCGGCGGATAGTTTTCCCATGGGCGAGACGCGGCTGGTTTCGTTTAAGAATCCCTGGACGCGGCCGTGGGACGGCGAGACGGACAACGTGGCAGCCTATGTGCGGAAAGAAGGTGCGAATCAGTTCACGGTCTTTGCGATCAACTGCGCGCATCTGGGATGCCCGGTGCGATGGTTCCCGCAGTCGCAGCTGTTTATGTGTCCTTGCCACGGGGGCGTGTATTACGCCGATGGATCGAGAGCTTCGGGGCCACCGGAGCGGGGCTTGTTCACCTACGACTACAAAATAGCAGGAGGACAGTTACAAATAGACGCGGGACAGATGCCGAGCCTTTCAAATACGGCGAAGCTGGTTAACATTTCCAGGCCCGGCCAGGACGGGCGTGCGAAAGATGGGGACTGCGGATGCCGGGGATGAAGCAGGGCAGAACTCAAATGTGGAAGCAGGTCTACGACTGGTTCGAACGCCGCCTGCAGATCGAAGGCCCCATCAAGGACGCGGTATTGCACAAGGTTCCGCGCAACACGGCGAGCTGGTGGTATGTGTTCGGCAGCGCGGCCTTCACCCTGCTGATGCTGCAGATTGTGACGGGCATTCTGCTGGCGCTCGTCTACGTG
>CAZSWI010000089.1:0-12666 GCA_964610635.1 uncultured Acidobacterium sp.
CTTCCTCGCTGTCACCCTCTTCGCAACAGTCTTCTTCGCTGCCCGCTTTACCGGCACCTTCTTCCGCGCAGCCAGCGTCTTCTCCGTCAGCGCGGCGGTTAATTCGGCAACCTCGACAGACCGCGCCGACTTGCGCAATCGCTCGATGTCGTAAAACGCCCGCCGGTCGCGCAGAAAGATGTGGACGACGAAGTCGACGTAGTCCATCAGAATCCACTCGCCGTGCCGCCGGCCCTCGACCGAGTTCGGATAGGTCGCGAACTCGCGCTTCAGGCGCAGCTCGATCTCATCGGCAATCGCCTGGGACTGCCGCTCGTTGGCCGTGCTGGTGATGAGGAAAAAATCGGTGAAAGCTGAGTCCGCCGGGTCCAGCTGCAAAACCCGGGTCTCCTCGCCCTTTTTTTCGTCGCAGGCCGCGACCGCGGCCAGTACCATTTTCCGGGTTTCCGTCAATGCCATGCGGGGGGTGTGTGCTCTGCTTTCTGCTTTTCTAACGTTCTAATGGTACGGCACTTTCCTGCGGATCGGGGGGCGGACAGGCGATCTCTTATCAACCCCCACCGCCCTCATACAATCCATGTTCGCGAATGTAAGCGGCTACCGCCGGCTCGAGGTCCGTTCGCGTAATGCTGCCCTGCTGCAGCGCCTCGCGAATGCCGCTGGCCGAAGCCAGCTCCTTCAGATCGGGCAGCAGATAGAGCCTCGACTCCCGCCGCGCTCCACCGTGCATGCACAACACCAGGTTGTAGCCCTCCTCGGCATCGCAGGCCGCCACCGAGATGCTCGGCGGCAACGCTCCCGCGATGCGGCCCAGGTCGAATCCCGGGCGCGACGCCACGATAAAATCGCAGGCCACGAGCAGGTCGCCGGCGCGATACCACTTGCCAATACTCAGGAACGAATCCGCCCCCATCACACAGAAAAGCCGATCCTCGGAAGCAACCGATGAACGTAGCGAGCGCACTGCATCGATGGTGTAATTCGGCCGGCCATCCGCGTGCGGCGCGTCGATCAGCGAAATCTCCAGTCCCGGCTCGCCCTCGACCGCCAGCCGCGTCATCGCGACGCGATCCGCGAAGCTCGCCCGAGGACGATCGCGCTTCAGCGGTTGCAGCCCCACCGGCGCCAGCAGTAACCGATCCAGTGCGAGGCGCTCGATCGCCAGTCGCGCCAGCGCGATGTGCCCGCGATGCGGCGGGTCGAAGCTGCCGCCAAACAACCCAATCCTCATTGTTTCTGAGCATAGCGCGAGGACGCGCCGGCTGCGGAATTCCGCTACTGTTGCCATGTGAGCGGTCTTCATGTCCCTGGCCATCTCGCCGCGATTGCCCTCGGCGCAAATCTGCCGTCGCCCGCAGGCTCGCCTGAGCACACCCTCCGGGCGGCAATGGATGATCTGGCCGCGGCCGGCGAAGTCATCGGCCAATCGCCGCTCTACCGTACTGAGCCTGTGGGCTACGCGCAGCAACCGGAATTTGTAAACGCCGCGGTTACCTTAAGAACGGCGCTCGATCCCGATGCCCTGCTCCAGTTCCTGCTGGCAACCGAACTGCGCTATGGACGCGACCGCGCCGGCGCTTTGGCGAACGGCCCCCGGGCGCTCGACCTGGATCTGCTCCTCGTGGACGACCTCGTGATCGGCTCGCCCCGGCTCACCCTCCCGCATCCGTCGCTGGCCCATCAGCGATTCGTCCTTGCGCCACTGGCCGACATCGCGCCCGATCTCCGGCATCCAATACTCGGCAAAACGATTGCAGAGTTGCTGGCCGCGTTGCCGGACGAAGAACCCAACCGCCGCGACGCCGTGCAGAAGATATACTCGCCCCAGGCTCGCCCCTGATTCGAATGCTCATGCCTCTCCGCGTCAAACGGATGACTCTACTGGCCGCGCTCGCTCTGGCGACCGCCACGGCATCCGCACAGGTGCGCGGTTCGGTTCGCAACGCCCAAGGGGATCCCATTCCCTCCGCCACTATCGCCGACATGGCCGGCAATCAGCTGGCAATCTCAGCCTCCGATGGCAGCTTTGCCTTGTCCCAGCCGCCGCGTCAGATTGAAGTCACCGCGCCGCATTACGTCACAGCCGTTGTCACAATTAATCCGGTGCAGCCCCTCAGCGTCGTTCTCCGTCGGCCGCTTGAGACCATTGTCGTCACCGCATATCGCTCGCCGCTCGGCAGCTCTGACAGCCCTGCCAGTACCCGTGTTCTCGATCGGCAGCAGCTTCAGCAGGCCGCGTCTCCATCGCTCGACGGCAAATTGCGTCAGAGCCCCGGATTCACGCTCTTCCGCCGCTCCAGCTCGCTCGTCGCCAATCCCACCACCGAAGGAGTCTCGCTGCGCGGTCTCGGCTCAACCGCAGCCAGCCGCTCGCTTGTTGTTCTCGACAACATTCCCCTCAACGACCCATATGGCGGATGGATCCACTGGGAAGAACTGCCGGAGCTGTCGGTCCATTCCGTGGAAGTCGTACGCGGTGGGGCGTCCGATCTCTATGGGTCGAGCGCCATCGGCGGTGTAATCAGCCTCATCCCGGTGCGCCCGCAGGCTTCCGGCATCGAGATCCTTACCAGCGGCGGATCGGAGAGCACGCTCGACGACGGGGCGCTCGCCACGGTGAAGCACAACGCATGGTCCGGAATCGCCAGCGGCGGGCTCATCGCCACGGATGGCTACACTCTCGTCGCTCCTAACCTGCGCGGTCCCATCGACCAGCCGTCGAACGTGCACGCGCAGAATGGCCTTGCCGAAGTCGGCCGGGCACTCCCGGGCGACGGGCGCATTTTCCTGCGCACCAACGTGCTCAACGAAATTCGCCACAACGGAACGCCCGCGCAGTGGAATTCCGGCCGCCTGTGGCGCGGGGCGGCTGGCGCGGACTGGAAGGACTTTGCCCTGCGCCTTTATGGCGACGACGAGCACTTCCGCCAGACCTTTTCGAGCATCGCCGGCACGCGCGCCTCGGAGAAACTGACGCGCGTTGGTTTCGATCCCGCGGACGAGTTGGGGGCGGCCCTGCGATGGCAACGGCCGGTCGGCGTGCACGCGCTTGCCCTTGCCGGCGCTGACACCCACGATGTGCGCGCCGCCGACGATGAGGAGCTCTTCACCGGCGCCGGCGGCACGCTCGATACGACCGCACGCCAGCGCCAGACCGGAATCTGGGGAGAAGCACTCTTCACACCAACCAAGTGGACGATCAGCGGGTCAGCCCGCGTGGATCGCTTCTCGAACTTCGATGCCCGGCAATTTTCGAGTTCGCCCGCGCCCGTCCAACTCCCCGCATTCAGCGAGACGGTTTTCGATCCGCGCCTCGGAGTGGTGCGACGGATCACGGAATCGCTGACCTTGAACGCCTCCGGATTCCGCGCCTATCGTGCTCCCACGGAAAACGAACTTTACCGCACCGGCCAGGTTGGCCAGCAGGTCACCGAACCCAACCCCAACCTGCGCTCGGAGCGCGCGACCGGCTGGGAGACAGGATTCCAGGCTGACATACGCCGCTACGGCTCCAGCCTGCGCGCCAGTTATTTCTGGACGCAGGTGAACCGCCCCATTACCGCCCTGACCCTGAGCGTCACCCCAACCGGGGAGCTGCTGCAGCGGGAAAACCTCGGGCAGATCGAGAGCCGCGGCGTCTCGCTTGACTACGCGATGCAGCCTTTCTCGTGGGTCGGCATCGAGGGAGGGTATCAATTTGCCAACGCCACTGTGACAAAATTCGCCTCTGAGCCGCAGCTGATTGGCAAGTGGATCCCGCAGGTGCCCCGCAACATGGCCACGACGCAGATTCGTCTCACGCGGCCGCGGATTGGCGTCCTCAGCGTCCAGGGGCAGCTTACCGGTCGGCAGTTCGACGATGACGCCAATGCTTACCTGCTGCACAGCTATTTCCGGCTCGACGCGTACGCCGAGCACAACTTCAGCCGCCACATCGTTGCGTTCGCCTCGGGAGAAAATCTCTTTGACCGCTCCGTCCAGGTGGGGAAGACGCCGGTTCTCACTCTCGGAACGCCGCAGCTGGCGCGGGTCGGACTCCGACTGAACTTCGGAGAATAACGCGACCTGCCCGCATGTGGCTGCCTCTATGATCCAGAGCGTTCGCCGGGGCGTCGAGCGTAATAAAACGCCCACGCGATCAGCGCAAACTGCGGCGGAAGCCGCGCCCACAGCACCCATTCGGCTACCTCGGGATAGCGCCCGGGATGGCTCAGCATGAAGATATGCACATCGAAGAAGACGACCGGCATGACCGCGATGCCGACGGCCGAGAAGCGCCGTGTCGCCGGTGGCAGCAGCCCGAGGCCGCCAGGAATCTCCGCCACTCCGCTCAGCTTCACAACCGCCAGCGGATGCGCATAGTGATCCGGCATGATATTCAGATAAAAGTTCTCGTGCCAGAAATAATTGATCCCGCTCGCAACGTAAAACAGCGACTGGACAATCAGGCTGGCGTAGGACGGGATGGAACGCTTACGGGCGGCCCCCTTCAACACTTGCTCTCGATCAGCGCCGCCACGCCCGCCCCAATCACTGCGACCGATGGATCCTCGGCCAACATTTCCACGGTGTAATTCTGCAGCGGGCTCATCTTGATGGCTTCCCACAAATGTTGCTTCAACCGCGGCAGTTCCAGGCGCTGAATGTCGCGGCCCGTGTAATAGAAGCGCCCTGGGCCCTCTAGATGAATCATCGATGCGGTTGCCGCGGCCAGTGCGCGATGCCACAGCTCAACGAACTCCGCGCAGCGCCGGTCGCCCTTCTTCGCCGCCGCGAACACCTCGTCCGGCTCCATGTCCAGAAAGCGCAGGCGCATGGCGCGGTACCCCATAATGCCTTCCAGATGGCCCTTGCCTCCGCAACCGCAGTAGTTCTCCTTGGCGTCGAGCGTCACCACCATGTGCCCCCCTTCCCAGGGGCCTTCGGTCCACGGATAGCGGCCGAACCCGATGCCATTGCCGATTGTCCAAACGCGCACCTGCCGATCCATCTGCCCGCGCGTGGCGGCAATGCCCGCCGCAACGGCGTCTGCATCGTTGAAAGCGGCCAGCTTTACGTCGAGGCCGCGTTTTTGCAGGCCGGCGCTGATCGTGCTGCAGATCTGAGCGCCCTTCAACTGCGGAAGGTTCGGCGAATCCAGCATTACCCCCTGGTGCAGATAGCCCGGTATTGCCACGCCCACAGCATCCACCGTCGAGCCCGAGGGCATAAGCGCGGCAACGGCGTCGCAGATGATCTCGCAGAGGCTATCGGCGGGGACCTCGATGAGCCCGTTGGTGTCGTCGATGTTCTCCGGAAACTCCTTCAGCCCCCCCTCGAGCTGATGGTCCTCAATCAACCCGGCGACGACCCGGTTCGTCATCACTACGCCAACAGCTTTCGACATAAGCCCTCCGCTTCAGCCTTCCCGCAGCCTACCCCTCGAACCGGGCCAGCCGGTTGATGCCGGTAAACGCGGCGGCCTTGTAGCACTCAGCCAGAGTGGGATAGTTAAACACGGTATCGATGAAGTAATCGACTTTGCCGTTCAGAGCCATTACCGCCTGGCCGATGTGGACCAGCTCCGAGGCGCCCTCGCCAATGATATGCACGCCCAGCACCTGGCGCGTCTCGCGGTGAAAGATCAGCTTCAGGCGCCCCGTGGTATCGCCTCGAATCTGGCCGCGCGCAATTTCCCGGTAATACGCCACACCCACCTCGTACGGGACGTCTTCCTCGGTCAGCTGCTCCTCGGTCTTGCCAATAAACGAAATCTCCGGGATGGTGTAAATACCATACGGATAAAAGCTCGGGTTCGAGATCACGTGGTCGTTGCCAAAGGCGCGCTCGGCGGCGATGCGGCCCTGCTCCATCGACACCGACGCAAGTGCGGGAAACCCGATCACATCTCCCGCCGCGAAAATGTGCGGAACCCTGGTCCGGAAATCCTTATCCACCGGGATCCGTCCGCGATTGTCCGCTTCAATTCCCGCTGCCGCAAGGTTCAGCTCGTCGATGTTGCCCTGGCGTCCCACTGCGTAGAGCAGCGCATCGCCCGACATCTTCTTCTTGCTTTCGAGATTCGCAACCACCGTTCCCTCAGCGATCTGTTCGACACTTTCAACTTCTTCCCCCAACCGCATGGTGACGCGGCTGTCACGCAGGTGATAACTCAGTGCCTCGATGATCTCCTGATCGGCGAACTCCAGCAGACGCGGCCTTTTCTCGATGAGCGTGACGCGAACCCCAAGAGCCGCAAACATGCAGGTGTACTCGACGCCGATCACGCCGCCGCCGACGACAATCAGGCTCCTTGGCAAATCGACCAGATCCAGCACCTGGTCGCTGTTGATGATGGTCTTGCCGTTGACCGGCACCTTGGCCGAGATGGCCGGCCGTGTGCCGACCGCGATGATGACGTTAGCGGCTTCGTAGGTGTTTGAGCCGCGCACGCCGTCGACATGCACATGATGGTCGTCCACAAAACTAGCTACGCCGCTCAGGATTTCGACGCCGTTGCGCGACAGCTGGGCTTCAGTCACGTCAATTTCGGTTTTGACCACGTGCTGCACGCGGAAGGCAAGATCGGCCATCGTGATCTTTTCCTTGACCCGGTAATTCATCCCGTAAATCGAGCGGTAGTTGTACCCGGAGAGATGGAGAACCGCTTCGCGCATCGTTTTGCTGGGAATCGTGCCCGTGTTGATGCAGACCCCGCCCACCACGCTGCGCATCTCGACGAGCGCCACATGCTTGCCCTTTTTGACCGCGGAAACAGCCGCGCGCTGCCCGGAAGGGCCCGAACCGATGACGAGAAGGTCGTATTTCGCCATTGCGTTAGAAAAAAACTCCCGCGCTCTGGAAACGGCCACGGCGGGTCCGTGCTCATCTTACAATCCTCGGAGAGGGGCCGTGTGAATACACTCTTACACTAATCGCTGAAATGCTGCTCTGCGCCATCACAAATCGAAAGCTGCTGGACGGCGCCGAAAGCGCGAAGCGCGACCGTCTGGTCGAACTCGCGGCCTCGTGGGCGCGTGGCGGCGTCGACACCATCCAGGTTCGAGAGAAGGATCTGCCCCTCGCCGAGCTGCAATTGCTCGCCAACCGTATGGTGGAGGCGGTGCGCGCCACCAAACAGCCGACCCGCGTCCTTGTCAACGGGCCGGCCCAGGTCGCGCTCGATGCGGGGGCCGACGGGGTGCACCTTCACGCCAACTCTGGCCCTGCGGCCGTGGGTGCGGCGCAGCAGGTGTATGGACGTGCCGGACGGGACGTGGTGGTCAGCGTCGCTTGCCATTCGCCGGAGGAAATTCGCCAGGCGGCGGGCGCATCGCTGCTGCTGTTTTCTCCGGTTTTTGAAAAGGTCACGATTCAGGGCACAGTGACCCGCGGCCAGGGGCTGGCAGCTCTGCGTACGGCCATCGACATCGCCCGGCCGATTCCTGTCCTGGCGCTCGGAGGGGTGACGGAGAAGAACGCCGCCGCCTGCGTGCAGGCGGGAGCGGCCGGCATCGCCGCGATCCGGTTGTTTCTTGGAGACGGCTGGCGGGCTCTTCTTAAGCAGAGTGCCGCGTAGGCCCGTGAAGCCTCGGGTCGGATGCGTCGCCGATCCGTGCGACTATCGGTACGAATGATCATCCAATCCTGCAATGCCCACGTCACTCAACACCCAGCGTTCTGAGGTTGCTGCACACGCGTCGGCGATTGAGCACCGTCGCAGGATTGGCCGTGGCCTGGGCTATGTGGCCTGCGCACTCGCCGGATGCTGCTGGGGCACGGGATTCTTCTTCGGCAAAATTGCCTTTGCCCGGCTGAGCGTCGGCCATTATGTCCTCTATCGCTTCTTCTTTGCCTGCCTCGGGCTGCTCCCCATCGTCGAGTGGCCTCGCTTCTCGCGCCACGAATGGAAGCTGCTGCTCACTGGCGCCTTTCTCGGCGTTCCTCTGCAGTTCATGATCCAGTTTGAAGGCCTGAAGCTGACGACTGTCTCGCACGCCGCGCTCATGGTCGGAACCATGCCCGTCATCCTTGCAGCCGGAGCAACGCTCTTCGCCCACGAGCGTCTCGACCTCAAGGGATGGCTCGCGCTCCTGGCATCGACCACCGGCATTGTCCTCATTGTGCTCAGCGCCAGCCACGGCACGGGCAACATGGCGCTTCGCGGCGGAAGCATCCGCGGCGATCTTCTCGTTGTCGCGTCGCTGCTGATTGCTCTCGGGTGGGTTCTCATCAACATGCGCCTTATGGTCATGGGCCGCTCGCCCATGGCTGTTACTTCATGGACGCTCCTCGCCGGCGCGGCCATGCTGGCGCCTTGGGTGCTGATCCGCGACGGACTGCCTCCGATGCGCGGACTCGGCTGGCATGTCTGGCTCGCGGTCGCGGCCAGCGGTTTGCTGTGCACGGCTGCCGCGACGCTGCTGTGGAACTGGGGCATTCATCGCGTGCCCGCGTCGCGCGCCGGCGTGTTTCTCAACATTGAACCGGCACTGGGGTCGATCCTTGGTGTTGGGGTTCTCGGCGAGCGGTTGGGCCCGGGAGCCTGGATCGGCGGAGCGCTCATCATCGCCGCAGTGATCGTATTGACCACCACCGGGCAGCGCCCCCGGGAAACCGCCCTCAGCTAGGCGCTGCAGCCAAAGTGATACGGTGGCCGATGCCAGCCGAATCGGCCCAATCGCGCGATTTTGCAGCTCGCTATACAGCTGCCTGGCGCAGTCAGGATCCTTCTGCTTCCCATTCGCCCTGTGCTACAGTGAACCCACTCCGCTGTGCCCATCCCCTCAGCCAGCGCCCAGACCCTGAACGAATTGCCATGGCCACTCCTCTCCAATCCGCCCGCGCCGTGGAAACCCTCGATCTGCAGCAGGAGATTGTCCGCCTCCAGGCGCTCCTCGAAACCTCTCGCCAGGTTCACTCCACCATCCGCCTCGATGAGGTCCTCTCCATCGTGCTGAGCATCGTCGTGCGCGAGCTCGAATTGCCCGGTGCCCTGATCACCGAGCCGCTCACGACCTATGGCGAATTGCCCGCCCCGCCCTGGGAAGGCTGCTTCCGTTTTCCGCTGCACGATAAAGACGGTCACCACCTTACGGAGCTGGTCGTTGCCACACCGGATCGACGCCCTCTGACCATCTACGAAGAAGACTTTCTCGAACGCATGGCCCTCCAGGCCGGCGTCGCCGTTGAAAACGCCCGCTACTACGAACGCAGCCTCCAATGGGCGCGCGTGCAGCAGGACCTGAGCGCCGCGCGCGCCATTCAGTGCAGCCTGGTGCCGCAACAGATGCCGGAGATCGCAGGCTACTCGGTGGCTGTTCGCTACAGCCCCTGCTACGAGGTGGGCGGCGACTTCGTGGATATTTTCAGCATGCCCGACGGCGCCCAGGTGATGGCCGTCGCCGATGTGGCTGGCAAAGGCCTGGCCTCGGCGATCCTCTGCACAGCCTTTCGCGCCGCATTTCGCGCCAGCGTCGCGGCCGGCGCGCCGCTTGCCGAACTGGTCTCGCGCCTTAACCGGCAGCATTGCGCCGAGGGCGCGGAAGCGCGCAAGCGGTATGTGACCGCCATCTTTCTCCGGCTCGATCCCAAAACGCATACTCTCGAAGTCGTCAACGCAGGCCACAATCCGGGCTTCCTGGTCCGGCCCGGCCTGCCGGCTCACGAACTCAAGGCAAGCGCCACCCCTATCGGCATTCTCCCTTTCGCCGAGTACGAATCGGAAACGCTCGACTTTCCGCCCGGCTCGCGGCTGCTGTTCTACACCGATGGCCTCACCGAGGTTTCTCAGGGCGAAGAAGAATTTGGCGCCGACCGCCTGCTGGCGGCATTTATTGAGTGCAACTCCCAGGAGTGTGCTGCTATCCTCGAAACGCTGTGGGAGCAACTGCACCGCTTCTCCGGAAATGAGGCGCAGGAGGATGACATGACCGCCCTGGCTCTGATGCGGACGAACGCTTAGCGGGAGAATTCCGATGGTCGTAACCTCGGGCACCTCGGTCGAAGTGAGGCTCCCGTCGCGGCTCGGCTTCGAGAAGGTCGCCATGGGCACCGCGGCAAGCGTGGCCCAGCTCATGGGGTTTCCTCCCGAGCGTATCGAGGATCTCAAGACCGCCGTCGCCGAGGCTTGCATCAACGCCATCGAGCACGGCAACCACCTCAACGAGAAACTCTCCGTCGTTGTCATCCTCTCGGCCAGCGACCAGGCGCTCGAAGTCAAAGTCCTCGATAATGGAACTGGCATGTCGAAACAACCGCCGCAGCCCGACATCGACCGCAAAATCCATGGCGAAGAAGACCCCCGCGGCATGGGCATGTTTCTCATCCAGAAACTCGTCGACGAGGCGGAGTGGGTCCACGACAGCAAGGGCAAAGGAAGCTACGTGCGGCTGGTGATCCGGCTCGACAAGGAGAATGAGTAAGTGCAGACCGATACCCGCACCACCATCGACCGCACCACCAGCCCGAGCGGCGTGGCAATCTCCGTCATGCGCTTCACCGGGGACATTTCCAGCACATCGAAGGAATCGGTTCACGGCGCGTGGCAGGGTCTTGCCGGAAACGGCCCCGTCCTTCTCGATTTCTCCAAAGTCGAGTACATCAATTCGAGCGGCATCGGCCTGATCATCACCATGCTGATGGAGGCCGACAAGGCAGGGCAGAAGGTTGCTATCTTCGGGCTCACGCCGCATTTTCAAAAGGTCTTCACCATGGTTGGGATTGGCAAGTACGCTGGTCTGCACAAGGATGAGGCCACCGCGGCAGCCTCGCTGTAAGCAGATATCCTTACTTTGAGCGGAGCTGCGTTTTCTAGTCCTCTAAAGTTAGGGGAATGATCACGGGAGGTATGTGCATACGCGCTGTGAGATCGGATACGAGCGCCCTGAAATAGGGCCAGAGGATGATTTTTGCTTCCGAATGCGCGAACTTGCTTGCTGTCTCTGGACTGCACCCCACTCCGGAATGGAAATGGGCCGAATATCTGCAATTAATTTCAAGGACATTTGTCTTCTCGCCCTTCTTCGTTATCTTTACTTCGATGCGAGCAATCACATCGAAGTGATCTTTCTTGACGTTTGCCGACTCATATGATGCTCCAATCTCACGCACCCTGTCTTTGGCGTTCTCCCAATACAAGTCGCGGTCAATTTCAGCGACCGCCTTGTCCAAGGCGACAGCGATAAGCTTGACACTCTTCAGAAAGCTGTCATACCCGACGGTGATGCTACTTGGATGCGAGGTGCTTTTCTTTGGCACGATAGTCCTCATTGGTAGCGGGAAGAAAGGGACTCTTGTGGCGGCTGCCGAGCTGCCCTGCGAATCGATGAATATAGCTCATCAAATTCTTGTCCGCGGCAAACGAAGCCCCCGCCTCATCTTTCGTTGAAATTGTTGAACATGCGACGTCGAAACCCGGAGGTAGCGTGTGCCACTGTGCATCGTTGGGGTCCGGATTTCGTGCACCCCACGGGCCACAATAGGCGTAAGCCGCCAGACCCGGGTACCGCTGCTTGTCGCTCCCCGGGTAGCCCAGGGCACCCGAGAGTAAGCTGCCGACCAAAGAGTTCAGGCTTACGCCCTCCTGCCGGGCCTTATGATCGGCTAAGCGATGAAGCCCCCTGGGTATTCTGAGGACGAATTTGCCACTATAGCGCTCGTCTTCAGCCGGCTCGGGAATCGCGTTTCCGCTTGAGAGTTCGCCTTCAATCCATAGCGACCTAACTTTGGACAGGTTTTCAACTGCGGAATTTGGGTCTTGTCCAAAGCTGTAGCACCCAGGAAGGTCGGGGTTAGATGCGGTCCACTCGTCCCCGTCGGGGACGAGCTCAACGGGATAATCCAGGTCCATGTATTCGTCCAGGGTCCGCCCACCGGGCCGGCTCTCCCCCTCAACTCGCTTAGTCTTTGGCTGTGTCGTCAATGTCGCGGTCGTCGGCATCTTTGTCGTCCTCGATATTCATCTCGATGTGGTTCGCTACTTGCTCAAGCCCATCCAAAATCAGTCGCGCATATTTTCGCGGTACGAATTCTCGATTGCCGTGTGGTTTTTCCAGACTTAGCGGGGGAATACCAGGCCGGTTGAAATGGTGTACTGTACGGGATCCGTCTTTTGAACATTTGTAATCGGGAAAAAGATGGCCAAATTTGGTCAGGCATCGCTGGATGATCCGGTCCAGGTCGTGGAACTCGACGAGCTTTTGGTCCCGGACCTCCTCGATCCACGCCCTGATTTTCTTCACCTGAGCTCCACGACATGTTCAGCGAAACCAGTAGTACTACATGTAGTATCAGATGGTCAAAGTAAGGATACGGATGCAGGTTACGAAGGTCGATACGACAAAAGTCTCATAACGCGACACCACATTGACGAATTCCACTACATAACCTCGAATTGACGACGGTTCTGCCAAACCATTCACCGCCCATGAATTCGTCGTGAAGAACCGGCGAAGACGACCCGTAAACCATGACCATACTTGAGGTTACTGCGTTTCCTTACCCCTTCCTCTGCGGTGAAAACTATACTGTCGGCTCGTCAGGCAATTGCGGCGCGGATTCCAAGCTCGTCCGCAATGTCGCCCAGCCGCCGGTCTCTGGTCCAGATCAGGATAGACCTGTCAAGCAGGGCAGAGGCTACGAGATGAAGATCGGTGATGCCGATGCCTCTTCGGTACAGTCTTCGCA
>CAZSWI010000090.1:0-12596 GCA_964610635.1 uncultured Acidobacterium sp.
TTCGGCCTCACCGCCATCAAGAACGTCGGCCGCAACGCCATCGACTCCATCCTCGCGGTGCGCGCGGAACTGGCCGCGGAAGGGAAGAGCTTCGCCTCCTTCCAGGAATTCTGCGAGAAGATCGACCTGCGGCTACTGAACAAGCGCGTCATTGAATCCCTCATCAAGGCTGGCGCGCTCGATTCCTTCGGCCGCCGCGCCCAGCTTCTCGCCGCCGTCGACAAGACCATGGAGCGCGCCCAGAAAGCGCAGCGTGACATCGAAGCCGGACAGTCCGGACTATTCGGCATCTTCGATACTCAGGCGAACGGACATAAGCACGACGACCTGCCCAACGTTCCCGACATGGAAGAAAGCCAGCGCCTCGCTGCGGAGAAGGAAGTCCTTGGCTTCTTCGTCTCCGGCCATCCGCTCGACAAGTATGCCGAGAAGCTCCGCAACCTTCCCGGAGTCGTTGACGTTGAGTCCGCGCTTGAAATGAAGCCGCCGCCCTCGAACGGCCGCCGCGGTCAGGCCCCCGAAAACGAAATCTCCATCGCCGGCGTCATTCTGGGCGTCAAAGTTGCCAAGTCGAAACGGTCCGGCGAACTCTACGCGCAGGCCGCGCTAGAAGACGCCAGCGGAAAAATCGAGCTCATCTGTTTTCCCAAGGATTACGAGCGCCTCGCGCAACAACTCCGCATCGAAGTGCCGGTGCTGGTGCGCGGGCAACTGCGCGCCGACGAAGACGCTGCGCCCAAGCTGTGCGTCTCATCCATCCAGGCGCTTGAAGATGTGAAGGTGCGCCTGCCGAATAACATTCGCATCCGCATTCCGCTCGATCGCGTCAGCGAAACCACGCTCGTCGAGCTGCACGACCTGGTTGTCTCCGCTCCCGGCCCCGCTCGCGTGATGCTCAACGTCGAACAACGGGGCCAGTACTGCGTGGTCATGGAGCCGGAAGGCATCAGCGTCGCGGCAGATCGCGCCTTCATCGACAAGGCCGAGCTGCTGCTGGGGCGCGGCATGGTGCAGGCGGTGGAATAAGGCACCGTCGTCCGCACAAATTCGGCGAGTCTCCGGATCTCCACCGCCGCCATCTACAATGCTCCAAGCCCATGCCGCCCGACTCCTCGTCTTCGGCTCACGCCCTGCATCGCCGCTGGCGCGTTGCCGTGCTCCTCGGCATCGGCGTCCTCATCAATTTCTTTGACCGCGTCAACATCTCCGTCGCCCATGACGCACTCCGCCAGGCCTGGGGCATCTCCGCGCTCACGTTCGGCGTGCTCTCCAGCGCCTATAACTGGACCTACGCCATCCTGCAGATCCCCATCGGCGTCATGCTCGATCGCTGGGGTGTGCGCCGCGTCGGCCGCATTGCCACTCTACTCTGGAGCCTCGCCTCCTTCGCCTCCGGACTCGCGCCAGGCCTGCGCAGCTTTTTTGCCGCGCGGCTGCTCCTGGGAGTCGGCGAAGCGCCCACCTTTCCCGCCAACGCCAAAGCTATTGGCTACTGGTTTCCCGACCGCGAGCGCAGCTTTGCCACCTCCATCAACGACGCGGCCGCCAAATTCGCCTCCGCCATCGGGGTGCCCATCCTCGGCCTGCTGCTCATCGGATTCGGCTGGCGCTGGAGCTTCATCTTTACCGGCTTCATCAGCTTTCTCTATTTCCTGCTTTTCTGGCGCGTCTACCGCAACCCCAGTGAGGACCCGCGTCTCAGCCCGGCCGAGCGCAGGCTGATGGCCGAAGGCAACGCTCAGCCGGAATCAGCGCCCGCCACGCACGTCCACGGTGCTCCGCTCCTCTATCTCATGCGCCAGCCGCAGGTCATCGGCGCAGCCATCGGCTTCGCCTCCTATAACTACGTGTTTTATCTCGTGCTCACCTGGTTGCCCAGCTATCTCTCCATGAGCTTGCACGTCGATCTGCTGCACTCCGCGCTCGACACCAGCATTCCCTGGCTCGTGGCCACCATCACCGACCTTCTCATCGGCGGCTGGATGGTCGATGCGCTCGTCAGCCGAGGCGCGCGTCCCTGGCTGGTCCGCCAATCCGTGCTCGCCGGCGGACTTGCCTTCGGCGCAGCGCTTTACGGCGCGAGCTTCGCCCACAGCGCCGCCCACGCCCTCATCTGGATCAGCGTTGCCATGGCCGGACTCGGCGCCATGGCTCCCGTCGGCTGGTCCATCCCGTCCTTTATCGCCCCGCGCGCCAGCGTCGGCCGCGTGGGCGGCATCATGAATTTCGCCACCCAGATCGCCGCCATCTCCGCGCCCATTGTCACTGGCTACTTCGCCGGCAGGGGAAACTTCCGCGCATCTTTTCTCATCGCCGCCATTGTGCTGGCCATCGGAATCGCCGGTTACATCCTCGGACTCGGGAAACTCCGGGTCATTCCGGAACCTGGTTGAGGCAAATTCAGTCAATCCAGCTCAGCGAGCTGCGATCAGGGGGAACCTTTCTCGTACCTCGTACCGCGAACCGTCCGGTCCAGGAAGCGACTCGTACAGCACAAACTCCTCAGCCGTGAACTCCGCCCTCAAATCGACTCCGTCGCGCCCCGCCGCCTTCTTCAGCGGACCCAATGCCGATGCCCCGTCGCGTCTTCTTAACCGAGCTAAGGTGATGTGCGGGTTATAAGCCCGCGCCTCCGGCACAAATCCGCAACTCCGTGTCGCCGCCACCACATACTGTTGCAATGCCAATAGCTCAGCGTTGAGCGCCACGCCCGCCCAGAACACACCTGCACGCTCAAAGAATCCCAGCCCGGCAATGCGCACCGGAACCGGCGCAGCCCGCACCTCTGCCAGCTTCTCCATCACGCATACCGCCTGCTCCTCGCTGGTTGTGCCCAGGAATTGCAGCGTTACATGCCAGCTCTCCGGCGCGGACCACCGCAGCTCAGCCCCGACGGCGCCAAACCGTTCCCGCACGCGCTTGAGCGCACCCTCCGCCTCCGGCGCCAGTGCAATTCCGATGAACAGCCGCATCCCAGACAGCCTAACAAGCGGCCCGGCCAGGAGGCTCTAAGTCAACTTTCTCCCTCCTTCATCCTGCTCGAAACTCCCTCACTCGTTTCTCGTCTAATTAGTCGGCTCAATGCCCAAAGCTGGCACCACAAGTCCGGGATAGTCGCAGCTCAAAGCGGTATACCTGGAGGACAGCAAGCTAATAATTTTCAGCCTCCTCCAGGCATCCGATTTCCGGTTACGGTTCCTCTAACCGAAACGCACGAATGTGCATTGGAATCCAGCAAATTGTCACGGAGAGTACTATGAACAACACCGGAGCCAGTGCCATGAACCCGGAAAACCATAACGGCCACGCAGCTGTCCTTACCTCGTGGAAAGACATCGCCCGGTATATGGGGAAGGGGGTGCGCACCGTCCAGCGCTGGGAGCAGGACTTCGGTCTCCCCGTGCGCCGTCCGAGAGGCTCCAACAAAAAGGCTGTCCTCGCGCGTCCTCGCGACCTCGATGCGTGGGTGGCCATGCGGTGTGCCAGCCGCGCCGAACTTGGGCATTCTGCCAACTCTCAGCCGCACAACCGCCATGCTTCGATGGCCGCGCTGTTGGCCCTGAACGCAAAAATCGAGACCGCCCGCCGGTTGCGGGACAGCAACGTACTGCTCATGGCGGAAGTCTCGGCGGCCATTACCGCGCTCAGAAGCCAGCTTATGGAGCTGCAGCTCAGGCAATAGTCCGGCTGCCCCGGCTCGTGTTGCGATGTTCAGGTGCGCATTGCTGCTGGCCCGCTTCTATCGGCGTGCCGGGGACTATAATCCAGGCCACTTCTGCCCAGCGCGCATTACCCACGCCACGACAGGCAAGATCTCTCATGAGCCCGAGTAAGCCAAATCGGAGCCAGCCCAAAAAAAGCTCCCCGGCTGGGGAATCCGGCTCCGCCTACTCGGGCCCAGCCTCTTCTTTCTGCATCGTCGGCATTGGAGCGTCCGCGGGCGGTCTCGAAGCCTTCACCGCGCTCTTCAAGGCTCTTCAGCCGGATCTCGGCATGGCCTATATCCTGGTGCCGCATCTCGACCCGCAGCGGGAGAGCGCTCTGCCCCAGATTCTCGGGCGCGCCACCATCATGCCCGTCGTACAGGTCGAAAACGGCATGCAGGTCCAGTCCGATCACGTCTACGTCATCCCGCCCAACTGCGAGCTGGCCATCGTCGGTGCACATCTGATCACCACCGATCGCGAGCAGCCGCGGCCCATCCACGCCTCCATCGACATCTTTTTCCGCTCTCTGGCTGCCGATCAGGGTCCAAACGCCATCGGCATCATTCTCTCCGGCACCGCCTCCGACGGGACCCTCGGCCTCACCGCCATCAAGGCCGAAGGCGGCATTACATTCGCGCAGGACACCCGCTCAGCCAGGTACGACAGCATGCCTGCCAGCGCCATTGCCGCCGGCTGCGTGGACTTCGTTCTGCCCCCCGAGGAGATTGCCCAGGAGCTGGCTCGCATCAGGACTCACCCCTACGTCACCGGCGCAACTTCCAAAAAGCCCGAAGACGAGGAGAAATCCACCGACCCTTTAATGGCGCAGGTTTTTCGTCTTCTCCGCCGGGCCACCCGCGTCGATTTTTCCGAATATAAACCCCCCACCATCGGCCGCCGCATCGGCCGGCGCATGGTCCTGCACAAAATCGAACAGCTTGCCGCCTACGTTGCCCTGCTGCACCGCGATCGCAATGAGGTGAACGCCCTTTACCAGGACCTGCTCATCAACGTCACATCGTTCTTTCGCAATCCCGAGGCCTTCGATGCGCTGAAGCAGGTCATCTATCCCGAACTGCTCAAGTCGCGCCCCTCCGCATCCGGGCCTATCCGCATCTGGGTTCCCGGCTGCTCCACCGGCGAGGAAGCCTATTCGCACGCCATCTCCCTGGTTGAATTTCTGGATGAGCAGCGCACCGAGGTACCCATCCAGATTTTCGGCACCGATCTTAGCGAGAAGGCTATCCAGCGCGCCCGCGCGGCGGTCTATAAAGAGAGCATCGAAGCCGACCTCAGCCCCGCCCGCCTGCGGCGCTTTTTCCATAAGTCCGACGGCGGCTATCAGATCGGCAAGACGATCCGCGATCTCTGTATCTTTTCCACGCAGAATGTCTTTAACGATCCACCTTTCTCCCGCATGGACCTGGTGAGCTGCCGCAATGTCATGATCTATCTGGGCCAGTCTCTTCAGAAGCGGGTCATTCCCACATTTCACTACGCCCTCAATCCAGGAGGTTTTCTCATGATCGGTAATACTGAAGGTCTGCTGGGCGCGGGCTCGGACTTGTTCGACATGGTAGAGAAAAAACAGAAAATCTATCGCAAGAAACCTGTGGCCAATCCCATCGCCTTCGGATTCGCGATGGGTCACATGGAGCACGATGGTTCGGCTCCTGAGTCTTCAGCTCCTGCTGCCAAAAATGCGGAATTGCTAAAGATTCCGCTGGAACTCCAGCGCGAAGCCGACCGTCTTCTGCTCACCCGTTACGCTCCTCCCGCCGTCGTTATCGATGAGCAGATGGAGATTCTCCAGACCCGGGGAAGCACCGGCACCTTTCTCGAGCTGGCGCCCGGCAAGGCCAGCCTCAACCTGCTCAAAATGGCTCGCGATGGCCTGCTCTTCGAGTTGCAGGGCGCCATCGAAGAGGCCAAAACCTCAGGCTTCGAAGCCGAACGCCCCAATCTGCGTGTGCAGTCCGACGGCGTCGAACACACCGTTACCGTCCGCGTGGTCCCTTTCCGCACTCCTGTTCAGGAGAAGCACAGCCTCCTTGTTATCTTCGAGCCCGCAAAGCTGGCCGAGCAGACAGCGGCCGCCCAGCACGCGGGGCCCGTTATCGAGTCGCAGGTCGACAAGGATAAGCAGATCGCACATCTCAAGCAGGAGCTCTCTGCGACGAGGGAATACATGCAGTCCATCATCGAGATGCAGGAGGCCACTAACGAGGAGCTGCAGTCCGCCAACGAAGAGATTCAGTCCGGGAACGAGGAGCTGCAGAGCACCAACGAAGAGCTGCAAACCTCGAAGGAGGAACTCGAGTCCGCCAACGAAGAGCTGCACACCGTCAACGAAGAGATGCAGCACCGCAACGATCTGCTCAACCAGCTCAACAACGACCTGACCAACCTGCTGAACAGCGTCAACCTGGCTATGGTGATGGTCAGCTCCGACCTGAGCGTGCGCCGCTTCACGCCTCAGGCCGCAGCCCCCCTGGGATTGATGCCGGGCGACATCGGGCGGCCCATTCCGCGGCTTCGCCTGAAGGTCGACACGCGCGTTCTCGAGCAGAGCATGCTCGATGTTATGCGGGAAATGCAGCCCCGGCATGAGCAGGTACAGGACGAGCAGGGCCACTGGTTCAGCATGCGCCTGACGCCTTATCGCACGCTCGACAATCGCATCGATGGCGTCGTCCTGACGATCGTCGATCGCAATCCCGTCGAGGAGCCGGACGGGCATCGAAAAGCAACATCCGACGGGAATGGCAAGCGCGGCAAGCCAACGGCGGCAAAGAAAGCTGCTCAACTGGCCGCCAGGAAGAGGTAGCCTCCTGGGCGCACGCCGAGTCATTGCTGCAATTGCTGTCTTCGCCGCCGCCGGGGGTTGTCGATCGGTCGTCACCGGCAGCGGCGAAGTCTGGCAGCGTTATTGCCCGTGGGATTCGAGGTTGTGCCGTGCGGCGTGATTCGCGTGCTCAGTGGCATGAACCTGGTGCGCGTGCGCCAGATGAGCGTGATGGGCGGCCTGGCGGTGGTCGCCTGCCTCATGGTGCTTTGCGGCTTCTGCGTGGTGATGGGCGGCCATCCCGTGATGGTGCGCTGCCGCTTTGTGATGATTAGCTGCCTGCTCTGACATATATCGATACCTCTCCGGCCGGCAGGTATTTGGTGTTGCTCCCGCGAGCCCGTTCGCATCATCCATGCGCCGAATAACGGTCCAGGTTACGGCGGCTTCAATTGAGAGTGAATATGCTTTGAACGTCGCCTCTGGACATCCATCCCCCGCCTGTGTGTCCATTCCACCCGTGCCGCGTCTCATACAATGTTCACTCTGGAGGTTCCCCATGGTCCTCGCGCGACTGCTTCGCAGTTTTCTGGCTATCGGATGTCTGCTGTCTCTCGCCGCCTGTTCGGCCAGCGCCGCCGGCCGCGGGCCAATTCCTCCAGCCAATACCGACCTGGCTTTGGCCACAACCCCCGGCAAGCAGAAAGCGGTCTTCGCCGGCGGGTGCTTCTGGGGAACGCAGACCGTCTTCGAACGCGTCAAGGGCGTTCTCTCCACCACAGTGGGCTACGCCGGCGGTTCAGCTTCCACGGCAACCTACGACCAGGTCACCACCGAGACCACTGGCCACGCCGAATCCGTCGAAGTCGTCTACGACCCCTCGAAGATCACCTACGGGCAGCTGCTGCGCATCTTCTTTTCTGTCGCTCACGACCCCACGCAACTCAACCGCCAGGGCCCCGACGTCGGAACCTCTTATCGCTCCGTCATCTTCTATAGCAACGAGGATCAGAGGCGCATCGCAAGGGCTTATATCGCGCAGCTCGACGCCGCCAAGGTCTTCCCCAAACCGATTGTCACAGAGGTTACGCCGCTCCAGGGCTTCTATCGCGCCGAGGATTACCACCAGGACTACGCGCTCCACAATCCCGACAATCCCTACATCCTGGTCTGCGACCGCCCGAAAATCGAAGCGCTCAAGCAACAATTCCCCGAGCTCTTTGTAGATTACAAGGGACACTGATCCGAATCGGCCCGCACGCCGGACGGTCTATTCCCAGATGCCCCGGGAACTCCTGTACCTGCGAGCTGCCGCCCAGAGTCCGGCGCCAATCACAACCGCTGCTATCACCACCCAGTCCATTGCCCTCTCCCCATGCTGCGCGGCTCTTTTCGGTGCTCGCTTCGCGTGGCTCGCAAGTCATTGCCAACGCGCGTCGCAGGCCTCAGCGTAAGCCCTCGCTGGCGGGCAACCCATCGCCGGAAGGTGGCGTTACCATGCCGAACGAGTGTTAGGTATTTCGTAACCATGCGCCCGTGGCTCAGCTACCCTTATCGTTGTGGGCGCCGCAATCACAAATTCCGCACGCGATGGTTGACGTTTCGCGGTCGCCGGGCTATAGTAAAGTAGTAATTAGGCAGTTCACCTGTTCATTCCGTCATCCTGAGACGCCGCCACATTCCCCTGTGGTGGCGTTTTGCATTGAGCCGCGTTTTTCATTCAGATCCCGCTTGGCGGCGCCGCAATTGACTGCCTGCTCCTCCCGTGTCCGCGCGAGTTAGTCAGGGTTCTATGCGGACGAAGTCCAGAAATTCCCCCACCACCTTCCGAGGCAATTCGTCACGATTGCGCTTCGTGATGAGCTCATGTCCGGCGGCCTGAACGGGCGACAGCTCCGTCCGCGCGGAGACCAGCCGCAATGCTGCTTGCATTTCGGGGATCGTGCCAAATCCATCGCGCACGCCGGAGACGAAAAGCGCGGGAGTTCGAAGGCTGGGGAAGTGCTGCGTGCGCAGCTGGTCTGGGCGCTTCGGCGGATGCAGCGGGTAGGACAACAGCAGAAGCGCATTGACGAGGCCTGGCTCATCGGCAGCCAGCATCGACGCCTGACGGCCTCCGTAGGAATGGCCACCAAGAAAGACACGGGCGGGGCTGCACGGGCCCGGAAGCCGCCGCATGGACTCGACAGCCGCATGGAGTCCTGCCTGGTCCCGATCGGCGGTGCGGATCGGTGGACCCTGCGGCCGTTCCTGGCGAAACGGCAGATCGCAGCGGAGGACAGAGAGCCCCTCCGCCGAAAATGCCTCGGCGAGAACGACGAGCAGCGCCGCCTGGCAGTTCGCCCCGGCTCCATGAGTGAGGATCAGCGCGCCGGTCGAGGGACGATCCGGCGTGTGAAGGAAGCCGCGGACTGGCTCAGGGCCGCTCAAGTCAACGAATTCCTGATAGGTGTTCATTTATGGTCTGCCACAATGGTCGACCGCGCGGATCACGTGCCCGCTGTTATTCGCCGGCGAAACCACCCGCGCGCATCGGCGCGAAACAGAAGGAACGCGATCCCCGCGAAGAATATTGCATGGACCAGGAATCCGTGCCAGGCGTTCAGCACCGTGATGGCCACGTGACCGCCGATCCAGATCACCGCCAGCCACCGCGCCCAGTTATCTCCGCGCAGCATAAAAGCCCCGGCCACAATAGCCAGAAGGTGCACCAGGCCGATCCAGATATCCTCATGGTGGAAAGGATGGGCGGAAAGGCGACGAATATCGACCGCCAACTCCGCCGCGCCCACAAGGATGAAGAGCCAGCTAAGTGCAGTGACTGCAAATGGACGCTTGTCCATCATCAACGCCGCCGGCTATGCCTGCGAAAGCTCGCCGATAGCCCGAACCATCTTGTCGAGATCGGGGATGGTTGTGTAGACGTGGGGAGTAACTCGCACGCAGCTGATGTTCTCCCACACAATGCCCACGGTATGAATCTTGTACTTGTCGAAGAGGGCGCCGGCCAGCTGAGCGGGCGTCATGCCGTCGATCGAGACTCCGCAGATCGCGCAGGAGTATCTCAGGTCGAGCGACGTGTGCAGCCTGACCTTCGGCATCGTCTGCACCCGCGACGCCCAGTAATTCTTGAGGTACCCAATGCGCTGCTCCTTGCGCCTGCTCCCGATGCCTTCGTGGAAGTTGATGGCCTCACCAATACCCTGTTCGAGGGGGAAACTCCTTGTCCCCAGGGTCTCGAACTTCCGAATGTCGGCCGAGTGCGGTGTGGAGTTACAAGTGAGCGGCCACAGTTTCTCGATCTTCTCCTCGCTGACCCACATCATGCCCGTGCCGATCGGCGCCGACAGAAACTTGTGCAGGCTGGTCCCGAAGTAGTCGCAGTGCAGGTCGGGAACCTTAAAGTCCAGCAGGCCGAAGGAATGCGCGCCGTCGGCGACCACCTCGATGCCGTGCGCGTGCGCCATATCGGCAATCTTCGCCACGGGCATCGTCTGCCCGACCCAGTTCACCATGTGGGTGACGTGAATGATCCGTGTGCGCGGCGTGATGGCCTCTTCATACGCCTTGACGATGACCGCGTCGTCCTCGATGGGAAAATCGAAGCTGATCTGCTTGTAGACGATGCCGTCGCGCTCGGCGCGCTGCCGGTACGCCTGGATCATGTTGGGGTAATCCTGCTTCGTGCCAATTACCTCGTCGCCGGCTTTGAGCGGCAGCCCGTAAATAATCGTGTTCAGCGCCTCGGTTGAGTTCCGGTCAATGGCGATCTCCCCCGTCTTCGCTCCGGCCAGGTTGGCCAGCTTCTCGCGCAGAGGTTCGCGCCCCTGATCGAGGATTTGCCACATGTAATATGACGGGCCTTCGTTGGAGAGCTGGTTGTAGCGCTCCACCGCCTCCTGCACAACGATGGGTGCGGGCGAAACCCCACCGTTGTTCAGGTTGATGATGTCCGGGTTCACCGAGTAGGCGCGCTGGATGACGCTCCAGTAGTCCTCATTCTGCGCGACTTCAGCGGGGGCCAGGTCGCGTACGGCGTGGGAGGCGGCCTCGAAGTCCGCGGCGTGGGCCTGGCGGAAAAGGCAGTTGACGGAAAATGCGCCCGCGAGGGTGGCGGTCCGTTTCAGAAAGGTGCGACGGTCGCTCGGAGTCATGGAGAGAACTGTAGGCTCAGAAGGGGGAGTGAATCAAATGGAAACCGGAGTCATAAGCCGGTTCCCAGCCGCGCCGCTGTTAACCAAATGTACAATCCTTTTGCATTCTGATGCAAACTTTAGTCCCGTGACCTTCGTCACATTCACTCCGGGAATTTCGCGGTAATTTGCCGAAGAGATCCGGTTGCCGAGCCGATACGTATTAAGTAACGGAGAACTTAGCAGATGCCCGACAGCTCAGAGGACATGCCGGAACTTGTGACCCAGATTGCGCGCGCCCTGGTGGATATTCCGGATGACGTGACGGTAGAGACGGTGGAGAAGGGCGAAAGCACATCGCTTCGCCTCCGCGTTGCGGCCTCCGATGTGGGAAAAGTGATCGGAAAGCAGGGCCGAACAGCACGCTCCATCAGGACGATCCTGGGGGCCGTCAGCATGAAACACCGCCATCGCTACACCCTCGACATTGTCGAGGATCAGGGCCCCGAATCCCCGGAGCGGCCGGAAGAAATGGCAGCCCATCCAGGCTCGTAGACGGTTCTGGAGTGGCAAACTGCTCGAACCGGTCACGGCAATTCGCGCCAGCAAGATCCGGATCCGGCAACGAGATCGGCCCCAACCGTCTCCTGACCGGTCATGAAGAGGGCGGTTTCCTGCGCCGCCAGTGGCTATGGAACTGCCAATCCCCTTGTATTTTCCTTGAAACGGGGCCATGCTGTTGGAGTCCGGCTCCTACCCACGAGAAAGGGCCTTATGCGAGGGTCCCCACCTGTCCGTCTTCTGCCCACCCTGGCGGCGTTTTGTGCTTTTCCCCTCCTGATCGTCGCAGTCCCCCTTCACGCCCAGGTCTTTACCGTCGAACCCGAGCACATCGAAAAGCACTACACCGAGTTTCCGCCTACGCACGTGAGGTACCCGAACGAGCCGATGACTACCCTCGGCCGCGAGCAGCTCATACGCTTTATGCAGGCCGAGCAGGGCTTTGCCATGCGGCCGTTGCCCATCGCCAACCTCACGCTCCACGCCAATGGGCACATGGACCCGACCGGCGACAAATATGTCGACCAGCTTCATACCAAAGGCATTTCGGTGAAGCCGGGGGACCGCGTCGTGGTTACCGACATCAAAATTGAAGGCGAGAAAGTGGTACTGGATCTGAACGGCGGCCCGGAGCACAAGCACAAATATCTGCGGCATATTTCGATCGGCATGGGAGTGGCCGAGACGCCCCTTGCGCAGGACAGCGGCGCGCCGCCAACAGGCTCGCGCGTGACCCTTCTCTTTGAAGAGCGTGTTCCCGATCTCAACGGAGAGCAGCTGGAAGCCCTGCTGAAGCCCATGATCGACTTCGGTGTCAAGTCTCCCGCCGAAGCCTACGCCGAGTCTCTCCCCGATTTCCTCCACAAAGCGGTGGTTGAGCATCGCGTGCTCGTCGGCATGAATCGCGACATGGTGGTCTATTCCAAAGGCCAGCCGGTGCGAAAGATTCGCGAGCAGGAGCCCGGCGGCAAGCAGTTCGAGATCTGGGTCTATGGCGAAGCTCCCCAGCCGGTCGAGTTCGTGCGGTTCGAGGGAAGCTTCGTGACCCGCGTGCAGCTCGCCAAAGTGGGCGAGCCCATGGAGGTCCGCACCGAAAACGAGATGGGCGACTACTGGGGCAATCAGCCCGTGGTCGCAGCCAACCAGCACGAAGTCAAGCTCGGCGACTCGACCGATGCCGACCGGTCCCAGGAGAATGCGCCGCGCTCGGCGCCCACCCTCCGCAAGCCCGGCGAGCAGCCGCCGCCCAGCAGCAATGATAAAAACAATCCGGCCCCGGTGATGGCCCCGGTGAACTTCCCCAAAGATCAGCAGAGACCGGGCGATCCCGGCTACACACCCACGGTCTCAGCCCAGCAGCCGGCGCAGGGTTCTGATTCAGGACAGCAGAGCGGTGCGCAACAGCCAGCG
>CAZSWI010000091.1:0-12553 GCA_964610635.1 uncultured Acidobacterium sp.
ATGCGTCGCCGACCGCGGGGCACCGGATCGCGGCGAGTCTCTATAAACTGGAAAACGTGCTCGAGGTCGACGACGTTGGGCAGCTGTCGCACGTGGCTCGCGAGCTGGCGCTGATTAAGGTCGCGGCAACTCCGAAGACGCGGTCGATGGTGTTCGAACTGGTGGAGGTTTTCCGGGCGCGCATTGTGGACCTGGCGCCGGAGTCGATGATGATCGAGATTACGGGCGTCGAGAGCAAGATCGAGGGCTTGATTCAGGTGCTGAACGAGAACGGCGATCGGATCCTTGAGATTTCGCGCACCGGGCGTATGGTGATGCGGCGCGGGCAGCATACGAGCCGGGTGCTGGAGGCAATGAGGGTGCCGGGCGTCGAGACGGCCGAGGACAAGATTGGGGACGATGGAGTTGCTCCGAGCGATTTGTTGATGGCAGAAGAGACGGGGTTTAGGGATTAGAGTTTAGGGATTAGGGAAACCGAAGGCTCGAATGCGGTTGTTTAGCTTACGCGACCAACCCCGGCTCAGGATGACAATCTCATTTGACAGAAAAGGGAAACGAATGGCGAAGACGTATCACGATCAGGACGCGGATTTGGCGCTTATCCAGCAGAAGAAGGTTGCGGTGATCGGCTATGGTTCGCAGGGGCATGCGCACGCGCTCAACCTCAAAGACTCAGGCGTTGAAGTGCGAGTGGGGCTGCCAGCTGCGAGCAAATCCGTGGAGAAGGCGAAGAAGGCGGGCCTCCAGGTGACCTCGGTTAGCGATGCGGCGGCATGGGCAGACGTGATCATGATCCTGACGCCGGATCACTCGCAGGGCGATACCTATGCGAAAGAGATTGCGCCCCATATGAAGAAGGGCAAGACGATCATGTTCGGCCACGGATTCAATATTCGCTTTGGCGCGATCGTGCCTCCGGCGGAGATTGACGTTTCGATGGTCGCTCCCAAGGGGCCGGGTCATCGCGTGCGCGAGGTGTTCATCGAAGGCGGCGGCGTGCCGTGCCTGATCGCCGTGCATCAGGATGCATCGGGCGGCGCGAAGGCGCTGGCTCTTTCCTACGCGAAGGCGATTGGCGGGACGCGCGGCGGCGTGCTGGAGACGACGTTTGCCGAGGAAACCGAGACCGATCTGTTCGGCGAGCAGGCGGTGCTGTGCGGAGGAACGTCGGCGCTGGTGAAAGCTGGGTTCGACACGCTGGTGGAGGCGGGCTATCAGCCAGAGATTGCTTATTTTGAATGCCTGCACGAGCTGAAGCTGATCGTGGACCTGATGTATCGCGGAGGCCTCGCTTACATGCGGTATTCGATCTCCGATACCGCGGAGTATGGCGATTACACGGCGGGGCCGCGCATCGTGACCGATGCTACGCGCGCGGAGATGAAAAAATTGCTCACCGAAATTCAGAACGGTACTTTTGCGACGAAGTGGATCGAAGAGAATAAGACAGGCCGAAAGAACTTCACTGAGATGCGGAAGAAGGAAGCCGGGCTGAAAGTGGAAGAAGTGGGTGCTCAGCTGCGGGCGGCGATGCCGTTCCTGGATCCGGTGGTGGTGAAGGATGGCGTGCCGCAGCCGGCGGCGGCGGAAACGGTGAACGCGTAAATTCACCACAGACACCGAGAGCATAAAGAGTTTTCAGGGACGTGCGGATTTCCGTGTTTGCGTTGGACAGGGCTGGCGTTGCGATGGCAGGACGCATCTTCATCCTGACAGTTTTTCTGGCGGCGGCGGGCGGCAACGGCTGTGCGCAGGCGCGACCGGCCTGCGCGGTGGTGCCGCGATCGCTCGCTGCGATGAAGGACTGCTACCGGCCATTGCTGGTTTTCGCCTCGAATGGGGACGATGCGCGGCTCAAGCGACAGGTCCAGTTGCTGGATCATGCTGCCGACGACATGATGGACCGGTTTGTGCTGTTCACGCCTATTGTTCCGGATGGGCGCCGCGTGACGACTCCGGCGGATTCGCCTTATACGGTACTGGCTCCGAAAGAAATGGCCGCCGTGCGGGAGCAGTTTCACATTGCGGCTGGTGATTTTGTGGTTTTGCTGCTGGGCGAGGACGGCACGGTCGAGTTGCGCGCCGCGAATCCGGTGAGTACCGACCGGCTGAACGAGCTGATCGACAAGATGCCGACCCGCAAGCAGGAAATGCTGCGCCCCCACGCAAATTAACCAACCGGAAGAGTGCTCAACCGCTGATTCATTTAGCATCCTTATAAGGGCACTTACCTCTGCTACCGGAACCAGGAGGGCTTTATGGAGTCGTCGATCGCCACCGAAGTGAGGGTTCAAAGCGGAGCCCTCTCCGAGGAAACGCACAAGACTCCCCTACCTGAGCTTGTGGATGCGCTGCGGCGCGTAACGGCGCTACACGGACTGACCGACACTGAGCTGGAGTGGATCGCGACGCACGGCGAGGAGGGCTCCTACCCGGCGGGCGCGGTGATTTTCCGGGAGGGCGATCCCGCAACGAAGATGTACATTCTGCTGCGGGGCGAGGCGCACGTGCGGCGTTCGCAGGGCGGGCTCGCGCTGTTCATCGGACGCGCGGGGGCGATGACGGGGTTGCTTCCCTTTTCGCGCATGAAGACCCACGGCGGTCAGGGATTTGCGGCGACGGACCTGTGGGGGATCACGATCGATCGATCGGTTTTTCCGGAGATGCTGGAGGCGATCCCGTCGATGGGTCAGCGATGCGTGACAGTGCTGCTCGACCGGGTGCGGGAGATGACGCGCCTCGAACAGCAGACCGAAAAGCTGAACGCGCTGGGCAAGCTGGCGGGGAATCTGGCGCATGAGCTGAACAATCCAGCTTCGGCGGCACAGCGCGCGGCATCGGGCATGATAGAAGAATTGCGCGTTTATGGGCAGCAGAAGTTTCTTCTGGGGGGACTGTGTCTCGACGAAGCGCATCTGGAGAGAATTCGCGCATGGCGAAGCCGCATGGAGGAACAAGTGCGGGCGCAACCGGCGAACTCGGTGACCCAGGCACATCGCGAGGACAATCTGGAGCGCTGGCTGCGCACCCATGGAGTGGAGAACAACCGGCAAGTCGTGCCGGACCTGGCGGAGCTGGGCATCGATACGAAGAATCTCGATGAGCTGTCGGAACTGCTCGGAGGCCAGCATCTGGAAGTCGTGCTTTCGCAGTTTGCCTCGTCGGCGCGTACGGAACGGATGGCGCAGGCGATGCTCGACTCGACGCACAGGATTTTCGAGCTGATCGGCGCGGTGAAAGATTATTCCTGGATGGATCAGGCGCCGATCCAGGAAGTAGACATACCACAGTCACTGGATACCACGCTGACGATGCTGCAGTCGCGTTTGGAGAAGGTGAAAATCGTGAGGCGATTCGAGGCGAATCTGCCCCGCATTTCGGCGTATGCAAGCGAGCTGAACCAGGTATGGATGGCGCTGCTCGAGAATGCCCTGGACGCCATGCACAACAAAGGAACCCTCACCCTCAGCGTGCAGCTTTCGGGCGAGTTTCTGGTGACGGAAATTTGGGATAACGGGCCGGGAATCCCCGAAGAGATCCAGGCCCGGATTTTCGAGCCCTTCTTTACGACGAAGGCTCCGGGGAGCGGGCTGGGGCTTGGGCTCGATACGGCACAGCGGATTGTGCGGCAGCATCGAGGGTACATTCACGTGCAGTCCAGGCCAGGGGAGACGTGTTTCCAGGTGCGACTCCCGATTGAGCCGCTGCAGGCGTATTAACTAAAGTTCAGGCGGATCGCCGGATGCCGAGCCAGGTGACGGCGGCCTCGGACCAGCGGTGATCGGATCGGGGCCAACTGCCACGATTCTGACGGAATGTCATGGGCTCCCCGGCTCGACTAAAGCCGCGTTGCGCTCCGAAGTCGAACGCAGCCTGCGGGGAGCCATCGATCAGCAGAGCGCATTTACGCCCATCGGCTGACCAGACGATGGACAGCGATGATTTGCGATCGGGCTCAGAAACGCCAGCCGCCTCGTAAACAGGCACAACATCGAGAATCAGATTGTCGGAGGTAAGGTCGACGGCGTAGAAATAGCCCGCCTCACCGTCGTCGTCGAAAAAAGCGCTGTATGGGCCGCAGGGCGAGTCGTTCACGACGAAGACGTTCCTGCCGGGTTGGAATGTTTGCTGTGCCATGGGGGCTGGCTCCAGTCTTTCTACCATTGTGGCACCGAGCCGCTTCCCGGTCCAGTGCCAAACGCGGGCCTTAGAGTGAGTTCATGTTGAGGAGGAATTCCGCATTGTTGCGGACCTTCTCGAGCCGGCTCACCAGCAGTTCCATCGCTTCCACCGGGGAAAGCGGGTTCAGGACCTTGCGCAGAACCCATGTGCGAGCCAACTCGTCCTTTGGGATGAGCAATTCTTCTTTGCGGGTGCCTGAGCGTTGAATATCGATGGCAGGGAAGACGCGCTTGTCCACCAGCTTACGGTCGAGGATGATTTCCATGTTGCCGGTGCCTTTGAATTCTTCAAAGATGACTTCGTCCATGCGCGAGCCGGTGTCAACGAGGGCAGTGGCGATGATGGTGAGCGAGCCGCCCTCTTCAATGTTGCGAGCCGCACCGAAGAAACGCTTGGGCCGCTGCAGGGCGTTGGAGTCGACACCGCCGGAGAGGACTTTGCCGGAGGGGGGCACGATGGTGTTGTAGGCGCGCGCAAGACGGGTGATGGAATCGAGCAGAATCACGACGTCGCGTTTGTGCTCAACGAGACGCTTCGCTTTTTCGATGACCATTTCGGCGACCTGCACGTGGCGCGCGGCTGGCTCGTCGAATGTGGAGCTGATCACCTCACCCTTGACCGACCGCTGCATGTCGGTGACTTCTTCCGGGCGCTCGTCGATGAGGAGAACGATCAACACAACTTCGGGGTGGTTCGTCGTGACGGAGTTCGCAATGGACTGCAGCAGCATGGTCTTGCCGGTGCGGGGCGGCGCGACGATGAGGCCGCGCTGGCCTTTTCCGATCGGAGTGAGCAGATCCATCACCCGGCCGCTGATGTTTTCGCGGACGGTCTCCATCTTGACGCGCTCCTGCGGATAGAGCGGAGTCAGATTGTCGAAGAGAATCTTGTTGCGTGTTTCTTCGGGGGATTCGAAATTGATGGCTTCAATCTTGACGAGCGCGAAGTATTTTTCGCCTTCATGCGGCGGACGGACATTGCCGCTGATGGTGTCGCCGGTCTTGAGGTCAAACTTACGAATCTGCGAGGGGGAAACGTAGATGTCGTCGGGACCGGGGAGGTAGTTGTAATCGGGAGAGCGGAGGAAGCCGTAGCCGTCGGGGAGGATTTCGAGGACACCCTCGGCAAAGATGTGGCCTTCTTTTTCGCTCTGCGCCTGAAGAATCTTGAAGATCAGGTCCTGTTTGCGGAGGCCGCTGGATCCGGGGATTTCAAGAGTGCGCGCAATGCGACTAAGTTCCGTGATGTTCTTTTCTTTGAGTTCTGCGATGGTCATGAATCACCTGGGGTGAGCTTTCAAGGAGGGATTTTGAATCAGGAAGGAAGTTCGGGGTGGTGCGGAGTGCTGGACGACGCTTTATCCGGGATTATCTTCGCCGGATCAATCTTAACCGAAAACCGGAGCTGGTGAACCGGCGCAGGAGGGAGGCCGCGCGCCGAACTAGGCGGCGCGGCGCTGCGGCTGCTGAGGAATGGAAATTGGCTCGTGGCGGGAAGCGACAGCTGCCGCAGCCGGGGGGGAGACCCGGAAGCGGACGAGCACGTCGTTCATGGTGTCCTGAAGCCGCGTGTTGGGCTTATGCAGTTTGCGGGTCGCCTTAGAGGCCAGCTGGCAAAGCTGGTACCGATTGTTGATATGAGTGAGTGCACCAAAAATCAATTCAGAACGCATGATCATGTCTCCTTGCTTTTCAACGAAGATGTCCGACCGCTTTCGACCACAGAAAACCGCTGAACCAAACACCTAAACCAGCCACGGCACAAGGCAGCTTTGGAAGAACGACTCCCGGAAGGCACAAAAATTAGACGCGCGAACCGGGGATTTCGATCAACCTTTTTCCTCCGAAAAAACCGTTGCAGTGCGGTGCCGACCGGAACCCGCAGCCTCCTGCCGCTGCAGACGAGACAGAGAATTTACTCCCGGGGAGCGTGCTTCTCTTCTGCGTGACGGATTGATGAATCAGGACGGCGGCGGCCGAGGGTCAAAATCGACAGACTTGAAAATAACCTTCGATGAGGCGTGGGTCAACCTTTTTTTTCATAGTGGCGTGCCGGTGGTTACCGAAAACGGAAACACGACCGTAACCTATTGACTAGCAGGTCATTACAGGACGCCTGGGGTAATCAAAGTAGATATAGGGACGGCTTTGCGGCTTCCAAAAGCCATAGCGCGTTGAGCAATGGCCAGATGACTTGGCTAATCTCCAATAAGAGACTATTAATCAGTCATTTACAGGATGACTGGTTCGTCCTCGCGAGACTAGGTCAATCGATTTAGCCATCTGCGAAGTTTACTCGTAACGCAATGCTTCGATGGGGTCGAGATTCGCAGCCCGAACCGCGGGAATCATGCCGCTGACGAGGCCAACCACAGCCAAAATGACGGTCGCTATGATGACCGTGGTCGGAGATATCAACAGGCGGATATCCGCGTCCTCCGCGTGGGCGGCCATGGCGCTGTAGAAAGTAATGCGCCCAACGGCGAGGGAGACGGTATACGCAAGAGCAATACCCAGGACGCCTCCTGCTGCCGCAATGACGAGCGCCTCGGAGAGGAACTGGAACAGGATGTGGCGGCGGCGGGCGCCCAGAGCCTTCTCGATGCCGATCTCTTTGGTGCGCTGCTGGACTGCGACGAGCATGATATTCATGAGCCCGATGCCCGCGATGCCAAGGGTAAGCGCGCCGATGAAGAGCAGCAGCGCCTCGAGCGCAATAGTGATGATCTGGAACTGCTTCAGCTGGTGCATCAGGTTGGCGACGAAGATCGCGTTGTGGTCGGAGGGCAGGAAATTGTGCATCGCGGCCAGGGTGTTGCGGACGGCCTGTTCCACAGCCTGATTATCGCCATGGTAGGTGAGCCAGATTCCGCCGAGGTATTTGAGGTCGCCAAAATCCTGGAAGGTATTGAAGGGGATGTAGATCTGGCGATTGACGTCGTTGTCCCCTTCCTGCATTTTTGGCACGAGCACGCCAATGACCGTGAAGCCGATGCCGTTCAACCGAATGCGCTGGCCGAGGGGATATCGACCGCCGAAGAGCTTGGTCTTGGCCTCGGAGCCGATCACAGCCACGTGAGCGCGGTTCTCATCGTCCTGATCTGTGTAGAAGCGCCCCTGGTCGATGTCGAGCCTGAGGACATTCGCGATCTCGGCGCGGTAGCCATTGACCGTCCAGGTGTACATGTGCTCGTCGCTGGCGACGTTGACATCCTTGAACATGCCGGGCGAGATATGGACAACGCCGGGAACGGTCGCCCATAAGCGGTCGACGTCCTCCTGGGTGAGGCGCACCTTAACGCCGGCTTTCGACCCGCCAACCTGCTCGGAGGTGCGGCCCGGGAAGACGCCGATGAGGTAGGTGCCCCATTGGGCAAAGATGTTCTGAATGGCCTGGCCGAAGCCTGCGCCATAAGCCAGCAACAGAACAACGGTGGCAATGCCCCACGCCATGCCGACCACGGTGATGAAGGTTCGGCGGCGGTTATAGATCATCGCTTCCCAGGCTTGTCCCCAGATGTCGCCGATCATGCTTGAGTCTCCAGTCTTCAGTTGTTAGTCTCCAGCTGCCGGTTGCCGTTCTCCAGTTTCCCCATCGCCGCGCTCGTCTGGAGACTGGAAACTGGGGACTGAAAACTCTGATCACTCTCGCCGGAGCGCTTCGACGGGCTCCATTTTGGCGGCCTGAGCTGCGGGATAGAGTCCAGAGACGATGCCGCAGACAGCTAGCGCGCCGAAGGCCAGCGCGGCTGACCACGCTTGCAGATGAGGGGGATCGAAGCCCTGCATGTTTTGCCCGAATGCCTTCTGCAGCACCCACATGAAGAACGCTGAGCCGAGGATGCCGATGAGGCCGCTGACGCCGGTCAGTGTAAGGCCCTCGAGGAAAAACTGAATGAGGATGCTGCGGTGGGTGGCGCCGAGGGCTTTGCGGAGGCCGATCTCCGGAGTGCGCTCGGTGACGGAAACCAGCATGATGTTGACGATGCCGACCGCGCCCAGGGCGAGGGTGACGAGACCCACGCCACCCAGGAAGATGTCCATTGCGTCGAAGATCTTGCCGACCATCTGCTGGGACTGCACGGAGTCCCACTCGTTGAAGGCCTCGCTGTCGTCGGGGCTGAAGCCATGGCGGCGGGCGATGATCTCGTGGACTTCGCGCACAGCGTTCACATGCTGGCTCGCCGTTACCGGCTGGTATTGAATCGACGCGACCGTATCCTGCGGATTATTGCCCCAGTTCAGGGGAAACATGTCCATCATGATCGACATCGGAATGTAGACCTGCTGGCTCTGGTCGTCATTGTCGCCGTGACCTACTTTGTCCGCGACCCCAATCACCGTGAAGCGCGTTCCATTCAGGGTCACCCATTCGCCCAGGGCCGGGTGACCGGGGAAGAGGAGCTGCGCGCTCTTCTGGCCAAGCACCATCACCCGGTTTTTATTCACCAGGTCGTCTTTCTCAAGAAAATGCCCCTGCGCGATGGGGATAAATCGAATGGTCTGGAAATTGGGCTCGACCCCCATCACCTTCCCGCCGGCCGTCTCGTACAGACTTTGCTGCTTGATGTCACTGCGGCTGATAGTGCCCGTTGCGTCGCGCACATCCGGCGCCTGCGTGCGCACCGCTTCAAGATCGCCCATCGTCAGGTAGTAGGGGCGCATGCCGGTATGCTGGCCGGCAACGGCGGGGATGTTCCCGTTCCACATCATGATGACGTCGTTGCCGAGCTCGGCGAACTCGCGCTTTTGGCCGGAGCGGAAGCCTTCGCCGACAGAAATGAGCAACAACATGGAGCCGACGCCCCATGCAATGCCAAACATGGTGAGGAACGAGCGGAGCTTGTTGGCGCGGATTGCCATAAAAACCTGCCCGAAGGTGTCGCCGAGGCTCTGCATACGCTGCTTTCAGATACGGGGATGGAGGGTTCCCGGTTCCGTAACGGGGAGTTAACGGGGAGCATTAACCGAAAGACGACCGAGCTGAGGATCCGGGATCGGAAAGTGGCTTTTCCCCACGGAAAAGTGAGGCTGGCGCGGCCTTCGTTGCTGCGGGACCCAGCACGCGGCAGGGCTATTTGGTGCTGGCCAGCGCCGCCTGCACCTGCTCTACACCGGGCTCGGACTGCTTCAGGTACTCGCTGACGCGCTTGCGCTCGTCGGGAGCGAGAGCGGGAATAAGAGCGATCATGCGGCGCATCGTGGTCGCCACGTCGTCCACCAGGTTCATCACGCGAATGGCTTCACCGGAAAGGGGCATAGACCTTAGTTGACCTCTGCTTTCATTTTCGGCTATTGGAGGGTTCCGGTAAAGGCGGCGGCCGAACAGGTGCGGGAGGGGCGCCGGCAATGAGAAGATGCGGGGATGAATTATTTGGACGCAGCACGGGATTTACGAGATGTCGTCGGGGAGTGCGAGCGGAGGTTTCTGGCGATTTCAGACAAAGAGGCGGGCCGGTCGGCTGGGCCGGACCAATGGTCCCGGAAACAGATTCTTGGACACCTGATCGATTCGGCGGCGAATAATCATCAACGGTTCATCCGCATGCAGCTCGCGGAGGAGCTGAAGTTTCCTGGTTATGAACAGAACGAGTGGGTGCGGCTGAATCACTACGAGGCGCGGCCGTGGAAGGACCTGGTCATTCTTTGGGCCGCTTACAATCGGCATCTGGCCGATGTGATGGAGCGCATTGCGCCGGACGCGCTGACGCATGTCTGGGACAAAACCGGGGATCAGGGCGGCGACACGCGGTACGATCTGGAATTTGTGGCTACGGATTATGTGTCGCATCTGCGGCATCACGTGGACCAAATCGAGCGCGGCTGATGCGTTCCGAGAAGCGGCCGAGATCGTTTCCTTGCTATTTCTTCAGGCGAGCGTCGAAAGGATACTTCAACGCCCGGGTGATGCGGAATTTTGACGCGTCGCCATGGCGGGGGTTGAACAGGAGATTCGCAGTCTCAGGCACGAGGGCGCTGGGAACGCGAAGAAGCGCAGTTTCTCCTTTAGCGAGCCACGTGGTTCCGGTCTCGCGCGTGACGTTCATCTTTTCTCGCCAGGCATCTGGAAGATCCTGGCGGCGGACAGATGGAATCCGCACATTCGGACCTTCAATGCGCAGCAGCGTAAAGTCCGGAGGAATGTCGTTGGCGCTGGTATGGACACACACCTCCAGCAGCGCGCCCGCCGGGCTTTCCGCGAGGTAAACGATCGGCTGTCCTGCATAGTGCCACCGGCCGGGGGCTCGGAGTCCGCCTGCCCCGCTGAGGTCGCGGTGGCGGCTGATCCGCCATAAGATCATCAGACGAAGATGCCTTCGTCGATCTGCACGAGGAGTTCTTCGACGATGCGGCTGCCTGTATCGGTCTTCAGCAGGAGCAGAGGGGCCCGGCCATCGAGGCGCGGATTGGCACTTCGCAGCCAGGCCAGCGCGCGTTCGCGGCTTCCATAAACCGCTTCGGCACGGGAAAGGACCCGAAGCGCCCGCACAACACGATCCGACTCCTCGATGGTCAGCTTTTCCCGCCGGGACCGGCGATGCTGCAGCGTGCGCTGAGGGATGATGATGGCATCGATCTCAGCACGCTCTAGCCCGAGGCCGACCAGGCGATGAATGACCGCGGGCGGGAGCTGCTTTTCAACGATGCCAAGAATTTCGGCTTCGCTGTTGGGAGCCTTCAGGCCGAGCCATTCTCCTATTTGCGCGGTGGCGGCGTTCATCCCTACATTATGCCACGAAAATAAAGGCAAAGTGTACCTGGACCGGGCGGCCTCAGCTGCAGGCGCTCTCTATTTCGCTATTTTCATCTCTTCAAGGAAACCGCGGACCTGCGTGGGCCGCGACTCCTCAAGATAAATCTTCACGTAGTCGAGATAATTGCGGGCGTACTGCAGGATTTCCTCGCGGTCGTCCGACGTGAGGTCGCGACGGACTTTGCCAGGAACACCGGCTACCAGCGAGCGGGGAGGAACGACCATGCGTTCGGGGATGACCGCGCCGGCGGCGATGATCGAACCTTCGCCGATGATGGCGCCGTTGAGGATGGTCGCGCCGATACCGATCAGGCAAACGTCTTCGACGACGCAGCCATGCACCGTCGCGTTGTGGCCAATCGTGACCCAGTCGCCGACGATCACGGGATACTTGTAGCGCATGCCGTGGAGCACGGCACAATCCTGCACGTTCGAATGTGCGCCGATGCGGATGGAATGGACATCGCCGCGGACAACGGCGTTCATCCAGACGCTCGAGTGCTCGCCGAGCACGACATCGCCGATAACCTGCGCCGAGGGGTCGACATAGCAGGTGGCGGGGATGGTTGGCGTGTGGCCCTGGTAGGTGCGGATCATAGGATTTAGTCTAATCTCCTGCATTATCGGCCTGCCTGCGGTGTATAAATCGTTGAAATTTGCGTTGATTTTTCAGCATACCGAAATGCGGCTGAAAAACAATTTTCCGCTCTTTCCTACTGGCCGATCCTTTGCTGACCACTGGCCGATCCTTTGCCGACCGGTTTTTAGCCGGCCGCTTTTTAGCCGACAGCTCCTGCTGATTTATCCTCAAAAGAATCATGCAGGAAAACGAGATACCGCCGCTCGATGGCTGGAGCGAAGCGGAACTGGATCGGGCGTTTGCCGCCGTTGCCGCTGAAGTTGAGAAGTTGGCCGTTGCGATCCAGTCCGCCGAAGACAAAGAGCAGTTTCGCCTGCAGTGGCTCGGTCGCAAGCAAGGCCGCCTCAAAGCGATCAGCGACTCATGGCTGAAGTCGGCTCCCGATGTGGAAGCGAAAAAGCGCATCGGCCAGCGCTTCAACACGCTGAAGGCGGAGATTGAGCGGCGGCTGGAGCTGGCGGGTTCAGCCTCGCCGAATGATTCACTCGATGCCGAGGCCATCGACATCACGCTCCCGGGCACGCGCCGTAAGCTCGGCGCGGAGCATCCACTCATCCGCACCTGGAACGAAATCGTCTCGGTGTTTCAGCGGATGGGATATTCAGTGGGCGTAGGCCCGGAGGTCGAGACTGACTACTACAACTTCGAGTCGCTGAATTTTCCGCCCGGTCATCCGGCGCGCGATACGCAGGACACGCTGGTGATTGCCGGGCAGGAGCGCAAGCCGCTCCGCGACCGCCTGCTGATGCGCACGCACACTTCGCCGGTGCAGATTCGCACCATGGAGCAGCAGCCGCCGCCGGTGCGCATCGTGATCCCCGGCAAAGTCCATCGCAACGACGCCGCCGACGCCACGCACTACCCAATCTTTCACCAGGTGGAGGGTCTGTGCGTCGACACGAACATCACGTTCGGCGATTTGAAGGGGACGCTCGACTACGCGATGAAGGCGTTCTTCGGGTCGAGCGTGAAGACGCG
>CAZSWI010000092.1:0-2777 GCA_964610635.1 uncultured Acidobacterium sp.
TCCCAGCGCTCGCCGAATTTTCCGGCGGAGAGGACGAGGACGCGGTCGCCGGGCGAGGTGAGATTGGAGACGGAGGCCTCCATTGCGCCGGTACCGGAGGAGGCGAGGAGCAGAACGTCATTCTTCGTGCCGACGAAGACTTTCAGCTGAGCGAGGACGCGCTCATAGAGGGCGCGAAACTCGGGGGTGCGGTGGTGAATGTCCGCGGCGGCCATGGCAAACTGCGCCGCGGGGAGCAGGGGGGTCGGGCCGGGGGTGAACAGACGCGTCTTGCGAATCATGATGAAAGGAAACCTCGTACACCATTTTAGAACGGGTGAAGATTCGATCTTCTACCTATAATGAGGGGGTTTGAATAACACGAGAGAGGCGCAGAGATGGAGCTGGTAAAGCAAATAGATCACGACATGGTGGCGGCGATGAAGGCGCACGATGTGGAGCGGACGGGTACTTTGCGCATGGTGAAAGCCGCGCTGAAGAACCGGGAGATCGAGAAGCGATCCGCGCTGACGGATGCCGAAGCGCAGCAGGTTTTTCGGACGATGATCAATCAGCGGAAGGATTCGATTGAGCAGTTCACGAAGGGGAATCGGCCGGAGCTGGCGGCGAAAGAGGCGCGCGAGATTGTCCTGATCGAGAGCTATTTGCCGAAGGCGGTGGGTGAAGAGGAGCTGAAGAAGTTCGTGGAGGAAGCGCTGGCGGGGGCGAGCTTTGGGCCGCGGGATATGGGGGCGGCGATGAAGGCGGTGCAGGCGCGGATACAGGAGGCGGGGGTTCGCGCGGATGGAAAGCAGCTGAGCGAGCTGGTGAAGGCGCGGCTGTCGCAACAGGCGGGGGCGTGACGGGAGCCATGACAAGACTAAACAGACGGGAATTTTTGCGGATCGCGGCGGTTGCGCCGGCGGCCGTTCAAACAATGTGGTCGAAGGCCGGCGAGGAAGCGAAGCGGCGGCTGCTGTTTGTGGGGACGGGAACGGACGCGGGGAGCAAGGGAATCTATGCGTATCGCTGGGAGCCGGAGACGGGCGAGCTGAAGGCTGCCGGGCTGGCGGCGGAGAGCGATAATCCTACTTTTCTGGTTGTGGACGCGGACGCGAAATATCTTTATGCGGCCAATGAAATATCGAGTTTCGAGGGACAGGCAAGCGGTGCGGTAAGCGCATTCGCGATCGACCATGCGGGCGCGCGGCTGAAGCCAATCAATAAGGTGCTGGCGCTGGGGGCTGGCACGTGTCATGTCGCGCTGGACCACCTGGGACGAGCTGCTTTCTGCGCCAACTACAACGGTGGAAGCGCAACTTCGTTCTCGGTCAGTTATGACGGGCAGATCAGCGATCCGGTCTCGCATTTCCAGTACCAGGGGCATGGACCGAATGCGGAACGGCAGGATGGGCCGCACGCCCATCGCGTGACGGTTTCGCCGGACGATCGCTTCCTGCTGGTGAACGATCTGGGGCTGGACTGCATTCACATCTATCACCTGGATGAAAGGAACGCGAAGCTGACGGCGAATGCGCCGGCGCAATGGAATGCCGCGCCGGGTTCGGGGCCGCGGGCGCTGCGGTTCCATCCCAATGGCCGGTTCGCGTACTGCGTGCACGAGCTGGTTTCGCAGGTCGAGGTGCTGCATTGGGATGCGGAAAAGGGCACGCTCCAATCGGTCGAGAAGATAGGCCTGATCCCCGATGACTACAAGGGAGCCACGCGGGGCGACGACATCGTGATTACGCGCAACGGGCGGTTCGCTTATGCCGCGAATCGCGATTACGACTGCCTGGTGAGTTTCTCCGTCGATCCGAAGGATGGGAAGCTGACAATGCTGGCGCGCGGTTCCTGTGGCGGAAAGATACCGCGGCATCTGGCGCTTGACCCGACGGAGAAGTGGTTGCTGGTGGCGAATCAGGACTCGGATGCTATTGCGGTGTTTGCACGGGATGAGAAGACGGGCAAGCTGGGGGAGACGGGGAAGAGCTTTCCGATTTCGAAGCCGGAGTGTCTGGTGTGGGCGTAGGGGTCAGCTCAGCGATCTGGTTTCGAAGCGATTGCGGATTCGAGTTCGGCGATTTGGTCGCTCAGGGTGGAGAGTTTGGCGGGAGTGAGAGGTTCATCGGCGGCGAGTATGTCTTCAATCGCCGATGCGATCTGGCTGCCTTGAGGTAATCCAAAGACGCCGAGAACGCCGGCGAGCTTGTGAGATGCGTCACGGCCCTGGTTTCTGGCTTCCTGGTCGGCGGGATTCCGGGAGAGGCTTTCGCAGGAAGCCTGTAACAGGGCGACGCGTTCGAGTACGGTAGGCCTGCTGTTACGCCATAACTCTGTCAACCGTGCGGCGATTTTCGCGGCAGGGTCGTCGCTCATATCTCGTGCCACCCCAGAGTCGCTGCGATATCCCGGGCCAGGAGCAGCGGGTCGAAGGGCTTGAACATTACTTTGACCACGCCGAGGTCCGAGAACCGCTTCTGATCGGCGGCCTGAACTTTGGCGGTCAGCAGGATCACGGGGATGTCGGCGGTTTCGGGCAGGGAACGCAACTCGCGGAAGGTGGTGGGGCCGTCCATACCGGGCATCATCACATCGAGGAGGATGGCGTCGGGACGATTTTCGCGAGCTTTGATAATGCCAGCGGCGCCGGATCCGGCGACGAGGACTTCCCAGCCGGCAACGGTTTCCAGGCTGAGGGCGGCGACCTCTCGAATATCCTCCTCGTCATCGATGATGAGAACGCGTCTTGACATGTATTATCCCGATTTCTGCTTAACATCTTTTGTCAAAGTTTC
>CAZSWI010000092.1:2877-12493 GCA_964610635.1 uncultured Acidobacterium sp.
TTTCTGCTTAACATCTTTTGTCAAAGTTTCCGCCTAACATCTTTTGTCGCAATTTCTGCTGAACTTCTTTGTCGCAATTTCTGCTTAACTTCTTTTGTCAAAGTTTCTGCTTAACATCTTTTGTCCCAATTTCTGCTTAACATCTTTTGTCCCAATTTCTGCTTAACATCTTTTGTCCCAATTTCTGCTTAACTTCTTCTATCCCAATTTGTGCACGAACTGATTCTGGGTGTCCTCTTCGGCTAAAGAGGAAAGAGATCCGCGCTCGGGCAGGTAGAAGTGGAAGATTGTTCCGCGGGCGCCGTTTTGTTCGGCCCAGATGCGGCCGCCGTGCTGGTGAACGATGGTGCGGCAGATGGCCAGACCGAGGCCGGTGCCGCCTTTCTGGCGGGAATCGGAAGCATCCACCTGCTGGAACCGGTCGAAAATGCTCTCAAGCTTATCCGCGGGTACGCCGCGGCCCTCATCGATGACGCTGATGGTGACGCCGTCGGTTGCGTGCAGGATGGCGATGCGCACGGTGGAGCGTCGCGGCGAGAATTTGATGGCATTGCTGAGCAGGTTGGTCATCACCTGGAGGAGACGGTCGGCGTCGGCTTCGATGTAGACGGATGTGGGATCGCAATAGAGGTGGACGTCTTCGGCCTCGGCGACCGGTTGCATGGTGTCGATGGCCTGATGAAGGAGTTCTTCGAGGGAGATGCGCCGGAAGGCGAGGGGGGCGCGGCCGGAGGTCATTCTTTCGAGATCGAGAATATCGTTGATGAGGCGGACCAGCCGATCGGAGTTAGCAACAGCGATGCGCAGCAGGCTGGTCGCTTTTTCGCTGACCTCGCCGAGGAGTCCGGCAGAGAGAAGGCCCAGCGCGCCACGGATCGAGGTCAGCGGGGTTCGCAATTCGTGGCTGACGGTGGAGATGAACTCGTCCTTCATATGATCCAGAGCGTAGCGCTGGCTGATGTCGCGGAAGCTGAGAACGCTGCCAACGGGCGCACCTTCTTCAACCATGGGCATGAGCGAGAACTCGACGGGAAAGCTTCTGCCGTTTCCGCGGAAATAGACATCCTGGCCGGAGGCGCCCTCGGTTGTCTGGAAGGCCCGGCGGGTGAGGCAGCTGGCGTCACAGCCCGATGCGGGAGGGTGGAGAAGCTCGTGGACCTTGCAACCGATGAGCTCGGACTCGGTGCGTTCCATCATGCGGGCGGCGGCGGGATTGGCAAAAGCGATGCGGTTGGCGGAATCGACGCCGATGATGCCGTCCGCGACGGAGTTCAAAATGACGGCTTTCTGCCGGTCGAGCGTGCGAACGCGGGCCTCCTGGCCGGCGCGCGCCATGAATTGACCGACGGAGCCGCAAACGGTCTCGACTGTGGCCATGAGGTCGGGGTCTTCGCGCATGAACTGGCGGGAGAAGCACTCGACGACAGCGATGACCTGGTTGCCGACGCGCACGGGCACAGCCCAGGCGGAGATGTAGCCGTTGAGACGGGCGGCGGTGCGGCGGAGAAAGGCGGGATGCTGGCGGACATCGGCAATCCAGCAGGGTTTGCCGAGAGACCATACGGAACCGGGCAAGCCCTGGCCGCGGGAGAGGACCATGGCCTGGGTTTCGTGCAGAAAATCCTCGCTGCTGCGGCCGCGCGCGCACCAGGAGATGCGGGGACGGATGTAATGCTGGGTTTCGTCGACGGTCCAGAGAGCAGCGAATTCGCAGGAAAAGGTGTCGCAGAGAGCTTCCAGCACGCGGGTAAGGCCTTCATCCATCGAAGTGGTTTCACCGATGATCTGGCTGACAACCAGCTGAATGCGGAGGCGGCGCTCGCGGCGGTTCTGCTGAGTAACGTCGCGGAAGATGCAGCGGACGGAGACGGGGCCGGACTCTTCGCGGCGGCAGCTGAGGCTGGCCTCGACCTCAACGTTTTCGCCAGCGGAGTTCTGAAGGCGGAGGGGGTGGTGCTCGACACGGACGCCGTGGAGGGCCTTGTGGAAGAGGGCTGCTGCCTCGGCCTGGACTTCCGGCGGGAAGGGGGATTCGAATCCAATCAGAGATTCGAACTGGGAGGAGTCCATGCCGAAGAGGAGTTGCCAGGAGGGATTGACGTAGAGATAACGGCCGCGGGGACTGAGCGTGGCGATCATCTCGGCGGAATTATCGAACAGGTCGCGGTAGCGGGCCTCGCTTTCGCGCAGAGCGTGCTCGGCGCGGCGGGTAGCGCTGAGGTCTACGGCAATCGAAACCAGGCCTTCGACGGCGCCCGAGGAAGAGCGCGCGGCGGACAGGTAGACCATGGCCGGGAAGGTGCTGCCGTCTCTGCGGCGATAGCGCATCTCGAATCCGCGAACGCGGCTGGCCGGGAAAGTGGCGACGTAACGCACATACGGAAGGAGGCTGGACGCAGTGTCTTCGGGCACCTCCGGGTTGGTTCTGAAGGGGGGCATGGAGAGCGCGAGCTGTTCGCCGACGCGGGCCATTTCGCTCTCGGGAAAGAGTTCGGCCGCGGTGAGCTTGCCGAGAGCTTCGTTGGCGCGGTAGCCGAGCATTCGTTCGGCGGCTGGATTGAAGAGGCTGATGCGTCCGCTGAGGTCGCAGGCGATCATCATGGGTCCGGCGGAATCGAGGATGCTTTGGTGCAGGCGGGCGACCCTCTGCAGCTGACGCTCGCCTTGTCTCTCGCGCAGGGCGGCGCCAAAGCTGGTAATGGCGATAGCGACGAGGAGGGCCTGGGCCAGAGTCCAGAAGGCGGCGAACCAGAATATCCAGGGATGGCTTTGCGTCGGCGGGCTACCGAAACGGGCGAGGATGATCGCTCCGACGAGGGAGAAGGCCAGAGCGATGACAAAGGCTCTTGTTACGGTACGGGTGTGGTTGAATCGGGTCACAACTCGATTCCGTGGAAACGGGGGGATTTGCTTCCCTTTTCAGTCTAAAGGGCTTTGGGCTCAGTATAGGAGCACGGGAAAGGGTTCCGACAGCAAAATCCACACGCACCAGCAGCCACAATGCCACTTTGGTGTTAAGTCAGGCCCGCTTTGGAACAAGGGCAGAGCAGGTTTCGGTCAGACGGCGACCGGATCAAGGATGCGGCTCCAGCGGCGTTCGGGGCGGCCCTCCTGGGCTTTCTTGTGCCAGGCATATCCGGTGACGAGGGGGAGAGCCAGAGTGGCTTCGCTGTAGACCATCTGCTCGAAGGTGGTGTCGACTTTGCCCCAGGAGCTGGCTTCTTTCAGAGTGCTCGAGGAGAGAGCGCCGTCGCGGACGTCGGCGACCGTGATCTGGATCGCGTATTTGTGCATGGGCGCTTCATTGCCGAGGATGTCGGCGGCGACGACGATGTCCTGAGCGAAGTTCTTGGGAACGCCGCCTCCGATCATGAGCAGGCCGGTGGTGGGATTGGCGATCTTGAGCTGTGTGAGTTCGTAGAAATCTTTGGCCGAGTCGATCGAGACTTTGGGCTTGTCCTGACGTTTGTGCTGATGGGCGACGAGGCCGAATCCGGCGGAGCAGTCGCTGAATGCCGGACAGAAGATGGGAACGTCTTTCTGATACGCGGAATAGACGATGGAATCGGCGCCGCCTTTCTCGGGGGTCTTGCCATTCTGTTCGAGCCAGGCGCCCATGGCGCGGATAAATTCGCGGGAGCTGTGGGGGCGTGGGGGGAGCGAGTCGGCAACTTTTTCGGTGGTTTGGTCGCAGAGGCGGAGCTCTTCCTCGTCGATGAGGGTGTCGTAGATGCGGTCGATCATTAACTCGCGCAGTTCGCCATCCAGGGTGCCGGATTTGCAGAGTTCGTCGGCGATGTAGTGTTTGAAGCCGAGGGCTTCGAAGAAATCCTGGTCGACGATATTGGCGCCGGTGGAAACGACGGCGTCGACCATGCTGTTGCGGATGAGATCGACGAAGATCTGCTTAAGGCCGGCGGAAATGAGGGAGCCGGCGAGGCAGAGGATAACGCCGCAGTCCTGATCGCGCAGCATGCGCTCGTAGATGGAGGCGGCGCGTGCGAGATCGCGGGAGCTGTAAGCCATCGACTGCATGGCGTCGACGAGGGCGACGACATTGTGCTGTTTGATGTCGATATGGCGGATGGGCGTGGAGAGGAGATCGTGTTTCGAAGGCATGACGACCTCAGGATAGCAAAGCAAAGTGAAGATGGAGGTTGGGGCGCGGTGAATTGCGGGGAGTTTCCTGTCCGGCCTCAGTCACGCCTGGGGCCCCCCTTTCCGTTGGATTGGAAGTGACCCTGCGCCCGGCCGGGGCGGCTGGATCCAGCCGAGCCGCCTCCAGCTTTTTCTCCGACTAACCTCGCCGCTCTCTTCGCCGATGAAGCAACCATGGCCGGCTTACGCCCAGGGAAGAGCCGCCATCAGGAGAGAGGCGATGCGCAGATTGGCGGTCACGGGGGCGTTGCTGGTTCTGAGCGCGGGCGCGGGGGCGCTGGGGCAGGACGCCGGGGACGCGAACATCCAGATCCATGGATTTGCGACCCAGGGATTTGTGGTCAGCAACAACAACAACTATCTGGGGATGGATACGCGCTCGGGCAGCACCGGATGGACCGAGGCGGCGGTGAACCTGAACGACCAGGTGAGCGATAAGTTGCGGGCGGGGATTCAGCTGCATTACACGCGGCTGGGGGCGTTTGGCGGAGACGACGTGGACGTGGACTGGGCGCTCGGGGATTACCGGTGGAAGCCATGGCTGGGGGTTCGGGCGGGCAAGGTAAAGATCCGGTGGGGGCTTTATAACGACACGCAGGACTACGATCCGGGCTATCTCTGGTCGCTGTTGCCGGAGCCGGTGTATGCGGTGGACTGGCGGGCGACGAACCTGTCGCAGCTCGGCGTCGAGTTCTACGGGAGCGTGGCGGTCGGAACGCACTTCGGCCGGATGGAATACAGCGGCTATTACGGCAACTACACGTACGCGGCCAACGACGGATATATGGAAAGCTTCCGGGAGTCGGGGCTGAACTTTACGGTTCCGCCGGGAGGCAAGACGCCCGGCTTCGATGTGCGTTGGGCGACGCCCGCGCGGGGGCTGAAGCTGGGCGGATCGCTGATGCTCTACAACGCGAGCGGCAACCTGGCCAACGGGACGTTTTACCAGCCCCTGGCGTACTGGCCGGCATGGTACGGCGAATACGAACGGGGAAAGTTCTTCGCGTCGGGACAATATACAAAGCTGGTGCAGTACAACACGGCGACAGTGGCGGGCTCGGGGACGTCGGTGAGTCCCTCCGACACGAGGGCCTGGTTTCTCATGGGCGGCTGTCACGTGACAGAGAAATTCGAGGCCGGGGCCTACTACACCCACGATGTGAATGTGTCCGGTGGCCAGAGCTCGAATCCGGCGAACTATTTTCGCGACTGGGTGGCTTCGGGGCGGTACGACATCGACGCGAACTTCTACGCCAAGCTGGAGGGTCACTATATCGATGGCAATGGCGTGGGCTTCTACGGTTTTGACAATCCGAACGGCATGAAGCCGCGGACCGCGGTGGTCGTGGCGAAAGTCGGATTTACGTTTTAGGGAGAGGGCGAAGGGAGAACATTCTCATGAGAAAGCTGAATTTTGTTCTTCTGGTTCTGGCCGCGGGATTGGTACCCGCGGTACGAGCGCAGGCGCCCCAGGTGATTGTGATCGCGAACCCGGGCGTAAAGGCCACCGAGATTTCGAAAAGCGATCTGCGCGATGTGTTCAACGGAAGCGCGACCACGATGCGCGACGGCACGCGGGTGGTTCCCATTCTGCTGAAGGCGGGCACCGCGCATATGGAGTTTCTGCAGGTCTACATCGGCAAGAACGACGCGGCGTACCGCGCGGGGTGGCGGAGTCTGGTCTTTTCCGGGCAGGCGGCGATGCCGAAGACGCTTGACGGGGAAGCGGCAGAGGTGGATTTTGTCGCCCACAACGAAGGGGCGATCGGATACATCGGCGCGTCGACGCCGCATGCGGGAGTGAAAGTGCTCGCGGTGCGGTAACCGTTCGGGTAATTCGCGCGAGCTGGAAGCTTTGAACCGAGGGGGTCGATGAAAGCGGCACATATCAGGACCAGAATTCGCTTCGCGATCGGCATTCTCGGGGCCGGGTACCTGGCGCTGCTGCTGCTGGCGCAGTGGACCGGGATGCGGACGCAGAAGGCGATGGATTTGTCGTCGCGGGCGCTCTTTCCGGCGACGCTCGCCAGCCAGGAGGCTGCCGGATCGTTCCAGAAGCTGACGAAAGCGGAGTCGGACGCGGTGGTGACCCAGGACGCCAGCGCGCTGGTGAAGGCGGAGGAGGCGGCGGCCGCGGTGACGAGTTCGCTCGATTCGGCGGAGCGGGACGTGGCGGGGGATCCGGCGCGGCGGCAGGAGGTTATCGAGCTGGAGGCACATTTCAGGGATCTGGCGGCGCGCTCGAAGACGGTTTACGGCGCGGTGGCTTCGGGCGGCGCGAACCTGCCGGACGAGACGCTGAGCCAGATGGCCGGCCTCGCCCGAGAGAACCAGGCGATGGAAACGGCGCTGGCAGAGCTGAAGACCGCTTTGTCAGGGGACTTCAAGGCGCAGCTGGACAGCGTGACGAGGGGGACGAGCCGGCAGCGGTGGGTGGGGCTGATTTTGTTTCTGGCGATCACGTCGTGCGCGGGGGTGCTGACGGCGATGGTGGAGCGGCGGGTCTCGGGACCGCTGCTCGCGGTGACTGCGAGCCTGAAGGACATTGCGGAGGGGGAGGGGGATCTGACGCGGAGGATCCCGATCACGTCGGAGGATGAAATCGGCGAACTGAGCCACTGGTTCAATACATTTCTTGACAAGCTGCAGGGGATTATCCGGCAGGTGCAGGAAGACACGCTGCAGCTGACAGCGGCCTGCGAGGGCTTTTCGGCCTCGTCGGAGGAGATCGCCAGAGGGGCCGAGGCGCAGCAGATGCAGACGGCCCAGGTGGCGACGGCGATGCAGGAGATGTCGGCGACGGTGCAGGAGATTTCTCGAAACTCGAATGCGGCGGCGGAGCGGGCCACCGGAGGCGCGGAGGACGCGCGCGAGGGCGGCCGGGTGATGGACCGGATGATCGCCATGATGCAGCAGGTGACCGCAACGGTGGATCAGGCGGCGAAGCATGTTTCCGATCTCGGCAGCCGGTCCGATCAGATCGGACACATTGTGGGGGTGATCAACGAAATTGCCGAGCAGACGAACCTGCTGGCTCTGAATGCGGCGATCGAGGCGGCGCGGGCGGGCGAGCACGGGTCGGGCTTTGCGGTGGTGGCGGGCGAAGTCCGCAGGCTGGCCGAGCGGACCAGGGCGGCGACGAAAGAGATAGGGGAGATGATCGGCAAAAACCAGCATGAGACGCGGGCGGCGGTTGAGGCCATGGCGCGGGGCACAAGAGAGGTCGAGCAGGGAGTGATGGCGGCGGGAGAGACGGGTGCGAAGCTGAGCCGGATCATCGAAGGCGCCGAATATACGTCGCAGGCGGTCGCGCAGATTGCCACGGCGGCGACCGAACAGGCGAGCACGACCGATGAGGTGAACGTCAACATCACCGTGATCGCGAAAATCTCGCATGAATTCACGGCGGGGGCGCAGGAATCGGCGAGGGCCAGCGGATCGCTGAGCCGGTTGGCCGGGGAACTGAATGCGCTGGTGTCGCGGTTCAGGGTGGAAGAAGACGGAGGGCACGGCGTATCCGCCGTCCCGGCGCGCGGCGGCGGGGGTGCAAAGGAGGTCAGCCTGGCGCGTCGCGCAGGCGCGGTGGCCTGACGGGGGATACCGTTGCCATTTTGCCCAGGGGATCGCTCGCTGGCGCGCGATCCCGCCAAAGCGGCGGGAAAACCTGCGCAGGCACGGCGTGAGCTTCGAAGCAGCGACGCGGGTGTTGGCCGACCCGTTTGCCATCGTTGAGGAAGATCGTATCGCCTACCAAGACGTCGACAACTGTGCGCATCGATTCCGACGTGCTGCTGTGGCTGCGCATCTTTGATTCATCAGGAAGGTTTAAGCGGGCAAAACCATCCTTTTGCCGGCGAGGTCGCAGGCGCGCCAGAGGTACCAGCTGGCGACGGAGCGCCACGGGCGCCATTTTTCCGCGCGGCGCTCGATTTGTTCGATGGTGGCGAGCATCGAGGCGTCGAAGGATTTCGTTTTCGGCAGGCGGTTGAAGGTGAGAGCGAATCCTTTGCGGATGCCGTAGTCGGTGACCGGCAGCACATCGGGCCGGCCGAGCCGGAAGATGAGGAGCATGTGGACGGTCCACGTGCCGATGCCGCGGACCTGGGTGAGGCGCTCGATGATCTCGTCGTCGGACATACGGCGAATCTGAATCAGGGTGGGAACGGTTCCGTCGAGGGTCTTTGCCGCGAGGTCGCGGAGGGCTTTGGTTTTGGAGGCGGAGAGGCCGGCTGCGCGGAGGAGGTCGTCGGGGGCCTGGAGGAGGTGCTCGGGCGCGGGGTGGAGTTCGCCGAAGGAGGTGAGCAGGCGCTTGAGGATGGCGGCGGCGGCTTTGCCGTGGAGCTGCTGATAGATGATGGATTCAAGGAGGGCCTCAAAGGGAGAGTGCTGGCTCTTGAGCTTGAGGGTGAAGGGGCCAGCGCGCTGGATGAGTTGGCCGAGCCTGGGATCTGCGGCGGCGAGGGTGCGGCAGGCGAGAGCGGCATCGTAGCGAACGGCACGGCGTCCATCAACCATGAGAGCAGGGTACAGGGTACAGGGTACAGGGTGCAGGGCGCAGGTGAGTGACAGCGAGGAGTGTTTAGCGAAAGGCGATTAGCGAAAGACCAGCGAGGAACGAGCAAAAGGCGAGCGAACTGCGAGCGAAGCGCGGTTAGCGAGCGGCATTTGCGCAGGACCAGAGAAACCGATCTCATACATAGTGCGGAGACACGGCCGACTGCATGAGGTCCGCTTCGATGGCGGGTCTCAGACGTTGCATTTCTCTTGTACGAGGTTTATCGGAACAGTTTCGACTCGTTGCGAAAAGGGGTCGAGGGTGCGGATGAATTCCGCCGGGGCCGGAGCGAAGTGGCGGAAGTTGGCGTCTGGGGAGCTGCGCTTTGTTGTTCGTCCCGTTATTAAAGTCATGCTTTTTTTCCTCTGGCGATATGCGCGGCTTGCAGTGCGCGGCGGTGTGCCGCTATAGTTTCCCTTTGCGGTTGAAGTTTGTGATGAAAGTCACAATGGCGTGTGATCCGCGACACAATCATTGATCCAGAACAGGGGAGATGGCACTGCAAATCAGAATTCCTGCACTGGAAGACACCATCGGCCCTGGTAAGCAGCACCTGTTTAACTCATCCGTTTCTTCTGAGACCGCCGCTTCTTCCGACCGCGTCGATCTTGATCCCGCAATCCACAAGACTTGACTCGCAGCGATTGACCAGGAGACGCAGGACGCATTCATGGCCCAGATTTTTGATCGCAGCTCGAACGCGCTGGCCCGGATGAGCCTGATATTGACGGGGCTGATCGTGATTGCCCTGGGGCTGACTCTCGATGAACTGCAGCGCTCGCCCTGGGTGACGCGGCAGGGACAGAGGGCGGATCAGCCGGTGCCGTTCAGCCATAAGCATCACGTGGAGGGGCTGGGGTTGCAATGCCAGTACTGCCATACGACGGTGGAGAAGTCGGCGTA
>CAZSWI010000093.1:0-12417 GCA_964610635.1 uncultured Acidobacterium sp.
CATCGCCGTCCGCAGCATCGCCCAGGCGCGCAGGCTCTACGAATCCCTCGGCCTCCAGGTCGTTCACGAAGAAACCGTTGAGCAGGAACACGTCCGCACCGCCATGATCCCCACCGGCGAATCCCGCATCGAACTCCTCGAACCAACCACCGAGGACTCGCCCGTCGGCCGCTTCCTCTCGAAACGCGGCGAAGGCCTCCACCACATCGCCCTGCACGTCGAAAACATCTCCGCCGCCCTCGAAACCCTGAAAGCCCAGGGAGCCCGCCTCATCTCCGAAGAGATTCAAATCGGAGCAGGCGGCCACCTCTACTTTTTCGTCCACCCCTCCAGCGCCGGCGGGGTGCTGCTCGAAATCTGTGAAGGCCCCATCGCCGATGTATGAACAGCGGCGATGGGGATGGTCATCCTAAGCCAAGGCTGGCGCGTTCACGCGCCAGCCAGCCGAAGGACCTGCTGATCTTTAACAGCCGCCTGTGTCAGCGGTTTTCCTGAAAGCTGTACCCTGAACATCCGATGCTTCTTCTCTCCATCGACACCTGTGGCAACCTCGGCACCGTCGCCCTCGCCCGCCTCCATGACGAAGAACCCGAAATCCTCGGCCAAACCGAGCTCCCCGGCAAAACCTACTCCGCCCAGCTCGTACCCGCCATCCGGGATCTGCTGAACCACCATGACGCCACCATCGCTGCAATTGCAACCATCGTTGTTACAAATGGACCCGGCAGCTTCACCGGTATCCGCGTCGCCCTCTCGACGGCGAAGGGCCTCGCGGAAGCCCACTCCATCCCCATTCTCGCCGTCTCCCGCCTTGCTGTCCTTGCTCACAAAGCAAAAACCCAAAATAGAGAGATTCAGGCCGCCGCCCTCGACGCCAGCCGCCACGAGTTCTACTTCGGCGGCTACTCCGGCCCGGCGCGCGCGGAATCGCTCCTCACCCACGACCCCTTCGCCCAACTCGCTACCGCCCTCGGGCCGCAACTTGCCATCTGCGAAGAATCCCTCCTCGCCACGGCCCCCGCCGCAACGCTGACCGCCCCACCCACGGCCGCCGACGCCCTCCGTTTCGCCCTGCCCCGCCTGCGCGCTCGTGACTTCAACGACCCCGTCACCCTTGACGGCACCTACCTCCGCCGCTCCGACGCTGAAATCTTCTCGAAGCCCAGGCTGCAGCCCGCGTAATCATGACCGTCGACCCGCGTTCCCCCGAAATCCGTCCCGCCACCCCCTCCCACCTCGAAGCCATCCTCGCCATCGCCGCCGCCAGCCCCGAAGCCCCCCAGTGGCAGCCCTCCGACTACCATCCGTACCTGAGCCCTGAATCCACCAACACGACCCTCCACCGAACCGCCCTCATCGCAAGCTCTCAGGAAAAACTCCACGCCTTCGCCGCCGCCACCCTCCTGCTCGACGGCGAGCAGAACCTCTGCCAGCTCGACTCCATGGCCGTCCATCCCGAAGCCCGCCGCCAAGGTTTGGGAACCGCTCTCCTCCGCGCCATTCTTGCCTGGGCGGTCCAAAACGGAGCCCGCCATCTCTCCCTCGAAGTCCGCGCCGGCAACGCCCCAGCCATCGCCTTCTACCAGCGCAGCGGGTTGATCCAGGAGGGGCGCCGCCCTCGCTATTACGCTCATCCTCAAGAAGATGCTCTGCTTTTGGGAATTCCATTACCTTAGTGCGTTCCCTCCCTCCCTTTTCCACCAACAAAACCGTTGAAGGTCGGGCCTCCGCAGTGCTAGCGTGGTACGTCTCACAGATTGTGAGCGCAATTCGCCCGGCGAACCAGGATCTAGCCGTGGCTCCGCCGGGGGATCATCCCGAAACGGAGGTGTCTTAAATGGATCTTGAAGCGAACGGTCACCCGGATAGTGAAGCGATACGCCGCCTGGAAGAAGAGCATCGTCACTATTCGGAGAAGCTCGAAGCCCTGCTCCAAAAACCGTGGCTTTCTGAAGACGAGCAAATCGAGGAAGTTCGCCTGAAAAAGCTCAAATTGCATATTAAGGACCAGATGACCCTGGTTCGGAGTCAGGCCCGCGCCTACAGCGCAGCCTGACGCTCGCACTTCACAGCCACCTCCCCACTCGACGCACTTGCAGCGCCCCGTTTTAGGTGTGTGTCATTCACCCCTCTCGCACCCGCCGGTAACCCACTTTCTGTTTCCTCCCTCCGGCCATAGAATGGAAAAGACCTCGGACGAAAGTCCAGCTCCACTACGCGGCCGGTTTATCCCGTCCTTATTCCCTCGGCTCTCTTTTTCCGGCTCAAATCGCAAAAACGCGATCTGCGCGTCCTGGCCACGTCGTCTGAAAGTCCGCTGTCTTGATCTCTCTCATGGTGCGTGACGGATACTTCTACGGACTGGCCCTCTCTGCGGTGGCCGCTCTCCTCTGGCTCTGGACCGGCCGCTGGGGCTGGGCCATTCCCGCGCTGCTGTTCGCCGTCTTCTTCCTCTGGTTCTTCCGCGATCCCCGTCGCACCATCCCCTCCGAGCGTGGCCTGGTCGTCTCCCCCGCCGACGGCAAGGTCACTCAGGTCGCGCGCGTCGCAACGCCGGATGGCGAACGCCTCCGCCTCAGCATTTTTTTGAGCGTCTTCGATGTGCACGTCAACCGCTCCCCCGTCGAAGGCATCCTGCGCGAGGTCCGCTATCGCAAGGGTGAATACCTCAACGCCATGAATCCCGTGTGCGCCGAACGCAACGAGCAGAACCTCGCCGTCGTCGACTGTATCGAGGGCTACCAGGTTTCCTTTATTCAGATCGCCGGCCTTCTCGCCCGTCGCATCGTCTTCACCAAGAAGCCCGGCGACTACCTCGAGCGCGGCGAGCGCGTCGGCCTCATTAAATTCGGCTCCCGCACCGACATTCTTCTTCCCGGCCACGCCGAGCCTTTCGTCAAACCCGGAGACCGCGTCCGTGGCGGAGCCAGCATCCTCGCCCGCATCCACCTTCCCGAAACCGATCCCCTGCTCGCCGCCATCGGCGCGGAGCTGCTGGTTTGAACGGCGAGCCGCAGCCCTTTCTTCGCCCCGGCGGCCCGTCCGGATTGCGCGGCCACGCTCCCCTCCCTCGCCGCCGCCCCCGCGGCATGTTTATCCTGCCCTCCATGTTCACCGCGGTCAACATCGCCGCCGGTTTCTTCGCCATCATGCAGAGCCTTGAAGGCTCCGCCCTCGAACCTCACCATTTCGATTACGCCGCCCTCGCCATAGGCCTCGCCATTCCATTCGACGCCCTCGACGGCCGCATCGCCCGCCTTACAAACACCGAAAGCGATTTCGGCAAGGAACTCGATTCGCTCGCCGATGTCATCACCTTCGGCGTCGCTCCCAGCATCCTCGCCTTCTCCTGGGGATTTCGCAGCCTGCCGGACAGCCTGAACCATGACTTGCGCACGAGACTGATTCAGTTCGGCGCCTTCGTCTGCTTTGTCTTCCTGCTCTGCGGAGCCAGCCGCCTCGCCCGCTTCAACATCAGCGTCAATCCCATTCCCAAAAATCCCGGTCGCCCCGGACGCAAATACTTCGTCGGAATGCCCATTCCTGCCGCCGCGGGCTTCGTCGCCGCCGTCATTCACGGCTTCATCGGCTTGCCTATCTTCACTTGGTGGCTAGCCATCATCTGGGGATTGCTGGTCGCCTTCATCGGCTTCCTTATGGTCAGCACCTGGCGCTTCTGGAGCGGCAAAGAAATCAACCTTACCGGCCGTCAGCCCTTTCGCTGGATCGTTCTCCTCGGCGTCAGCATCTATCTGCTGGTCTTCTTTTCCCGAGGAATCCTGCTCCTGCTCGCCTTCGTCTACATGTTTTCCGGTGTCATCGCACGCCTCGCCTACTCATGGCGACGCCATCACCCGCCCGCGCCATCCCAGGGTCCCGCTGCATGACCGATCACACCAAAATTGCCATCGTCGGCGCAGGATCGCTGCGCGGCAAGGAACTCAACGACGCACTCGCCGACTCTCCCTTCGTCGACGCCGACTTCCTCCTGATGGATGACGAAGCCGAATTAGGCTCCCTCGAAGCCGTCGGCGACGAGGTGACCTTCATCCAGCGCATCGACCCCGGCTCCTTCCAGCGCGTCGACTTCGTCTTCTTCGCGGGCGACGAACAGCTCACCCTCAGGCACTGGCAGAATGCCCATAAAGCCGGCGCCAGTATCGTCGATCTCTCCGGCGCTCTGGAAGGTCAACCTGGCGTGCTCGTCCGCGCCCCCTGGATCGACAGCGAATGGATCGACAGCGAATTTCTGCCCATCCCCGCTGAGGCTCTTCCCGCGGCGGTTATCCCCGGCCAGAATCTGCCCGGCCTCGAAACCCCCGCCATTGTTCCCGCCCACGCGGTCGCTGTCACGCTCGCCCTCCTGCTCGGCCGCATCGCGCAAAACAACCCCCTCCATAGCGCCTGGGCTACCGTCCTGGAGCCGGCATCTGAATACGGTCGCGCCGCCATGGATGAACTCCATCAGCAAACCGTCAAGCTCCTCAGCTTTCAGGATCTCCCCAGGCAGGTCTACGACACCCAGGTCGCCTTCAACGCCACGCCTGCCTTTGGCGAATCGGCGAAGTTCTCGCTGGCGGCCAACGAGTCCCGCATCCGCCGCCACTTCGCTCTGCTCTCCGCCGGTCGTCTCCCGGAAGTCGGCGTCCAGCTATTGCACGCGCCTGTCTTTCACGGCTACGGCATCTCGCTTGCAGTTGAGCTCGCCACGCCCATCTCGCTCGACCAGATCGAAGCCGCGCTCGCCGGAGAGCACGTCGAGATTGTCACTGCGGAGTCCGATCCGCCCACCAACCTCACCGTTGCCGGTCAGCCCAACATCCTCGTCCGCGCCCGTCCCCAAAATACAAAAGATCCGGAAACCACGCGCTTCTGGATCTGGGCCGGTCTCGATAATCTCCGCTTCGCCGCCATCAACGCCCTCGCCTGCGCTCTCGAACTCAAGCGTCTCCGCCCCTCGGGCGAAGTCCAGTAGCTGGCGTTCGCCAACGTCTTCGCTAAACGTCTTTCGCTAAACGTCCTTCGCTCACAGCTTCTCGCTTCCCCTCGCCCGGCGCCGGCCCCGTCGACCTCCGCACCACCAGCGCCGGCCGCACCGCATACTCACCGCCCTTCGTGCCATCCTGTCGGCTGCTGTACAGCGCCCGAAAAGCCACCCGCGCGATCTCGTCTCGCGAGAGCCCCACAGTGGTCAGTGCGGGCTGCGTAAATGCGCTGATCTGAATATCGTCGAATCCCACGATCGAAATGTCCTCCGGCACTCTCAATCCCCGCTCGTGGATCGCCCCCAGCGCCCCGATTGCCGTCATGTCGTTCGACGCCAGCACCGCCGTCGGCACCGTCCTGCCGTTCAGCAGCCTCGCCATGGCCTCGTGTCCGCCGCTCACCTGGTGATTGCCCTCCTCCATCAGCCCTGCTCCGATCCCTCGGCGCTCCAGGCATCCCACAAACGCCTCCCGCCGCACCCGCGCCGAGCGCAGCATCATCGGACCCGAGATAAACGCAATCTGCGTGTGCCCCAGGCCCACAATATGCTCCACTGCCGCATCCACCCCTGCCGCATAATCCACCGCGATGTTGCTCGTCAGCTCGTGCGCCGTCCCCGTATCCAGAAACACCAGCGGAATCTCCCGGCTGTGAAACTCCCGGATCCAGCGCTCATCCATTTCCGACGTCATGATCGCGACGCCATCCACCTTGCGCTGCAGCATCCGGCTGACGCACAGCTCCATCCGCTCTGGATCGTAATTCGTATTCGCCACCAGCACTTCCTGTCCGAACTGCACGGCGATATCTTCGAAGCTCTTCACCAACTCCGGGAAAAATGGGTTCGTGATGTCGGAAATAATCAACCCGTATAAACTGCTGCGACCCGATCCCAACGCCCGCGCCCATGTGTTTGGATAGAACTTCAGTTCCTCAATGGCGCGCTGCACCCGTTCCTTCGTTTCCGCGGTCACCTTGTCCGAACCGTTGATGGTTCGCGAAACGGTGGCCGTCGAAACTTTCGCCAGACGCGCAACTTCCCTGATATTCATATTGGGCGGACGAAAAGCCTATATTCGATCTGCAACAGACTAGGGTAATCCCTCATCGATTCTTATAGCTTCCGCAATCTTAAGAACATGTCTTTCACTGGAGGCAGCCATTGAAAATCCGCCTCGTCCACTTCGCGACCGCCGCGCTGCTGTCCCTGATGACTCTCTCCGCCCCAGCCCAGGCTTCCACATCCGCGCGATGGTCGGAATCTCAGGCGAACGAATGGTACTCCCATCAGCCCTGGCTCGTCGGCAGCGACTACATCCCCTCCAACGCCATCAACCAGCTCGAAATGTGGCAAGCCGATACCTTCGATCCCAAACGCATCGACCTCGAGCTCGGCTGGGCCGAATCGCTGGGGATGAACACCATGCGCGTCTTCCTCCACGACCTGCTCTGGCAGCAGGACCCCGACGGCTTCCGTGACCGCATCGGCGTCTTCCTCACCATCGCCGCGAAGCATCACATCCGCCCCCTCTTCGTCCTGTTCGATTCCTGCTGGGACCCCGACCCCAAACTCGGCCCCCAGCATCCTCCCATCCCCGGCGTCCATAACTCCGGCTGGGTGCAAAGCCCCGGCCGCGCCGCCCTCGCCGATCCCGCCCAGTATCCCCGTCTCGAGAACTACGTCAAAGGCGTCATCGGCGCCTTCGCCGACGACCCGCGCATCCTCGGCTGGGATCTATGGAATGAGCCCGACAATATCAACGCCGACACCACGAAAGAAACCGAGGCGAAGCGCGACCTCGTCGCGAAGCTCCTGCCCCGGGTCTTCGCGTGGGCGCGATCAGCGCACCCCTTGCAACCCCTCACCAGTGGCCTCTGGCAGGGCGACTGGTCCTCACTCAAATTAATGACGGCCGTCCCGCGCATCCAGGTCGAAAACTCCGATGTCCTCTCTTTCCACAACTACGGCTGGCCCGAAGATTTCGAGCATCACGTACTGCTCCTCGAGCAGTACCACCGCCCACTCCTGTGCACCGAATACATGGCCCGCGGCGCAGGCAGCACCTTCGACACCATCCTCCCCATCGCCCAGAAGTATCGCGTCGCCGCCATCAACTGGGGCTTCGTCCAGGGCAAAACCCAAACCACTCTCCCCTGGGATTCCTGGCAGCGTCCCTACGTCCTTCAGCCCCCCATGATCTGGTTCCACGACATCTTCCATCCTGACGGCACCCCCTACCGCCAGCACGAAGTCGACCTGATCCGCGCCCTCACCTCCGCCACCAACGGCCCACCTAAATCCCCGCAGGGGAATTAAAGGCGCACGCGAACGACGAATCCTTTTCCATGGTCACGCACCCGAAAAGACCTCTCTGCGTTCTCCGTGTCCTCGGTGGTGAAAGGTTTTCACACGAACTCATGGGCGATGGACATCCCTCGCTACGACCAACATCAATCCAAAAACCGCGAATCCCCTCCTCACCCCGCATCATCGAAAACGGAACAGCTATCGGAGGAGAAACAATATGGCAGCTTTTTGTGGATGCTGTGGAGCAGAGATTGGCCCGAAAGCCGAAGCATGCCTCGTCTGCGGCACTCCCCGGCATGGAATGTTGAGCCTCGATCCCCCTCTTCAATCGGACGCGGGAGCCAAATCGCATAGCCCCGCAACCATACAGCTGTTTTCCTGCGAGATGAGAAAGGAAACCAGCCGTCTGAAGGGTATCGTAGGCTGAGGACAACTAAAAACACTCAGGAGAATCTATGAAAATTGCAGCTCTGATCTGCCGTATTCTTCTCGGCCTTGTCTTCCTCGTCTTCGGCCTCAACAAACTCTACCAGTTCATCCCCGCCACCATGCCGCCCGGCGACGCAGGCGCCTGGTCCCTTTTGATGGTCAACCATCACTGGCTGGCGGTCGTTGGAATCTTCGAGACAGTGGGCGGCCTCTTGCTGCTGTCCGGACGATTCATCCCCCTCGGCCTCACCCTCGTCGCTCCGATCTGCGTTAACATTCTGCTCTTCAGTTTCCTCTTCGCCCCCGCGGCCGCCGGCCCCGGCATCGTGGTTTCAATCATCGAGCTATTCCTGATCTACGCCTACCGCGGCTACTTCGCCCCGCTCTTTACCGCCAAAGCCGAGGTCTCCTGAACGCCTTTCCCCTCCCCCACTTCAAAAATTCGGTCCACTCCCGGCAGTTGCACTTTCTCCACCACCCCATCCGGCCAATGAACCTCGACTAAGTCCACCTTCGCCGCATCCCCCAACCCAAAATGCACCCGCGGATCATTCGACGAAAGATAACTTCCCCCGCTCAGCACATCGCACCGCTGCCGCATCCCGCCCGCCGTCAGATACACCGTCGCCCCCACCGCATCCCGCGGACTCTTCGCCCCTCCCACTAACTGCAGTTCAACCCAATGATGATGATCCGGGTTCACATTCCTCAGCAGCACCGGAACTCCATCCATATTGTTCATCACCACATCGATCTTTCCCTCATTGAATAAATCCCCGAACGCTGCGCCGCGCCCCACCACCACAACCGCCAGCCCCGTCCCCTCCACCGCCGGCACTAACTCAAACTTCCCGTTTTTTAAGTTGTGAAACAGCAACGGACGTTCCGCATAGGTCGTCCCCCACTCCGGATGCTCATCCACTTGCGGATAAACGTGCCCATTCGCAATGAACAAGTCCTTCCAGCCGTCGTTGTCGTAATCCAGAAACCCATCCCCGAATCCCACAAACGGAATCGTAGGCGCAGCGATCCCCGCCTGATAACTGACATCGGTAAAATTCCCTTTTCCATCGTTGTTGAATAAGATGTCGTAGTCGTCGGAGAAAGTCGTGCTCACGATGGCCTCGTGCCCGTTGTTCTCATAATCCCCAGCCGCCAGCCCCATATTTGCCGCCTCCCGCCCATCCGCGTTCAGCGCGAGCCCGCTTAGATAGCTGTCGTCCTCAAACGTCCCATTCCCTTTGTTGATGTACAGATAATTCGGCGTTGAATCGTTCGCCACAATTAAGTCCGGCTTCCCATCCCCGTTCACATCCACAAACAGAGCACCCAGCCCGTAATATCCGTTCTTGTTATCTACTCCCAGTTCCTCGCTGACATCTGTGAACGTCCCGTCGCCGTTGTTATGAAATAAATGGTCGCGCTCGCCCGGCAATCCCCGCGGCCCGCACATCGTCTCCACCCCGCGAAACTGGCAGTTAGCGTAATTTACCGTCCGCGACCCCGATACCGGCGGATGCACAAAATCGAAGTGAACATATCCCGCTACAAACAAATCCAGCCGGCCGTCGCCGTCATAATCCCCAAACGTCGCGCCAGTCGACCACGTCCCTAACTGGACGCCCGCCTTCTCCGCCACGTCCGTAAACGTCCCGTCGTGATTATTGCGATAAAGTCGGTTCTTTCCATAGTTAGTCACATATAAATCCGGCCACCCATCGTTGTCATAATCCGCCACCGCGCACCCGTAGCCCCACCGCTCGTTCGCGACGCCCGCCTTCTCCGTCACATCGGTAAACGTCCCGTCATGGTTGTTATGAAACAGCGCCGCCTTCGGAGCCGCCGACTTGCCATTCATCGCCGCCAGCGTCGACCCATTCACCAGATAAATATCCAGCCATCCATCGTTGTCATAGTCCAGCAGGCAAACCCCCGGGCCCTTAGCCTCCACAATGTACGGCTTGTCCGGCGTCCCCGACGTGTGATGCCAGCCCGTCAGCCCCGCTGCCTTCGCAATGTCCTCAAATACCACCGGCCCGCTCTTCACGAACCCACCCGCCGTGACCGGCCGATGCTGCGCATCGAACACCGCCTGATGCTGTTGCCCGCTGGCAATGCCCCCGTGCTGCGCTTCCTTCGAGGCCTGCTGCGCCCGCAATGGCGCCACAACCGCAAAGACAACCAGCACCCAAATCACAAACATCCCCCACACCGAAACCGCGCAGAACCGGCCCCATCCCACCCAGGTCTTCATGTTGCATCCATTCTCGCCGCTCGCACCGCATCGTGGAAAGCAAGTCGCCCTCACACAATTGGTTTAGAATCCGGAGACTGTCCTCCTCTCAACTAAAGTAATGATCGGACGCCCGTATGAAACACGCCGGTGAAGCTGCCCTGGACCAGGTGGAGTCGGTTCTCGCCGAACTGCGCCGGCTCGAACACCTCCGCGAACGGAAGCGCGGAGTGTTCTACAGAAAATCAACCGCCCTGATCCATTTTCACGAAGATCCCGCCGGAATTTTCGCCGACCTGCGCTCCGCCCGCGAGTGGGTTCGACTGCCCGTCAATTCCGCTTCCGAGCGTCGCCGGCTTCTGCGGCTCGTCCGCGAGACTCTGGCGATACCATAAATCTCAATGTCCCTGTGCCGATCCGCTCTCCTCACTATTACTCTGTTCTGCGCCGCGCTGCTCTCCGCTCAGAAACCGCCCGCCCACGTCCCTAAAGCCACTCTCGACGCCTATACCGGCCAGTACCGCCAGCACGACGAGCCCGACATCGTCTTTTCCGTCTTTCGCGACCGCGACCGCCTCTATATGGAAGGCGCCCGGTCCCCGCGCCTCGATCTCACCTCCGAATCAAACACAATCTTCACCCCTGACGGCGGCAACTCCCACTACACATTCCTCGCCACCGCCGCTGGCCAGGTCGCCACTATGCGTTTCTCCAGTCCCGGCCAGCAAATCGACTTCGACCGCATCTCCTCGCAGCCTGTCCCCAACCACTTCCGCACCTACTCGCGCCAGGAAGCCATGATCCCCATGCGCGACGGCATCAAGCTACACGCCGTCATCCTCCGCCCAACCAACGCAAAAGATCCGCTGCCCTTCCTCATACAGCGCACGCCCTACGGCGTCGACGGCTCAACGTCCGACTCCACCAACTCCCGCTACACTGAGCTCGCCCAGAGCGGCTACATCTTCGTCATGGAAGATATCCGTGGCCGTTACAAATCCCAGGGCGCCTTCGTCATGATGCGTCCTCTCTCCGACCATCATGACCCGCATGCTATCGATGAATCGACCGACACCTACGACACCGTAGCCTGGCTCCTCAAACACGTCCCCCATAACAACGGCCGCGTCGGCGTCATGGGCATCTCCTATCCCGGCTTCCTGGCCGCCGAAGCCGGAATCGAACCCCACCCAGCCATCCGCGCCATCTCTCCCCAGGCCCCCATGACCGACGTCTGGCTCGGCGATGACTTCTTCCACAACGGCGCATTCCGCCAGACTTACGGCTACGACTACGTCAACGGAATGGAATCGAGTAAGGAAAACGCATTCAGCAAACTGGACGAAGACGCCTACACCTGGTTCCTCAACGCTGGCTCTTTCGCGGCAGCTGGTAGGTCCGGCGTTGACGACCTGCCCACCGGCCGCGCCTTCCTCGACCACCCCGCTTACGACGACTTCTGGACCTCCCGCGCCGTCCAGTACCACCTCACCACCGTCGCCGTCCCCACCCTCGAAGTCGGCGGCTGGTGGGATCAGGAAGACCTCTGGGGCCCCCAGGCTGAATACGCCGCCCTCGAGTCAGCCGCCCACCATGAGCCACCCAGCAGTTCGAATCCGCCCCCCGCCCACCCTGTCTATCTCGTCCTCGGACCCTGGCGTCACGGCTCCTGGTCCCAAACCACCCGCCACCTCGGCGACCTCGACTTCGGCGAAGCCGTCGGCGACGAGTTCCGCCGCCAGATCGAAGCCCCCTTCTTCGCCTTCTACCTGAAAGACCAGCCAGGCTTCAGCCTTACCAATACCGCAACCTACCAAACCGGCTCCGAGCTCTGGATGCATTATGACCAGTGGCCTCCCAAAAATGTAACCACCACTGATCTATATCTAGCCGCCGACGGCTCCCTCACCTTCGCGAAGCCCTCCGACCCCACGGCCTTCAAGGCCTACACATCCGATCCCGCCAACCCCATCCCTTACCGCCGCCGCCCCATCGAAGCCACCTACGCCCCCGGCTCCCAGTGGTACACCTGGCTCGTTCAGGATCAACGCCCGTACGATTCCGCCCTCCCCGACGGCCGCAAAGACCTCGCCACCTTCTCCACCCCGCCCCTCGACCACGACCTCACCATCACCGGCGACGTCGTTGCCGACCTTACCGCCTCCACCTCCGGCACTGACAGCGACTGGGTCGTCAAGCTAATCGATGTCTTCCCCGACACTGCTGAAAAAGCCGACGCATGCAAGGCCACCTGCCTCACCATCGATTCAGGTCCCAACGTAACAACTGCCGGCTTCGAGCTCATGATCGCCGACGAAATCTTCCGCGGCCGCTATCGCCTCAGCCGCACCAACCCCGAACCCATCCCCGCCAACACTCCCGAGGAATACCGATTCTCCCTCCACGCCGCCGACCACGTCTTCCTCAAAGGACACCGCATCATGGTCCAGGTCCAGAGCAC
>CAZSWI010000094.1:0-12340 GCA_964610635.1 uncultured Acidobacterium sp.
GCCGGAGGGCGCGGCGGCGCTCGTTGCTGCGCTCGAGGGCGAGCGCGAGGTTGTAATGCGCGTCGGCGTATCCAGGGGAGAGGCGAATCGCAGCCTTGTAGGCTTCGACTGCTTCGGGCAGGCGCTGGAGTTCGTCGAGCGCGTTGCCCAGGTCGAAGAAGGCCAGCGCATAGTCGGGATTGGCAACAGTAGCGCGACGGTAGAGCTGCTCAGCCCGCTCGAACTGGCGCTGGTTATACAGGATAGTTCCGAGATTGATGGCAGCCGGGGCATGTTCGCCGAGAGAGAGCGTCTCTTCGTAGAGTGCGGCAGCTTCGGCGATCTTGCCCTGCTCTTCGCAACGGACGCCCTGAAAGAACAGGACGCCAATCTGATTTTGAATCTGGGTAGCGGAAGGGGGCGCGTCCTCGACGATAGCCAGGCGGGCGCCGCCGCCTTCGAAATCGAACTCGAACTGGCCGGCGATAGGATCCATCGTCGTGCCGAGGTGGCGGAATACGAGACGAGGTCCGCGTTTGGCGACACCGGCTTCGAGGAGGGGATTGGGAATTCCGGAAACCGCCTTCATGGCCTGAACGCTGGCGCTGATGTTCGAAGCGGAAATTCGCTGAGCGCGGAGATCGCGAAGTTTTCCAAGCTGGACGAGGTCCTGGAAGCCGTAGTCGGCAGCCATGGCAATCAGTCCAGCTCTCTCCCATGCGCTGAGTTGCCGGGAGGAGATGCGCAATATGCGAAGTACATCCTGGCGGCTATATAGATTCACTGGGGCGGAACACCGCTCCTGATGTTCACCACGATTATCCAGGGGCCGAGTGGTGGGAGCAAGGGCGCGGGCGCAAAAATCCGTGGATAAGGAGGTACGAAAAAGATACGTATCTGCGCGGGTTCATCGGGGCACAGAGTCAGACGGAGGGTTGAACGCTGCGCCTGCGTTCGTCGATGACGATTGTCTCAGCGAGACGGTCCTGCGCGCACATCCGGTTCGCGCTCCAGAAGAATTGCAGAAAGCCAAGGCCGCCTTCGAGGACAGCGGCTCCGTAGCCGAGCGAACGCTCGATGGATTGCCAGAGGCCGAGACGACGGCTGTTGAGCGAGACGGCACGGGTGCGGGCGAGCCATTTGCCTGGAGTGCGTCCGTTTCCGAGGAAGTTGAAGAGGCCGAAATAGAGCAGCGCAAAGACGATGTTGCCAGGCTCATGAAAGTCCCAAACGACATGAACGGCGTGCTCGTGGAGGATCCTGATGCGCCAGAGGATTTCAAGCGGCGCCCAGAGGAAGACGGCGAGCAAGAGGTCGATGGTGTAGCCGAGAAGACGTTGCCAGAAGGTGGCGAGGGGCAGGCCTTCGAGCTCTTTCGCGCGCGCGGTTTCGTGAGCGTGAAAGCGGCGCGGGCCTGGTCGGGAGGGAATTTTTTGGGCGGTTGTGGACACGGTTGTGTTGGTGAAGAGGGTACCACGGCGGGTTGGCAGGCCGGTGGGAATCCCGAGGCTCAGCCTGACATTCTTGACACGCATATACAACGTATATACGTTGAGAGATGTGGACGTCCGGTATTCGTTTCGCGGGCTGTCGTTCGAATGGGCTAAAGAGAAAGCTGCGACGAATCTCAGGAAACACGGGGTCTCATTCGAACTGGCTTGTGAAGTATTCATGGATCCGCTGTTGCGCCTGAAAGATGCGGGAGACGAGGATGGCTTCGCGCAGGCCGTGATCGGCGAAACTCTGGACGAGCATTTGCTGTTCGTGGTTCACATGATGAGAAACGACGATGTGATTCGGATTGTTTCGGCTCGTCCGGTCACTTCGCATGAGAGGCGAGAATATGAGGAATAGCGGAAAGAAGACGCGGCCCGTGAAAAGCGAGACGCAGCGCGTTTGGAAGCGGCTGCGCCGGGACCGGCCGATGAGCACCATCAGTATTCGCATGCCGGAAGACGTGATCGACGATTTGAAAGACATCGCCCCGGCTTTGGGCTACTCGGGATATCAGCCTCTCATCCGCGCGTATATTGGGCGCGGGCTTCGGAAGGACCTGGAAAAGCTCGACCGCTCGCCGGGGCAGGCGTTGGCCGAAAGCCTGCGCAAAAGGGGCATGAGCGACAGCATGATCGCCGACGTGATTGCAGAGGCGAAGGTGGGCTGAGTTATTGGCCCTGGCCGCTGACTCCCGATGTGGCAGACGTGGCTGGCGGCGTCGCAGACGGAGCGGGGCGGATGAGCACGGCGGTGCGCGGGAAGGTGAAGGTACCGCCCGCGTCGTCGATGACGTTGATCTGGCAGATGTAGGTTCCGGGCTTGAGGCTGTCGAGCGGCACGTCGAACTGGAACGCAACGGCGTCGCGCGTGGGAACGTTGAGCTGCGTGGCCTGGACCAGCGGCGTTTCGAAGGCCTTCGCTGAGCCGGAAAGAAACTCGATGCTGGTCATCACACGGACAGGCGGTGGAGCGTTCTTGTCAGGCTTACCGGTATTTGCGGGTACCGACGCACCGGCTGCGGCGGTTGCGTGGGCTGGATCGTAGACCTCATAAAGCAGATACATGTGCTGATCCTGCCGGAAGACGTGAGGCAGGTTCGGGACTAACTGCTGGCCGTCGCGGACTAAGGGGCTGTCCTGCTTTTTGCCGGCGGGCATGCGCTGGCTGGCCAGGACGACCGAGCTCATCTTGAGGGGGACCTTCTTCAGATCAGGGACGGTGAGGTCGGTTTCGAAGGAGCCCATGCGGCCGGTCACGTTTTCGCGCACGACGAACTTGACGTGATACTTGCCGACGGGCAGATTGAAGCCGGTGGTGTATTGCACGTTTTTCTGCTGGACCTGCTGAGACTGATCGATGGCGAGCTTGACGGTGTCGCGGATATCGCCGATGTCGTGACCGGCAGTGTCGCGGACCTGGCCGATGATGTCGAGTGTGGCCTTGTCGCGGTCGCCACCTTTGACGAAGGGGATCTGGGAGCCGGGGACGACGAGAGACATGGGCACGAAGAAGCGGTTGTCGCCGTTGCGGAAATAGAGGGCCTGGAGATAGACGGCCATATCGGTCGCAGGCAGATCGCTGGCGAGTTCTTCTTCGAGCTGGCGCTCGCGCTCATCTTTGGTCGCGTGCTGGTAATCGGCGGGAGCGTAATAGCCGGGCCGGTATTCAAGCTTGACGTCGCCACGATCGACCTTGATGGTAAGCCGGCGATAGCGGCCGTCGCGGCGAAGGTCGGTGGAGTGGTACCCGATGACGTAGTAGGCGGAGGTGTCGCGCTGGATGCGGTCGAAGGCGGGTGAGAAGTCGTTCGAGTCGAAGAAGGCTTTGCCGCCGGTATCCGACGAGAGCGTAGCCATGACTTCCTGGGTATTGAAATTGGAGTCGAGGTTGTTCTGGAGCGCCGCGCCATTGAAGGAATTCGCGCCGCGCAGGTTGCCGGTGGTGGCGTCGCCGAGGGGCGAGATGGCCTGGAGGCCGCGGGCGTCGACGCTATAGATTGAGACGTTGGCGCGCACGGCGGAGTTGATGGCCGCGTGCAGTGACGCCTGATTTTCGATGCCGTCTCGCTGGATGCCGCCGGAGAAGTAGAGCAGCGACTTTTTCTCGTTGAGGTAGCCGAGAGATTTTGCGATGTCTTCAATCGCGAAGAGCTCGCGGTCGGTGTTGATGTCGTTGTACTCGGATTCGTCGGGGGTAAAGGAGCTGGCGTCTTCGACCTGGTTGGCGGTGCTGGTGGCGCCGGCTGCGAAACCCTGCTGCTCGGTGCCGCCATAGGTGTTCACGGCCTTGAGCAGCAGATCTTTGCTGGCGGTGAAGTCCTGGTCGAGGGAGAGAGTGGCATCGAGCGAAACGACGGCTACCAGGTCTGCGGGGTGCATTTGCTTGTTGATATAGTTGCGGGCGGCGTCCTGCGCCCGATCAATGTCATCGGGCTGCATCGAGGTGAGGTCGAAGAACATGACGATGAGGCGATGATTGCGCAGCTCTTCCTGGGTCGCGGTGGCAGATTTCGCGCCGAAGACGCCGTTGGGCGCGGAGGCATTGATGGTGGCTTCGTTCAGCGAGGCGGCCTGGTCGACGCTTTCAAAATCGAAGCTGGCGATGTGTTGCGGCTTGCCGTCTTCAATGACGGTGAAATCTTTTTCGGTAAGTCCCTTCACAACCTGGCCGGTTTTCTTGTCGCGGACGACGATGTTGGTGAGGACGAGATCGCTGTTCACCTTGAGAGTGAAAGTGGAACTGTTCGTGTTTGGGGGCTGCTGGGTTTGAGCGGTTGTCTGATCCTGTGGGCGTGCGGAGGCCAGTAGCGCCATGCTTGCGACGACGGCGATCGTTGCGGAGAATCGGCTTCTCATATGTATTCGCCTAAAATCTATACCGGCCCATGAACGTGAAAGACCGCATCCCGGCGGTTGAGATGACTTCACCATAGGTGCCCGATCCGAGGGTTGAGTCGACTCCGGAGTACTGCACCGTATTGAAGACGTTGTCGGCCGTGGCGCGCATCTCGAACGTCTTCGTATCCCCGAAGCGCAGGCTCTTCGAAGCGGACATATCGACGGAGATCGTGCCTGGTCCGGGGATGCTGAGGCGCGAGGCGGTTCCGTAGACGCCAGCCGGCGGCGCGAATGCCTCCTTGTTAAACCAGTTGTTCAGCGTACCGCCGCCTGCCATCAGGGATGCCCCCGGCACGCGATCGGGACGCAGAGAATTCGTGGTGCCGCGCGAGACGTCTTCGACAGTCGCCTCGTAGTGCGGGGTGAGTGGATTACCGGTTGCGATCGAATAGCTCCCGGAGAAATTCATATTGGCGAGCGCGTGACCCATCCAACCGGTGGTCAGCACATGGGTGTCGGGACCGAAGGGGAGCTCATAGACGAAGTTGCCGCTGACTCTGTGACGAACGTCGAAGCTGGAGTTGGATTCTTCGGCGAGAATGTCCTGCCAGTTCTGGACGATGCTGGTGCTGGTGCCTCCGTTGCCGCCGATGGTCGAGGCATCGTCGATCGAGTGCGAATAGGTGTAGGTGGCTTGCAGAGAGATGCCGGCGCTCATGCGCTTGCGCGCGCTGAAGGTGAGCGCGTTGTAATTCGAAAACGCCACCGAGTCCTCGTAGTCATAGAACACGCCGCTGAGGGAGGTGGTTGCGTTTCGGCCGGGCGCATCGATGATGTCGAGCCGGCTGCCTTTCGATCCGTTGTAGCCAAGGTTGAGCAGGACGTTCCACGGCAGGGTGCGCTGCAGATTCAGGTTCCACACCTGCACATAAGGGAGACGGTAATTTTTGTTGACCGAGTAATTGCCATCGGTCTGTGGAGCTGGGAATCCATTGGCCAGACAGAAGGGGGAGCAGCCGAAGACGCTGGCTCCGCTGCCGGCCGTGCTGATGACGTTGCTCTGGACGTCGGCGAAGGGCGGCTCAAAGGCGAAATTCTGCACGAATTTCACATACTGGCCGACGGTGTAGTTGATGCCATAGCCACCGCGGATGACGGTGTCCCTGAATGGATGGGAGGCGAAGCCGATGCGCGGAGAGAAATTGTCTTTCTCGGGATAGATGAGGTCGCGCGGATACTTTCCGGTGAAGGGGCCGACTCCATTCGAGGTAACCGTGGCGACCGACGCGAAATCGTTGCGGGTATCGAGAGTGGCGAGGCGGTCGTTCCTCTCGGAATAGGGCGAGTAGTAGTCGTAGCGGAGACCGAAGAGGAAGGTGAGGTTCTTCATAGCGCGCCAGTCATCCTGAGCGTAGCCGTCCATCTCGTTCTGGCGAAGGTGCGCTTCCTGATAGGCAGCCTGGAGGGTAGTTTCCTGAGGCAGGCCGAGGAGCAGATCGGCAAGGGAGGAGCCACTTTCCGCGAGGCCGTTGACTCCCGTGTTGCCGGTGCCGCTGGTTCCACTGGAACCCGGCTGCTGCGTGAAGAGACCAGTAAAGACGTAGGTTCCGGTGGAGTTGGTGTTGCCGATCATGTCGTCGAAGACGCGCCGGAGATCGCCACCGAAGCGGAGGTTGTGTTTTCCGTGAACCCAGGCAATTTGCTCGCCGAGACCGACCGTTTCCGCCAATTGGAAGCTGGGCTGCTGCTCGCTGAGGCCGGTGAATTGATTAAGCGTAACGCTCGGCAGACCCCACAGCGGCGGAGAATCGGGCAGCCCGGTCAGGCCCAGCTGCGGAGCGATGTCGTTTATGTAACTGAAGTAGTTACTTACCTGAGTGTGGGTCTGGTTCCAGGTCCCGGTAAGGTTGCTGGTGAGCCTGCCCTTGCCAATGGAGTAGCCCAGTTGCAGCGAGTACTGGTGAGTCTGATTCTTGCCGCCCAGGTCTGGAAAGAGATTCAGGCTGTCGGAAGCCGAGTGGCTGTAATTGAAATTCGCACTAATGCTTTGCGTGATGCCCGGGTTGCCCTGGCCGAGATACTGCCGCGCCATGCGCACGATGCCATTGGCGCCGCCGGCGTTTTTGCCAAAACTATGGTTGAAGCGAACACCGATCTGCGTTTGATTGGTCGTCGCTGAGGTAAGGCGCTGGTAATTTTCGTTTTGGCCTGTGAGGTTGGGGAGCGGCACGTAGTTCAGCAGCGCGGTTGCCTGGGGCTGAATCTCGCTGGCGGGGATGCACTGCGAGCTGGGATTTCCGGCGTCGGGTCCGCTGGCGCATGGGCCGTAAGGCAGGCCAGTGCTGGGATCGTAGACGGTGATTTTGGCGCCGCCAGGAGTGGTGAGTCCAGTGAAGTCGCCAGTGCGCTCGGCGAGCGTAGGTACGGTTCCGTATTCGTCGAAGGGCGAGGAGGACCGCGTACCGGAGAGTGTGAAGAAGAGGAAGTCGTTTTTATCGTTGGTCAGAATTTTCGGAATGTAGGGCGCAGAGAGGAAGGTGAGGCCAAATCGGTTGGATTCATAGGATGGTTGTTGAATGGGCTGACCGCGCAGGGCGAAGTCGTCGGCATTGAGCGCGCCATTGCCGCCGTTCCAGAAAATTGCGCCGTGGGGCTGGTTGGGTTTGAAGTTGCGGAAATTGCCGCGCATGCCACCACCGCCGCCGCGTCCGCCACCACCACCGAAGCCTCCTCCGCCGCCGAAACCACCGCCACCGCCGAATCCGCCACCACCGGGGCCACCTTGTCCAGCCTGGCCACTGAGGGACTGGTTCAGTTCGGCGGTGTCCTGCATGCGTCCGAAGTCGACGCCCGCGAACGGGTTCGTGGTGCCGGTTTGGCCGTTGACGGCGACCGATTCACCCGAAGAAAAATCGGAATTACCTGCCAGCGAGGGGAGGGCAGCACCGGATTGTTCGCCGCCGGCTCCGGCCTGGATGAGGTCGGAGGCTGCGCCGAGCAGGTTGAGGCTCTGCGCGCCACCACCAGCCATCAACTGGCGCGCCGCGCTAGCCAAGTTGGTCTGCTGCTCCTGCTGCTCGGCGCGGGAGGCGAGCATGATGGAGAAGTCCGCGGTCTGGTCGTGCGTGGTGGCATTGAGGACAGCTTCTTTTGTGACCGGGGCGAAAGCGGCAAGCTCGGTCTTGAGCACGTAGCGGCCATTCTGCGGAATGGCGAGTGTGTAGCTGCCGGTGACGTCGGTGGTGGTGGAGTATTTCTTGCCGGTGAGCGAATTGCTCGCGGTCACGGCGACGCCGGGGAGGGGGATGTTGCCATCCTTGATAGCGCCGTGGATGGTGCCCCCGGTTTGGGTCGGCGCTGGCGCGGGGCTGGCGGGTGCCGGCGGCAATTGCACGTCGGGAGGGGGTGGTGCGGCCTGGGGGTGCGGCGCTGGTTGCGGAGTGGGCGGGGTTGTTTGGGCGATGGCGAGCGATCCCGACAGGAGCAGGGAGACAGCAAGAGCGGGGAGGCGCGCGAGTAGCGTCATGGGTTAGTTTTGCTGGGGGTTGGGCTGCTGCGGGGGCGTGGATCCCGTGGGTGTGCCTTCAGGCTGCGGCTGCTGCGGGATCTGAGAGCCTGGAGCATTGGGATTGCCTGGGCCGCCTGGACCGTTGCCGAAGCGTCCCTGACCATGCTCGCCCTGGCCGGGTTGGCGAGGCTCCATGACAACAAGATTGGTCCCGAGGAACGATCCATCTTTCACCGAGCCATCGGCGCGGAGCATGTCGCCGACCTTGATATCGGGGAAGGTGATGTCGGTGGCGTTGCCGCGAGCGCCCTTGTGAAAGGTGGTGTTCTCGTCGACGGTGACGGTCTGAGTGACTTTATCGGGGCGTTCGACAGTCAGGGTCAGATCTTTGATCGCGGTGATCTTGCCCGCCGTCCAGGTCTTGCCGAACTCGGCGCGCATCTTCTCCATCTGCGCGGCCTGCTCGGGGGTGAGAACCATGACGAACATGGCGCCGACGGTCTTAGCCTGCTCGTCGAGGTTTCCTCCGGCGACGATGGTGTCGCCGATGTGGATGTCGGAGATTTTCGCTTCTTCGCGATCCTTGCGGATATGCGTGTTCGGTCCGGTTTCTACCTTGTAGACCTGGCTCTGTTCGTCCTTGATGGTGATCTCGGTGCCGGAGATTGCGGTAACTTTGCCGTGGGCATTGTTGCCGCCCATCATGAACATGCCGCCGCCACCCATTCCGCCGCCGCGGCCGGCGCGCTGCTGGGACTGGCCTTGATCCTGGGCCGAAAGAATGTGCGCCGTGCACAAAGCAACAACAGAGGCGCAAAGCGCGAACGCTGCGAGACGGGACCGGAGAAAACTCATACGCGTACCCTTCAGAACAGCCCCTTACCGGAATTGCGGCAGGGGATTGCGGGCCGTTCTGATTATGCCCGAATAGACGTGCCCTGCGCTGGAAAGACGCGTTCCGGCGCCGGAGAGCCCAGGGCCTGTTAACACTATTGGAATGGTGGCGACGGGAGACAGCTTTGCTCAGTTCGAGGAGGGAGGAGCGACAGATACCGGCTGTACCTTAGCGGCGACAGACGAAGAAATGAGGGAAATTGGCCCCGTCCCTCCGGGTTGCGGCGCAAATCTGGCCATACTTCGTTGTCGCCCTTGACGGTGGGGCCGTCACGGCCCGCGGGCTCCGCCTCGTCTGGCCGGATTTTCGCTCGCACCGCCATCCCTCCCGATAGTGTTAACAGGCCCTGCGCGAAGCTGGCCCATTAGACGGACATCAAGGCAAAAGGTGTCCTGGGTGTTATGGCGGATGGGCTGGCACAGGAAAACCGGGCCTCAAGCCGTCAAATCACGCCGAAAATGAAACGTCCGCAAAAGTTTGCGCATCTTTATGTGCGTCTCAACCATGAGAGTGGTACTCTGACGGGCAACCCCAAACCCGCCCCCCGCTCTCCCCCGCTGGGAAGAATCCAAACAAGGACGGGCCAATGAGCGTACTCACACCAGCAGTACTCGCCGAGGAGTTTTGTCGCGTGCGGAGCCGGAGCCTCGCGCTCTGCGCGCCGTTGACTCCGGAAGACATGATGGTGCAGTCCTCGCCCGACGCCAGCCCGGCCAAGTGGCACCTGGCGCATACGACGTGGTTCTTTGAGACTTTTGTTCTGCGCGAATTTCGGCCGGGCCATCGGCCCTTTCATCCGGATTTCATCTGGCTGTTCAACAGCTACTACAACGCGGTTTCAGCGCAACCGGAGAAAAAGCTGCGGGCGTCTTTTTCGCGGCCAACAGCGGAGGAGATCCTGGCGTACCGGCATCATGTGGATGCTGCGATGGAGGATTTCGCTTCTGGCGACGTTCCCGAGGACGCACGGACACGCATCATTCTTGGCCTGAATCATGAGCAGCAGCACCAGGAGCTATTGCTGACGGACATCAAGAATGCGTTCTGGAATAACCCGCTGCATCCGGTATATGCGCGGGGTTCTCGTGAGGCGGTTGCGGAGTCGCCGATCCGCTGGGTCGATTTTACTGGTGGCCTGTTGGAAATTGGTCACAGTGGCAGTGACTTTTGTTTCGACAATGAGACGCCGCGGCACAAAGTCTATCTTGAGTCGTTCCGCCTGGCCTCGCGACCGGTCAGTTGCGCGGAGTATCTGCGCTTCATGGAAGACGGCGGATATAAGCGTTCTGAGCTTTGGCTTGCGGAAGGATGGAGCACCGTGCAGGCCGAGCGCTGGGAGGCTCCGCTCTACTGGCGGCGCGCGGAGAGCGGGAGCTGGGATGTTTTCACGATGGGCGGGTTGGTGGGGCTGAACGATTTGCTGGCTACGCCGGTTTGCCACATCAGCTATTTCGAGGCGGACGCATATGCGCGCTGGGCCGGCAAACGGCTGCCCACCGAAGCGGAGTGGGAAGTCGCTGCGGCCGGGGCGCTGGTCACCGGAAATCTGATGGAGACTGAGGCATTCCATCCGAGGGCTATGCCAGATGCATCCCAGTTGGAGCAGGTTCCTGTTGAACACGATTCCGTATGGCAAGGCTCTGTTGATCAAAAGTCCAGAAAGCTGGTTTCTGTCGAACAGGAGTCTAAAAAAGTATCTGTCGAACAGCTTTATGGCGACGTTTGGGAGTGGACCGGCAGCGCTTATCTGCCTTACCCTGGCTTCGGCCCGCTCCCTGGCGCGTTGGGAGAATATAACGGCAAGTTCATGTGCAACCAGATGGTGCTGCGCGGCGGCTCGGTAGCCACCCCCGCCTCCCACATCCGCGCCACCTATCGCAACTTCTTTCCGGCCTCGACGCGCTGGCAGTTCTCCGGCGTTCGCCTGGCTGCCAACTGACCGGAGGCGCAGTTCCCGATGCACGCTCTTTCATCCTTTCCCTGTCTGCCCGAGGCGGTTTCAACGCCGGTGGGCGCCGAAGTATATCGCGGGCTGACCGCGCTGCCCAAGAAACTTTCTCCCTGGCTTTTTTACGATCGGCGCGGCTCGGAACTATTCGAAGCGATTACAGAACTGCCGGAGTATTACCTGACGCGGACAGAGCGGGAGATCTTCGCGCAATATGCCGATGAGATTCTTGCCGCGGCGGGCGACGACCGCCTGGCCATGATCGAGCTCGGAGCGGGCACTGCGGCGAAGACCGGCGTTCTGCTGGCCGCGGCTGTTCGACGCCAGGAGCGCGTCGGTTATTACCCCATCGACATTTCGGTTTCGGCCCTGGAAGAGGCTCGCACCCGCATTAGCGAAGATTTGCCCCAAGTTGCGGTGCGGCCCATCGTCGCTGACTACACGACGGAACTCAATGAGATTCCGGCACCTGCGTGCAGACGGATAGTGCTCTACATCGGGTCGAGCATCGGCAACTTCGAGCCCGCGGACGCGGGCGCTTTGCTGCGAAATCTGCGCGGCCAGCTTGCACCTGGCGACCTGCTGTTGCTGGGCGTCGATCATATTAAGGATCGCGCGACGCTTTTGCGGGCATACAACGACGGAGCTGGAGTGACGGCGGAGTTCAATCGGAACGTGCTCACACGGATTCAGCGGGAACTGGGCGCGGATTTTCGGCCGCGACTGTTCCGGCATCGCGTTTTGTGGAACGATCGCGAGTCGCGAATCGAAATGCATCTGGAGAGCCTGGTTTCGCAGGAGGTTGCGATTCCATCGTTGGAGCTGACGGTCGGATTTCGGCGGGGCGAAACAATTCATACCGAGAACAGTTACAAATTCACGCCGGAAACGGTTGCGAAACTTATGGGCCGTTCGGGTTTCGCGGTGCGGCGAAACTGGACGGATAGCCGACGCTGGTTTGGGGTCTATTTGGCTGAGGCCGAGTAGCCGGTTCCGAGTTGCCAGTTGCCAGTGAATTAGATTGTCGTGTGCGGTGGAGTTATCTCGCCATTTTTTTTTTGCTGGAATGCGCCGCTGGAGCGCGGAGTAGATTATCGGCATGGATGCTGAGGGTCTGCGCTCGTTCCTGCTTGGTCTGCCTGACGTTTGCGAGACGATGCAGTGGGGCGACAACCTGGTGTATTGGGTTGCAGACAAGGCTATCGGCGGGAAGATGTTCGCGCTGGTGAGCCTTGAGCCTGACCATGGGGCTGTGCTGTCGTTCGCAGCGGGGCCGGAGCGGTTCTCGGAATTGGTGGAGATTGAGGGGGTCTTCCCTGCTCCTTATTTTGCGCGCGCGCACTGGGTGGCTGTGGAGCGGTGGAATACGCTGCCTGCCGGCGAGTTGAAGGAACTGCTGCGGGCGGCTCGGGAGCTGGTCTACGAGAAGCTGCCAGTGAAGACGCGGGCGGTGCTGGCGATGAGTCCCGCAGAGAAGAAGAAGGCGATCGCAGCGGCGAAGAAGAAGGCGGCAGCAGCCCGGGGCTAAAGCCCGTATCTCTCCGCTCGATATTCCATGGCCTGAAGGCTGTGGCTGTTACCGTCGCGCCGCTTCGCGGCGCCTGAGGCGGGCCCGGCACAAGCGAGCGAACGATTTACCAATAAGAGATGGGGGCTGTTCTCCGTTGACGGGTTGT